>CAMSTM010000201.1 GCA_947063675.1 uncultured Lachnospiraceae bacterium | reverse complement strand
TTACCGCCCAGGGCGTTGACAAGGTAGAGAAATTCTTTCAGATAGAAAATCTGGCCGGATATGATAAGAGGCGTTCTGGCCTCGTCGATAAGAACCGAGTCCACCTCGTCGATAATTGCGTAATTAAGGCTGCGGAGTACAAGCTGCTCCTTGTAAATCACCATGTTATCTCTCAGATAATCAAATCCCAGCTCATTGTTGGTGACATAGGTGATATCGCAGTTATAAGCCTCCCGCCGCTCGTCGGATTTCATGCTGTTTAAGACGACGCCTACCGTAAGCCCCATGAATTTGTAGATTTCGCCCATCCACTCGGAGTCACGTTTGGCAAGGTAATCGTTGACCGTTACCACGCAGACGCCTTTTCCTTCCAACGCGTTGAGATAAGCCGGAAGGGTGGCCACCTGGGTTTTGCCTTCACCGGTTTTCATTTCCGCAATACGGCCCTGATGCAGGATAATCCCGCCGATTAACTGCACCCTGTAATGCTCTGTGTTGAGCACCCGCCTTGCCGCCTCCCGCACCGCCGCAAAGGCTTCCGGAAGCAAATCGTCAAGGGTTTCCCCCTCTCCGAGGCGCTTTTTAAATTCTTCCGTCTTTGCGGAAAGCTCCGCGTCCGACAGCGCCTGCATGGCCGGACGCAAATCCTCAATGGCCTTTACGGTACTTTCTATTCGTTTCAGCTCCCTCTCGCTGTGGGTTCCGAACACTTTCTGGACTAAATTCATTCTCTTACCTCGCTTCCGCGCCGCCTGCTTCACATTCCATACTGCCTGAAGCCTGCCATTCGGTGCGGATTTACATTTCTTTCTTCTTCACAATAAAACCATAAACTGTATTTTAGCAGATTTGCGGGCTATATTCAACTATTATGTACAGGTTGTTCTGCCAAATATAACAATACAGCCGTGTCATTCACAGGCCGCCGGATTGTACGTATTGACTGTCAATATCATGAACCGGCCGGCGGAAAATTAACTTCCGTATAAAGAATACCCCGCTGCAGGCGCTGCACACAGAATTACTCTGCGCCTGTAACGGGGCTTTTATTCAAATCATTAATAATTCAGCGCTTCTTCCTCGCCGTTCATCACGCGCAGCGCGCCCTGGGCAAGAGCAAGCAGCTCGTCTTCACCGGGATATACGGTGATGGGAGCGATAAAGCCGACTCTTTCCGTAAGTCCGGCAACAACCACCTTATCGTAGGCGATTCCGCCAGTGATTATAATCTGGTCCACCTTTCCTTTAAGGACGCAGGACATGGAACCGATGTTTTTGGCAACCTGCATGATGAAAGCCTCGCGGACCTCGGCTGCCTTTGCATCGCCCTCCTGAACCATCTTTTCCACATCGCGCATGTCGTTGGTGCCCACATAAGCGTTAAAACCGCCGTTTCCAACCACCTTTTTGTAAACTTCCTTCTCAGTATACTGGCCGGAGAAGCACATTTTAATTAATGCGCCGGTGGGAACCGCACCTGCTCTTTCAGGGGAGAACGCGCCGTCGCCGTCAAGCGCGTTGAAGACGTCAACAACCTTTCCCTTTTCGTGAGCGCCTACGGAAACGCCGCCGCCCATATGAACGACCACAAGATTCAGGGAATCGTAAGCTTTTCCCTGCTCCTTCGCATAACGCTTTGCAACAGCCTTCTGGTTCAGCGCATGGAACACGCTGGTGCGGGGAAGCTCGGGAACGCCGGAATATCTGGAAATCGGCATCAGCTCATCCACAACCACAGGGTCTACGATGTAGGAAGGAACGCCGATGGCGTCGGCAATTTCCCTTGCAAGGATGCCGCCCAGGTTGGAAGCGTGCTGTCCCTGAACTCCGATTTTCAAATCCGCCAAAAGCGCGTCGCTTACAGCGTAGGTTCCGCCGGGAATGGGCTTTAGCATACCGCCGCGGCCTACCACTACCTGCAGAGAGTTGATGTCAAAATCTTTTTCCTTTAATAAATCCAGTATAATCTGTTTGCGGAAATCCTTCTGGTCAACAATCGACGCATAGCTTGCAATTTCCTCCGTGGAATGGCGAAGGGTTTCTTCAAATAATAAGGTTTCATCCTCAAAAACACCAATCTTGGTGGAGGTGGAACCGGGGTTGATGATTAAGCTTTTTACTGACATTTTACTCCTCCTGTTTAAAAGGTTTCCTGTTACTGGTTTTTCATAGCCTCGGCCACAACGGCGCCAAGAGCGATGGAATTTACTTTGGTTTCGAAGTCATCGGAACGGGAAGTCAGGATAACAGGCGCTTTCGTTCCCGTAAGAATATTTCCGTTAACCACCTTTGCCGTGTGAACCAGACATTTGTATACCAGATTGCCGGCGTGGATGTCCGGGAAAAGAAGGATATCGGCATCGCCCTGAATGGCTCTGTCTGTAGCTCCCTTATGCTTTGCGGCCTCGGCGTCGATGGCAAGGTCTAAGGACAGGGGGCCGTCAACGATACAGCCTGTGATTTCGCCCTCTTTATTCATCCGCGTAAGTTCTCCGGCTTCCACGGTGGCGGGCATCTTGGGATTGATTACCTCAACGGCCGCAAGAGGGGCAACCTTGGGATTCTCGATACCGCAGGCTTTGGTGATTTCCAGTGTGTTGTTGATAATATGTACTTTATCCTCTAAAGTAGGATAAGGAATGAACGCAACGTCAGTTAAGAAAAGCAGATGGTCAACGCCTTCGATGTCAAATACGCATACATGGGATAAAGGCTTTCCGGTACGAAGCCCCACTTCCTTGTCCAGAACGCTTTTAAGGAAGCCCTTGGTGTCAATCAGGCCCTTCATGTACATGTCGGCTTTGCCTTCATGAACCAGCTTCACAGCGGTGCGGGCCGCTTCCGTCACATCCTCCACATTGATAATTTCAAAACCGCTCAAATCCATGGAAAGGGAATCGGCGATTTCACGGATTTTCTTCTCGTCGCCAACCAAAACGGCGTCGGCGATTTTTCTTTCTTTGGCTGCCTTAACGGCTTCAAGCACGGCAGAATCCTGGGCTACCGCCACAGCGACTTTCTTTGTGCCGCATTCATTGACTTTGGCAATTAAATCAGCGAATGTCTTACTCATTGGTCTCCTCATTTCTGCACGGCTGTTTATATGGAAAGCGTTTGCGGGCCGCGCGGACACAAACCGCTTTTTACCTGTAAAACCCTGTGATTTTCACATCGTTAAAATAATAACACTGTTTGGAAGAAAATGCAATCTCCCTATTCTTTCTTTTCCGTTTCCGTAATGTATTCCTCCTCGCTCTTTTCCCCGCGCTTTTCATTGTTAATCCGAAGATATCTCCGTACAACGCACAGAATCGTTATACTCACCACCGACACAAAATCCTCAAAGGAAGTGGTTTCCCCCACAATCATATGACGGGCAACAAGGAAAATCAGCACCTCCATGACGTTTTCCGAGTTCGGGCGGCACAGCATCACCAGAAACTCGACGCCGATAACCAGCATAAATATCTGCTCCATGTACTCCCGAAACAGAGAAGTGTCCGCCAGCAGATGGCTGAAAAGCTCGTGATTTTTGAAAATCCCGATTACCGTAAAAACTATCCCCACCAGCATAAGCCCGGCAGCAAGCAGCTCCAGGGCCTGGCTGATTACATGGATATACTTTTTCATCTTCTCCATTCTCATCCATAATTTTGCCATAACATACCCCCTTTATTGTTCTGCTGTTTTATAAATGTATTATTATATGAATATATCCCCAAAGTCCTGAGCCTCCTTACCTGTCGTGAGCTGACCTTGCAAACAGAAGGAACATGGGGAAAATCTCCAGCCTTCCCGTCAACATGGCAAAAGACAAAACCACTTTTGCCCAGTCCGAATAAATACTGAAATTCGCCATGGGCCCCACCTTGTTAAGTCCCGGCCCGATATTGTTAAAACAGGACAGGACAGCGGTAAAGTTGGTGGTAAAATCAAACCCGTCCAGCGAAACCACCAGCGTAAATAAACAGAGCAGCAGCATGTAAGCCGCGGCATATATTCTTGTGGAGCTTAAGGTTTTCCTGTCCACCGGCTTTCCGTTGACCCGAACGGTCACAATTGCCTTGGGATTAATAATCTGCCTGATTTCCGCCACAAATGACTTTACGATGATTAAGACCCTGGAAACCTTCATACCACCGCCCGTGGAACCGGCGCAGGCGCCCACCACCATTAAAAGCAGAAGCATATGCTTGGAAAACTCCGGCCAGAGCTCAAAATCCACCGTTGCAAAGCCTGTGGTGGTAATGATGCTTGTCACCTGGAAAAAAGCCTGTCTGAGCGCGTTCCCAAGGCCTCCGGCAAAACTTAAAATATTCAATGTGATGGCAACTGTGGCGGCAGCCACAATCGCAAAATAAACCCTCACCTCTTCCATAAACAGGGCATCTTTTATTTTCCGCAGCATAATCAGATGATACACTGTAAAATTCACCCCGAACAGGAGCATGAAAATCCCCAGCGTCACCTCGATTGCCAGACTGTTGTAGCCCGCAATCCCGGCGCTGGAAACCGCAAAGCCTCCCGTACCGGCAGTTCCGAAAGCAATACAGAAGCTGTCAAAGGGCTTCATGCCGAACAGGCACAAAAGCGCAACTAAAATCAGCGTCATGATTCCGTAAATGCCGTACAGAATCATGGAAGTGGTGCGCATCCTCGGAACCAGCTTTCCCGCAGTGGGCCCGGGCACCTCCGCCCGCACCAGATGCATGGAATTATCGTTTTCCATGGGCATCACCATCAGGAGGAACACCAGCACGCCCATACCGCCTATCCAGTGGGTGAAGCTCCGCCAGAACAAAACGCCGTGCCCCAACTCCTCCGGCGCGGCCAGGATGGAAGCCCCCGTGGTGGTAAAGCCCGAAACAATCTCAAACAACGCGTCCCAGTAGGAGGCAAAGCCGCCGTTGATATAAAGGGGCAGCGCGCCAATCAGGGAAATCAAAATCCAGGCTGAGGCTACGATAAAATAGCCGTCCCGGCTGCTCATTCTCTGGCCGGACTGCTTTACGGACGTAAACGCTGCCCCGGCGATTCCCGCCGGAACCATGGTAATCAGAAACCCCATGGTATCCCCGTCCCTGTAAATGAGCGACACCAGCAGCGCCGGTATCATCAGCAAAACCTCCAGAAGTATAATTTTGCCAATCGTACTGACAATAATTCTCTTATTCATGACCTAATGCCTTTCCGCCATTTTTTCAAAATTGTAGTTTGTGGCAGTTACCGGCTGCCCGCAGGACGCCGCCCGGACTGTTATCTGCGGGAATCAATTTGCAGATTCCTGCACAGGTAAAGTCCTTATGTTTGAAAAATGTCTTCCAGACGCACAATCTGTCTTCCTATGGTCGCCACCAACGCCATATCGCCTGGCATCAGCACATCGTCGCCGCGGGGAATGATGGTCTTGCTTCCCCGCATGATACAGCCAAGCAGTATCCCGCTTTTCAGCCTTAAGTCCTTAAGCGGAATATTCAGATTCCTGTCATTTTCATCTATCTTGAACTCGATGAATTCGATTTTACCATCCATCAGACGGTAGAGCGATTCCACCGCGTCATTATCCTCCGCATTCAAAAGAGAACGGCTGTAGCCCAGAATTCTGTCCGCCGCAACGTCCTCCCGGCACACCGTACAAATCCGGCTTCCCGGCTGCAGCACCTTAAGCCTTGACTTTGCGCTGATGCGGGACACTACCTTTGAAACGCCCTGGGACTCGGCGTACATTGCCGCCACCAGATTATACTCGTCGTTTTCCGTGAGGGCGATAAACGCGTCTGTATTGGCAATATCGGAGCCGGACATGGAATCAAAGTAAGCAAGGGTATCGTCGCACATCACCGCCGCTTTCGGTATGTTCCCAGAAAGCTCCTGCGCCAGAGCCTTGCTTTTCTCCACAATCGTTCCGAGCGGACCTGCTTCATGGATCGTATAACCCGAACTCAAAAAAAGGC
>CAMSTM010000200.1 GCA_947063675.1 uncultured Lachnospiraceae bacterium | reverse complement strand
GCTCCTCTAATGACCTGCATATGTGCCGTTGCAGGTTATTAGAATATCCAAGAACTGTGAGCATCGGAAATCAGGATTTTGAGAAAATCAGAATAAATAATTATTTTTATGTGGATAAAACGAATTTCATCAGTCAATGGTGGGAATCCGCCGATGAGGTAACGCTGATTACACGCCCGAGGCGTTTTGGGAAAACGCTGAACATGAGTATGCTGGAGAAGTTTTTTTCCCTGGAATATGCTGGCAGAGGGGAGCTTTTTGAAGGGCTTTCCATCTGGCAGAAAGAAAAGTACCGCCAGCTTCAGGGCTCGTACCCCATAATGTTTCTCAGCTTTGCCAGCGTGAAAGAAACTTCCTATACGGATGCCAGAAGGAAAATATGCCGGATTATTGCAAGATTATATAATCAGTTTGATTTTCTGGCAGACAGCGATAAGCTGAATGAAAACGAAAAGGCCCAGTTCCGGAAAATTTCTGCAGATATGGACGGAGATATCGACACAGATTCCCTGAATCTTCTGTCAAATTACCTGATGAAGCACTATGGTAAAAAAGTCATCATCCTTTTGGACGAGTACGACACACCCATGCAGGAGGCCTATGTTTACGGATATTGGAACGAGATGGTGTCCTTTACCAGAGGCCTTTTTAACGCTGCCTTTAAGACAAACCCCTGTCTTGAGCGGGCTGTTATGACCGGGATTACCAGGGTCAGTAAGGAATCTGTCTTCTCTGATTTAAATAATCTAAAAGTGGTAACCACAACCTCCCCAAAATATGCGGATGTTTTCGGTTTCACGGAAGAAGAAGTCTTTGCGGCGCTGAATGAATTTGGCTTATCGGAGCAGCGGCAGCTAATCAAAGACTGGTATGACGGATTTACCTTCGGCAGCACAAGGGATATTTATAATCCATGGTCCATCATCAATTTTCTTGACGAGCAGCAAGTGGGCGCTTACTGGGCAAATACCAGTTCCAACAGCCTTGTGGGTAAGCTGATACGGGAAGGAAGCCCGGATGTAAAGAAAATCTTTGAGCGGCTGATACAGGGGGAGAGTATCCGGGTGGAAATAGACGAACAGATTGTCTACAACCAGCTCTCTGAAAATAAGAATGCCGTCTGGAGCCTTCTGCTTGCCAGCGGTTACCTGAAAGTAAAAAACTGCCGCACATATGCGACTGAATATGGAGAATGGAAACAGGAATATGAACTGGAGCTGACTAATTTTGAAGTCCGCGTTATGTTCCGCCGGATGATAGGCAGTTGGTTTGATACTTCTTTCGATTCCTACGATAATTTTTCCAAAGCGCTGCTTTTGGGCGATTTAAAGGCAATGAACACGTACATGAACAGAGTTACAACGGAAATGTTCAGCTTCTTTGATACGGGGAAAAAGCCTTCCGCCGACGAACCGGAACGGTTTTACCATGGTTTTGTACTTGGCCTGATGGTGAAAATGGCGGATAAATATGTAATTACTTCAAACCGAGAAAGCGGTTTCGGAAGGTATGACGTAATGATGGAGCCGAGAGTCGTTCAGGGTTCACAGAATAATCTCTCTGAAATCCCTGCCATCATTCTGGAATTTAAAGTGCAGGATTCGGATGAAAAAGAGCTTTCCGATACCGTTTGGGCTGCTTTGCGTCAGATAGAAGAACGAAATTATCAGGCTGGCCTTATTGCAAAAGGGATTCCGCCAGAGCGTATACGGAAGTACGGATTTGCTTTCTGCGGGAAAAAGGTACTGATTGGGGAATAAACCACTGGAATTGATTTTGAGCCTGCTTAAAAACAGGCTTAAAATCCTAACCCTCTTTCCAGTATTTTTCTACCAGCCCTTCCGCCTGATTCGCAAATTCCGGGAATTTGCTGCGGATTTTAAGGACTGCATTATCCTTTGTTTCATGGAGCTCTTTCAATATTTCCACGACAACTTTTATGTCCTCTTCCTTTACACTGTCTACAATGCTGTCAATCCAGTCTCCCAATGTCATATATCCCGCCTCCACTTCCGGCAGATTCTTTACTTTCCTTACATAATAATCTATCTTTCTGGTTGCGTCATCCACCGCATTTTTACTATCACTATTTTGGATATATTTTAACATATTTTTTATTGCCTGGCTACCGCCTTTTTGTCCTTTTGTGTTGAAGTATATAAATTGAAGCCCGTCGTCATACTCCATATCCGGTATTTCCTCACATTTGTTGCGAACCGTATACATCATATAGTCTCTGCCGAATATGTCGTAATTCGTAATTGTTATCACATACAGATTTGGAATTTCCGAAAAATCTTTAAGCCCTCTTTTTACATACCTTCCGTCTATCTTTGCCTGATAGTATCTGTTATGCTTCGGCAGATGAAGCCCGTCCTTAAGATGCGGCTCCATGTCGTATATGTTTGTTACGGTTCCCTCGTCATATTCCGTAATTTCCACATCCATCCGGATTCCCCGCAGTTCCGGCGTTGCTGCCGGAATAACCTGCTGTGCCAGCACACGGACTGTTTTTAGTTCTTTTCCAAGCAAAACGGACAGCAGCAGCCGGTAAAACGGCTCGCCCAATTCCCTGTTGGAAGCAATTGCGTTTGACAGGAAATTGTCAATCAAGTCAAGCTCCTGCAGCGTCTTTTTGGTATATCCCATACCTCCTCCTTCCGGCAGCGTACGATAGATATACACGACACAGGCTTATCCAATGTACCGGTTATCTCCATCCTGCCTTTTATCATTTTAATTTTCTTCCGTGAATTTCCGGCGAGATGCCGATACAGATTTCTTCCTTACCGGACAATTCCGATATTATAAGGAAAAAACAAAAGATTCACTTTGAATTGATGGACTTAATATAACAGAAAATATACCGATTGACAACCTTTTTTTATTTTGTGCAACCAATTTATACACTTCAACACAAAAGGACAAAAATGCGATGGATAATGCAGTCTTTAAAATCCGCAGCAAATTCCTGTTCCTTGCTCAGTTTTTTGAGAGTACAAATATCCCTGCTATGAAAATGTATTTCGTAGCAGGGGGCTAAATCTCCAAAATAATTTATTTGTCATTTTACTATTTTCATCATATTATGAAAAATGAATCATACAATCTCAATCAGTTCAGAAGCTATTTTTTCTTTTGTTTCATAAAGAGCCTTTTGCATCATTCGTTCCTTTTGAACAGTACGCAAAATACGTGCCACATCTTCTGATGAAAACATAGAAATTGCGTTAATTAACTCGTCAATATTGTCTTTATTTACAACAAGACTTCCTCCCCCGGATAATGCAATTTGAATGCAATTCCTGAGATTACTGCAATCCCCCAGCTTTAAGGCATCTGATTTATAATCGCAGATAAATATAGTTCCGTTATAGTTAATAACGCCCGTTTCATCTGCCAATCGAAAATATGTGTTTGTATATGCGGTATCCCTGGGATTCTTTAATACCGGCCGGTTAATATCTGAGGTCTTCTGCGCCCCACCGGCAACATCTATTTTTGCGTACCATTCCTCCCACATCTCTTCCTGAGTCCACACATGCTCAATCATGGTCCAGTCGTTGAAATACTCTGCATTTGAATCTTTTATACGTTCTTTATTAATTCCTGCCGGCTCGCCATTTTCACCCTTTCCCATATCCGGGCTGCCGCTATTTGTCCAGGCATAAAAATCTAAAAAACTCTCCATATCAATTTTTTCATCTAAAAAATCATTCCAAAAAAACTGCCTCGTGGCAAAGCGAAAATTATCCTCCTGCGGAAAGCCAGAAAGAAACTTCATAATTTTATCGTACTGTTCCCTACTGTCCAATTTTATTTCCCACTGGAGTTTATCTTCTCCGGTCTTCTCGTCAGGATTTTCAGGATTCCTTTCTCCCTCCCTGATACATTTGATGTATTCCGGCGAATAACAGGTGTAAAAAACTGTGTCCAATTCTTCGGGCGTATTACTGGTATATGTACCTTTCGTATAATTTTGTCTGTTTTCTGATATCGTATCCTCATTTTTAAGCAGAGCACTAATTTGTTCTTCCGAAACAGGCAATACCTCTTGCCGTTGCTGATATGAACAAACTATTCCCCCATTTTCAGAACAATCAAAAACAGGTTCCGCGGTCTTAATAATGGGCGAAAAAAGGCAAGAACTTAATGCAGTATTGCTCAATTGATTTCCGATATTTTTGTTAGTGTTTTTCTCTTCTTTGCCGGACTCAAGAAGCCCGGGTGCAATAGCTGTACTCCACGATAATTCCTGATTTTGCCTTTTCAGGGAAGATTTCTGATATGCATTATAGCGTGTATCATTCCATTGTTTTGTTGATAATCCCACAACCGGCATATATACTCCTTTCGGCAGTTCCGCTGTCTTTATGATGTTATCAGTATACTCCGCCCCTACAGCATTTGCAAATCATATTTATAAAAACGGCCTCATATTCTCCAGCACCACCTCATATCCGTTGGCGTACATATGAATCCCTTCCACCGTAAACTCTTTTTTCAGTTTCCCGGCTTCGTCCGTCAGCCCCTGATTTACATTGATAAAATGGCAGCCCATTCTGCCGGCCATCTCCTCCACCGCTTTATTGGCAATGGAAATATTTTCATTGGTGCGTGTGAGGAACATTGTTTTTGCCCATTCCCCTTCGGGGAGCTTATCCGTCTCATTGACCGGGTAATATGCCATCATATAGATTTCGGCTTCGGGAAGCCTCTCCCGTATCTGCGAGATGATTTTTCCATAATTCTCCATCAGCTTTTCGAGGCGGTATCCCTGGCTTCCGATATCGTTTGTCCCTATATTGATGAATATTTTCCGGGGTTTTAAGGCAAATACCATCTCCTCCATGTTCCGCAGCATATCCTCTGTGGTAAAGCCTCCGATTCCCCTGTTGTAAACCACCTGACGCATTCCTCTTGTCATAAGCAGCTCATTGACGGGAAACTGCTCCATCAGCGACGAACCTGTAAAAAGAATTTCTCCCCTTTTCGCGTTTTGATTTAAGATGCGGAAGCGCTCCAGCTTCTCCTGCTGGTCGCGAAGCATCTGTTCCTGATGAAATTTAAAAAAATCGTTATTTTCCATTCCTTTACTCCTCCCTGCTTTTCATAAGTTTATCAGATAAAGGCTGCAATTCCCGTACAATACCTCATCCTGCCTTTAAATTTTAAAACGCCGCAAAGAACCAGTCATTTTCTTTGCGGCGCATAAATCGATTCCCTAGCCGAACCGACGTCTTACCCTTGTTTATTCCCGCATACGGCGCACTGCGGATGTTACAGACTCAAATTCTTTGCAATTTTCAGTCTTTTTCTCAGTCCTCATACCCATTAGGATTATTGCTCTGCCATCTCCAGGAATCCGCGCACATCTCCTTGATGCCGTTCTGCGCTTCCCAGCCAAGCTCTCTCTTTGCCTTGGAGGCGTCCGAATAACATGCCGCGATATCGCCGGCACGTCTTTCCTTGATGACATAAGGGATTTTCACTCCTGTGGCTTCCTCGAAGTTCTTCACGATATCCAGCACGCTGTATCCCACGCCTGTTCCCAGGTTATAGATGCCAAGGCCCACATTTTCTTCAATCTTTTTAAGGGCTTTCACGTGTCCCACCGCCAGGTCAACCACATGGATATAGTCTCTTACGCCGGTGCCGTCGGGCGTGTCGTAATCGTTTCCGAATACCCCCAGCTCTTTCAGCTTTCCTACCGCTACCTGCGTGATATAAGGCATCAGATTGTTGGGGATTCCGTTGGGATTTTCGCCCATGGTTCCGCTCTTATGAGCGCCGATAGGATTGAAGTACCGAAGCAGAATCACGTTCCACTCCTTATCGGCTTTCTGCATATCCGCCAGAATCTGCTCCAGCATGGACTTTGTCCAGCCGTAAGGATTGGTATCTTGGATGCATTAAAATCTTTTCATGAGCGCCCTCCACATAATCGCTTTCAAATGATAACATCCC
>CAMSTM010000199.1 GCA_947063675.1 uncultured Lachnospiraceae bacterium | reverse complement strand
GCTCGGGCGAAGGAAGCGATACTTTAGGTGTGGATAGGGAATTGGTTTCGGGTATAGCGGTGGGAGGTATTTAAGGAACAGCTCAAAATACGGACGTCAGGATTGGCGATAGCCGCTTTCACGCTGGCCTGCACAAATGCCGGCGTGGTGGTAAAAATCAGATTGCATCCCGCGTCCAGGGCTTCGTTTATCAGCAAATCCGCATTTTCCTGGGTTCCGTTCTCAAAGCAGAGCGTAATAACCTCATCCGGGAAGGTCTGCTCCAGGTAAAGCCTTCCAAGCTCGTGGGCATAGGTCCATGCCGAGGTTCCCGGCGTCTTTTCGTATATAAATGCAATTTTCAGCTTCGGAGAACTCAAAGGGTGGAGAATACTGCTAAACAGCGACTTCTTTTCCTGACTGGGAGCCATCTTCAGCTCGATTTCCTTATCCTCCTGGAGAAGCTTAAATTCTTCCCAGCTCTTTGTAATCAGCTCCTTTAATTCGCTGGCCGTCTTTTCGTCAATGGCGTCGTAGCCGTAAAGGGTGATAAAGGAAAGGAATGCGTCTCCCGGCGTGATTTTCAGTTTACTGCCGCCCTTCGCCTGATACTCGGCGTTAAATCTTGTGTAAGCGGCGCTGAACCTGAGACGGTCTTCGTCCGTCCACATTTCGCCCGGTTTCTTTCCCACCGCTTCATGCAGCTTTGCGAAACTGCCGAGGTCCGTGAACCAGATATAATTTATTTTCGCCAGTTGATAAAAGTCCATAAACTCATAATAGATTTTATTTTCCTTTTCCTCCGTGCGCTTGGGAATGATGCGGATTACCTCCCCCGGAATGGACACCACCCCGAAGAATTTCATGACGCTGACCCGCTTGTTGCCCTCCTCCACATAAAACTTGTTCATGTATTCATAAGCCTTGATAGGGTCCCTGATACCCTCCTCCACATGGCAGGTGCTTAAGCTGCTCCACTTGGCGGCAAACTCCGATTCTTCTCTTAAAATGGGCATGAAATTCCCTGCAAAGGAATTGCTTCTTCCCACTGTTTTTGTTCCCACTATCTGGTCTATGGGAATATGCACCAGTCCAAGGGGATATTCCGAGTACGACCCCTTTTCCGGCATAATATCGTCTAAAACCTGCAAGGTGGGCTTCACGCCCCGAAGCATTCTGGACTGATAGTCTTTTTTCCCCATTCTGTAAGCTTTTCCATATTCTTCTCTTCCCATACAAACCTCCTTGTGTCTGATGTCCTGTGCGCCTGCTCTTTTGGAAACGTCAGATGCGCTCTCTAAATGTCTCTATTTTGCAATTGTGTTTTTTTGATGATTTGTCATAACTAATCCCGACAGCCAGGATTCTTCCCGTGTATTCCGGCTTTTCTCCCAGCCTTCCATAAAAACGCATATCATACTTTTTGTCTCTTATCTGTTTGACAGCCGCTTCCGGCGAGGCGTTGACTTTCAGTTCCAGGATAATGCAATCCGCTGTCTTATCCACTTCCGGATAAAAAATGAAATCAACATATCCAATACCCGATTTGTCCTCCCGCTCCACGCGGTAAAAATCTCTCGCCGACAGATATACCAGATTCACCACTGCGGTCAGTTCTGTCTCATTATTATAGGAGAGAAGAGGAACTTCTGTATCATGGGTGTATTCTAAAATTTCAAGCATAGTTTCCGTATCGCCTGCAAGCGTTGCCTTAAGCATTCTGTCAGATTCCCGCGCCAGCCGGTTTACATACCCAAGGGAATTCTCCTTGCGAAGCATATCGGAGAATCTGTCCATTATTTCCTTATTGGGAATCGACACTCTGTTCTTCTCACAGCTTAAGAACCCGTAAACCACCATCGCGGAAAAAATCTCGTCTTTTGTCTGCAGATTCATGGACGTAGCCGCATATTCCTGTATTCTTGCCGGTACGGATTCCCCGGCCGCCATAAGCGCCAAATCATCCCGCACCTCCGCCACATTTTTTTCGATATAATAATATATCTCATCATAAGGACCGGCGCTGGTCCAGTAGCTCGCCAGATGGTTATAGCGAAGCGCCTCCACCACCGACCGCGGATTATATACTCTCTGTCCGCCTGCTGTGTGATAACCGTTATACCAGAGTTTCAGCCCCTGCCTTGTGACAGACGGATTTTCGCAGGATTTAAGATAACGTTCATATAACTGTGCCACTTCATCCTCACGAAATCCAAAATAATCACTGAATGCCGGAGAATTTGCCATGGTGAATTCCGTAAACATATTCAATTCCGAACCGCTGGAATATTTGGCAATGGGTAAAATACCCGTCATGTACACCATTACAACATACGGCTTATCCTTTAACAGATTACTCAGAAAAGAAATATAGGCTTTCTTTTCCCTGTCCGCAACAAAGTCCCTGTGGAAAATGAAATCCCACTCGTCCAGTACAAATATATATTTTGCCGCGGCATCTTTCTCCCATATATCCGTCAGAATATCCCAAACCGCTTCTCCCTCCCGGATTTCCAGCTCCGGATATTTTTTTAAAAGGTCATCTGTCAGCCTTTTTTCTATGCGTTCTATATATTCTTCATAAGTTCCGTATTTTCTCGGCATCTCATTAAAAGATATATGAATCACATCATATTGATTTAAAAACGTTAAATAATTCTGATTTTTCGCAATATACAAATCGTCAAATATTTCTCTGGCCTTACCGGCCGTAACATTATCTGATATGGCTTTGCCGTCTATGACATCGCCTGCTTTTGAAAAAAACGCGCTAATCATATTTGCCATAACCGTTTTTCCAAAGCGGCGCGGCCTGGTAATGCATATATAACTGTTTTCTTCCCAAACCAGCGGAAAAAGCTGTTCCAGAATCTGCGTTTTATCTACAAAATACGGCTTTTTTGTTTCCTTTTTGTATAAAGAATACGCTGTGGCATTGTTTAAATACACTCCCATAGGTATATGCGCCTTTCTTCCATCAAATAACCGGCCCCTTTGGGCGGAAACCATCTTTTCCTGCGTCTTAAGACTACCACGATTTGAGGAAAAAAACAACTCAAAAAAGCCTGCCGCTCTCCCGCCGGACAGGCTTTTGCCGAATAACAATTTATTTTGGCACATACACCGTTTCATTCACCGCCACAGATTCCACCTTGTCAATATCGGTCAGGCGGTTGAATACAAGCACAAAATCCCCCTCGGTACGGGCGCAGGCGTAACTGGTATTGTCAATATCCGCATCGCATTGGTGGACGCCCTCTATTGCGTGCTCATGGACAATATATTCGGTTCCGTCCCGGTACTTAACGGCCGTATAATACACATGCCAGGGGTCGCCTGCCTCTTCTTCGGTTATCCCCGTAACGGCGTTCATATCTATCCTCATTGCTATCGGAGATAAGCTGACCACGCCGCCTGCCTGATTTACATATTCTCTCTTCTCCGCCCTTTTCCGAACCGGTACAAACAGCGTGTCCGTCTCTTCCGCTTCGTTATCCGTCCCCCTGTCCGAAAACCTGTGTATCTCGAATGTAAGACCTTTTATCTCTTCGTCTGTAAAATCCGTCACAATATAGTCATAACAGTACAGCTTTTCCTCCGTGGATTTGTCCAAATCTACAAAGATGCTTTCATTGCCCTCCGCAATTTGAAAGTAAAAGGGCGAGTCCTCCGAAAACCATGCTCCCTTACTCTCGTTGGTAAGCTGGCTGTATTGAAAGCATTCTATCCCCCCTTCCTGTTCCAGCGTAAATTCCACGACGGCGGCGTCTCCGTCGCAGACGGCGGCCAGAACCGTAAGTCTGGCATCGCCTATCTGTTTTACGGCCGGCTCGTAGGATACGGCCTCCCCGATTAATTCTTCGGCCCTGTCCAGATTATCGTCCGTGTAATTTCTCCGGGGATATGTGACTGTGTATGCTATGCCTTTTTCTTCGTCGCGCACCTCCTCCGTGTGGGCTTCTACGTTTTTCTTCCCCGCCGTTCCCCAGAGCCGGGCAAAAAATTCGCTGCCGGAAGCCGCCGCTGCCAGAGCCGGCATTGCAAGGAAAAGGATAAGGACCGCCGCCGCCTTCATTACTTTGGCCCTGTCCGGAACATATACGCTTCTTCGGTATCTTCTGAGCATTTTATTTTTATTTTTGCGGTATTCCCCGGAAAATTCATGCGCCTTTCGGGGCGCGTCAAATTCCTCCAAAAATACCGTATCCTCTGTCAGGTTCCCGTCGTCTGTGTTTTGTTTCATAACCGCCTCCTGTTTTCAAATTATCGCAGCTTGTCCTTCCGGGTTCTTACCGGTTCAGGCAGACACGTTCCATTCTTTTTTCAGTCTTTTCTTAGCGCGCTCAAATCTTTTCCTTACGTTTTCCTCCGAAATACCAAGCCTTTTAGCCGTCTCCCTTACCGACAGATTTTTTACTGCCAGACAGTCTACCACATCATAGTAGCGTGAAGGCAGCACGGAAATCAAATCCTTTATGCCTCCGCCCTCCTCCCGGTTTTCAGAAGCGGAAAGCCTGTCCATATCCGTTTTTCCATCCAGAAAACAGATAATCTCCTGCTCTCTTTTCTTCCTGTTATAAATGTCAATGGCGGAATGCCGTATGACGGTGACGATATATTTTTTGCAGTCATCCGACGCGGCGTCCTCAAAATAAACGCGCCCTTTCATTAGTTTCAGGAAGGCGTCCTGCACCGCGTCCTCCGCTCTGGCGGAATCGTATAAAATTCGGTACGCGGCCTGATACATCTTCTGTTCATATAGCTGATAGCAGTTTTCAATAAACGCTATCCGGGCTTTTCCATCGGGCGTTTTTTCCCTGTGCATCTTCCCACCTCTTTACTCCGTCTCCGGTATTTCAAAATACTGTTCTCCCACCATAATGCGGCATTTGGAGCGCAGCTCCCCGACATCCTTTACCGGAACATAATAACCGATTGTAAAGCTTTTCGTTTCACCCTCATCCACCATCACATGATAATAATCCGTTTCACCCGTACCGGCCTCCGATAAATACACCGGATAAGAGTTATACCAGTCGCCTAATCCCCCATCTTCTTCCGGCCCAATCATAAACCAACTTACATTAATGCTTCCGTCGTCCGGGTTTCCCTTGTAGTCTATATTATGGATATCGACCTGCATGAGAAGGAATTTACTTCTGTCCATATAACTTCTCGCATCTATTGTATACATATCATCCTCATTAATGGAAACGTCCCCGGGAGAATCGTATAAACGGAGGCTATGCAGGGTGCAAATCACGTTTCCCTCCTCCCAGACTTCCTTGTCAGGGCCCATTTCTATGACCAGCGCATTTTCCTTCGCGCTGTTGGCTGTACCGTTTGTGTTGTTGCTGGCGCTGTCCGCGCTGTTATCTGTACCGTTTGTGCTGTTATCTGTGTCGTCCGGGGCGTCCGTCTTATGTAAATCTTCCTGCATATTTTCCGCCGCGGCCAAAATGGCCGTTTCCTTTTCTCTTTCCTCCCCGTTCCGGCTCCCGCAGCCTCCAAGCAGGCAGATACTGCACAGCGCCAACACAAAAATTCTGCTGTTCTTCATAATAATACCGCTCCTTTTTCCTTGTTTTGTACTTACATTTTATATAACCGCCGGGAAAAGGTTTTTGTGACAGGAACGGATTATTTTTTAATTTCTAATCTTTCTGTTTATTTTTCAGAATGATATAGCTTGCTGCCAGGATTGCAAAGAATACCAACGCAAAAAGTAAAGTATGAAATATTCCCAGCGGATAAGGCGCAATCCACCCCTGCCTGAAAAACAATATGGAAATAAATCCTGTAATCATAGAAACGGGCATGAAAGCAATTAAAATTATATTGAGCCAATTTACATAAAACGGCGCTTTTTCTTCCGACAGTATTTTTGCTATAAAATATCCGACAATTCCTATGGCCTGAATAATCATTGCTCCCCAGACAACTTCCATTGTCTGTTTTTCATACCACTCACCAAATGCGCTAAACAGGCCAATAGCAGCAAAAGCGGTTGATACGATATAAAGTACCTGACTCGTAAACTCCTTACTACTACAATATATAGCATCCACAGAATATTTAACT
>CAMSTM010000198.1 GCA_947063675.1 uncultured Lachnospiraceae bacterium | reverse complement strand
TATGACAAAATCGTGATCGAAGATTTAGATGTAAAGAAAATGCAGAAGATAGTCTTGACGAAGTAATGGAAGCGTTAAAGCCGTACTTAATCTGAGAAAGAACATAGCGAGCTGGCCAATGGCCAGCTCATTTTTTATAATAAGCCGGCTATCCGTGACAGCGTCCGTTTCCCTCTGCGGCTTATCTTACAATTATCATTTCATCCGTATCTATTGCCTGCTTCACAAGCTCGTCTATTTTTTCACCGAGATATTGTTCATGCCGTTTGATAATATTTAAATTGGGCTTCGTCACAGGATGCTTTGCCACAAATATTGTGCAGCAGTCCTCATAGGGAAGAATAGAGGTTTCATAGGTCCCTATTTTCTCGGACACTTCCACAATCTCCATCTTGTCAAACCCGATTAAAGGCCGGAACACAGGAAGCGTACACACTTCATTGGTCACGGCAAGCGACTGCACCGTCTGGGAAGCCACCTGTCCGATGCTTTCCCCGGTAATCAGCCCAAGGCAGTCGTTCTCCTTCGCAATCATTTCCGCAATCCGCATCATATACCTGCGCATGATGATGGTCAGTTCCTCGTGAGGACACTTTTCATAAATATAAAGCTGGATATCCGTAAAATTAATCACATGAAGATACACCGGCCCCGCGTAACGGGACACAAGCCTGGCCAAATCAACCACCTTCTGCTTTGCCCTGTCGCTGGTATAAGGGGGCGCATGAAAATAAACCGCATCTATTTTCACCCCTCGCTTTGCAATCATATACCCCGCTACCGGCGAATCGATTCCTCCCGATAAAAGAAGCATGGATTTTCCGTTGCTTCCCACAGGCATCCCTCCCGGCCCCGGTATTTCAATAGAATAGATGTATATCTTTTCCCGGATTTCCACATGCAGCATCACGTCCGGGTGATGCACGTCCACCTTAAGCTCAGGAAACGCGGACAGCAGTACGCTCCCTAATTCCATGCTCACCTCCATGGAATTCATGGGGTAGTTCTTCCTTGCCCTTCTTGTATGTACCTTAAAAGTGAAATGCCTGTCCGCATAATTTTTTTCGATGTACTCCGTAACTGTCCCGGCCAGCTTTTCAAAGCCCTCGTCCGCCGCACTGACCACCGGACAGATACCTGATATGCCGAAAACCGTCTTTAAGTTGTCTACCGTTTCGTCAAAATCAAATTCTGACAGCGCGTGTATGTAGATTCTGCCGTCCGTTCGGGTAACCTTAAACTCGCCCTCGCATCGTTTCAACGCATATTTTATCTGGCGGACCAGCGCCTCCTCAAACAGATATCTGTTTTTGCCCTTCACGCCGATTTCCGCGTACTTAATTAAAAATGTAGTAAACATCCGTGCCTCTTTTCTGATTATCTCCGGGCAGCCGCCGAAAGCGGCGAAGCATTATTCTCCCTGTTCCGGCTTTTATTTCACAGTCCGGCGGCTTTCCCGATATTCTTTTTACTCCGGCAGCCCCGACGCCGCCTGGCGCTTACGCACATATGATGATGCATCGGCAGACGGATGCTCTTCTGTCCGCCGCATCATCTTCTTGTGTATTTCCTGAGCATGGGAATTATATCATACATCGTCTGTAAAGTATAGTTGATTTCTTCCATAGTGGTAAATACGGAAAAGCTGAAACGTATCGTGGAACCCAGCAAATCTCCGCCAATCCCCATAGCCTTAAGAGTCTCGGAAGGCTGCGGCTTCCTTGCGGCGCAGGCGCTTCCCGCAGAGACATAAATCTCTTTATCCTCCAGGGCATGGAGCAGAACCTCGCTGCGAACCCCCTTTATGGAAACGCTCACCACATGGGGCGCGCCTGTTTCGTCGGGACAGCCGTTTACCACTACATTGCCGATTTTCTGAACGCCCTCCACAAACGCCTTTTTCAGGCTGTACATCTTTTTTACTTCCCCGTCCAGATTACCGTAAACCATTTCAACAGCCTTTGCCAGTCCGGCAATGGCAGGTACGTTTTCCGTCCCTGAGCGGAGTCCGTTTTGCTGGCCGCCGCCGAACATAACCGGCCGGATTTTTACCTTATCATCCACATACAAAAAACCGCTTCCTTTCGGCCCGTGGATTTTATGTCCGCTGGCGGATAGAAGGTCTATCTTTAATTTCTTTGGATGGATTCTGAATTTTCCATACCCCTGCACCGCATCCACATGAAATAAAATTCTGGGATTCATGCCCTTTATCAGCGCGCCGGCCTGTTCAACCGGCTGCAGCGTACCCACTTCATTGTTTGTATGCATAATGGAGACCAGAATCGTCTCCCCCGTTATGGCGCGTTCCAGTTCCTCCAGGCGGACGCATCCCCTCTTATCCACCGGCAGATATGTCACCCGAAAGCCCTCCTCCTCTAAATGCCTCATGGTCTGAAGTACTGCCGGATGTTCAATCTGCGTGGTAATCAGATGCCTGCCGCTGCGGCAATTTGCATAGGCGCAGCCCCGAATCGCAAGATTGTCAGCTTCTGTTCCTCCCGATGTAAAAAATATTTCTTTTTCGTTTACTTTTAAATTTCTGGCAATTACGTCCTTAGCGTAACGGATATATTGCTCTGCCTGAACGCCCTTTCTATGGAGACTTGAGGGGTTTCCGTAGTCTTCACACATAATCTGGGTCATCAGGGCAGCTACCTCGTCAAAGCATCTGGTGGTTGCCGAATTATCTAAATATACCTCCATAATTTCACTGGCCTTTCTGAACAGAGTATTCGTTCTTATCCTACTAATACTATATGATTATTGCTCCAAATGGTACATCAGGATAGACAGCACCGTTATCCCCGCCGTCTCTGTCCGCAATATGCGGCGTCCCAGTGTAATCGGCAATGCGCCGGCTGCCATTGCCCCGGCAACCTCCTTTTCCTCAAATCCTCCTTCGGGACCGATAAATACTGCTATATCCTCCCCCGGCTTCAGGTTTTTCATAACTGCCCTGGTTTTTTCCATGGTTTCGCCTTCCACGCCTGCCAGCTCGTATGGGATTAGCTTTACCGGAAGCTGACCGGCATAATTAATAGCCTCCCCAAAACCGGTTACCTCACGCACCTTCGGAATAATCCCCCGTTTGCTCTGCTTCGCCGCCGCTTCCGCAATTCCCTGCCAGCGCTGTACCTTACCCGCCGCCTTTTTCCCGTCCAGCTTTACCACTGAGCGTTTGCAGGCAACCGGCACGATTTCATATACTCCAAGCTCCACAGCCTTCTGGATAATAAGCTCCATCTTATCTGCCTTTGGCAAACCCTGAAAAAGATATATTTTGGAAGGAAGCTCCAGACCTTCCTCTTTGATAAAACGCAGCCCGCAGACCACTTCCCCGTCCTTTATCTCCTCGATGCCGCAGCGGTATTCCTTTCCGTCTGCGCCGTTGCTTACGGAAATCTCCTCTCCCGGCCTCATACGAAGGACATTTTTTATATGGTTGACATTCTCTCCCGTAATCACGACTCTTTTTCCCTGAATCTGATTAGGCTCTACAAAAAAATGATTCATTTTTTCCTCGCAATCACACTGACCCATTCTCCCTGGTAATTTACCTCAAGAACCTCCAGCCCCGCTTCCTTTACTGCCTGCACCACCACATCTTCCTTATCGTCAATGATACCGGAAGTGATATAGATGCCGCCCTTTTTCAGCTGATTCACAATCACAGGCGTAAGCCCCGTCAGCACCTCTGCCAGAATATTGGCTGCCACAATGTCATAGCGCTCATATCCGACTTCATCCTGAACTTCCTTATCCGTAATAATATTTCCGATAATCAGGCGGAAAGCTTCATCTGCAATGCCGTTTGCTTCCTTGTTTTCCCTGACCGCCTCAATGGCACAGGGGTCAAGGTCTGTCCCCACCGCGCTTTCTGCCCCGAACATCAAAGCAAGAATGGCCAGAATCCCGCTCCCGGTTCCCACATCCAGAAGCACCGTTTCCTTTGTCACAAATCTGCGCAGCGCCCTGATGCAAAGCTGGGTGGTATCGTGCATTCCCGTCCCGAAGGCCGTTCCGGGGTCTATGTGCAGGACCATTTTTCCCTCTGTCTCAATCTTTTCCCACGAAGGAACCACCAGCACATCGTCTATCGCAAACTGGTGAAAATACTGTTTCCAGTTATTTATCCAGTCAATGTCCTCTGTTTCTTCAATGGCGACGGTTCCTTCTCCAATGTCCATAAAAGCCCGCAGCCCCTCCAGTTCGGCTTTCACCTTTTCCAGAATTGCCTCCGCCGTTATATCCTCTCCGTCCAGGACAAGCATCGGATAATTGCTCCCCTCCGCCGGCCCGCTTCCTTCCCTTTCCTCCACAAAAAAGCTGAGCCACGCGATTCCGTCATCCTCCGGCCCGTCGGGAAGAATGTCTACAAACATCTGCTCCTTTTCCCATGCGGTCAGAGGAACCTTGTCCTCAATCTGCGCCCCTTCAAGGCCGATATCATAGAGCGTACTGATTATGATATCTTCTGCATCTGTCAGAGTTTTTATTTTAAATTTTGTCCATTTCATTGGGAATTCCTTTCCTTATCCTTATATTCCAAACATTTTTCTTGTGCTACCAACGTCCTCCGGCAGACAGCCCAGCTTTTGTGCAATCTGTTCGTCCGTGGCGTCAGGATTGTCTCTCACCTCATGAAAAATCCGGGCGGACAAGAGCATTCCTTCCTGTCTTCCCTCATCCTTCCCTTCCTGTCTTGCCTCTTCCTGTTTAACCTGTATATCTCTTTCATAACTATATTCGGCTATCAACATATTTCTCACCTCACTGCCTTTTCTTTTCAGATAATCCTCCAGTATCCCTCTGTCGATACATTCGTCAATCGCTTTTTTGATGGCGCCGTCTTTACCAGAGTATTTCCTTACGGCATCAATGAATAAACTGTATTCGCGGAGCACTCTACACTTTTCCAGAATCTCATGGGCCTTATCGGTATTAATATTTATAACTTCTACCTTAAGCTGCAGGTGATTTTTTCCAGGCATCTCTATAAAAGCGTCTGACAAAGATAATTCCTTTTCAACCGGAAAATCTTTTTTCCCATTGTAAAAAGTATAAAACTCCGGGGTCGGTATTTTTACCAGCTCTGTTTTATATCTGGCATCCTCGTCCACCAGCTGCTCGTATGCCCTCCCCGCATACAAAAGACACCTGAGCGGCATATTGGGGTTTACCGTACTTTGATGTTCTCCAAAGACAATTACTTTCCCGTTGACTTCAAAAGAAATATCGTTTTTAAAATTTTTATAAAGAACATCGTCAATTTTTACCTTTCGTATAAGCTTCTCGTCCTGAAGATTCGTATCATGTAACGCGTTATATAAACTCAGCAGATTTTTCTTAGCCGTCTCGTCGCTGTAAAATAAATCCACAAAAACACTGTCCTTATGTTCTCTGTTTTCCTTTTCCGATGCCATAAACACCTACCTTTCTTTACCCCTTGCACATCAGCTTCATACACTATATTATATAGATATACTATCACAGAAATAATTTCACTTCTATAAATAATTTAAGCAGTCTCAAAAACACACATTTTTACTGCCGGAGAAAGGATTGCGATAAAATGATACAGGATATTTACCCCAGAACCTATCACAATGAATACCACGACGTTTCCCCCGCCGAAAACGATTTTGTTCTGGTTTTCCACAAAAATACCGTACTGGTACGCTTTCAGGAAGACAGGCTCAGATATCCCGTCTTCAAAGAGTTGGCGGACTTTCATATTGTCCCTTATTATCTCTTTTCCATTGATAATTATAAATACTTTCTGGCCGGGCTTCCCATCAGCCGGCAGCACAGCGCAGACAGTCAAAGCGAAAATAACGATATCCCTGCAATCATGCTCCCCGGCTACACCTACGAAAATGTACGCATTTTCCGTACTGCCATGTCCAGGCACACCGCCTTCGCCGGAATTACCGCCCATCATCTTTATGGCTGGTATGATGTCAACTGGTACTGCGGACGCTGCGGACAGCAGATGGTGCCTGACCATAAAGAACGTATGCTTTATTGTCCCGAATGCCATAATATGGTCTCCCCGCAGGACGCGGTTCCCGTTCTTCCTCTCAAACGCCAGGGTCTCGTC
>CAMSTM010000197.1 GCA_947063675.1 uncultured Lachnospiraceae bacterium | reverse complement strand
CGTATGTCCGGTGCTGTGAGAGGACGGCGGTTAGTCACCGCCTCCTACTCGATTGCCGAAGCCATGTATCGTGTTAAGTTCACACCGCGAAAATCAGTCTTCCTCCCCTTCCGCTTCCACCAGCTCGTCAAATTCCACATTATCCAGATATTCGTCGAAAGCCTCCGATACAATTTCATATTCTTCGTCGTCCTCAATATATGCAAGCTCGGGCTCTTCATTGGGATTTTCTTCATTTTCACTGTAACGGTAAAACCATACCTCACCGTCCTCGTTTTCCCCGTCTGCGTCAAGAGGCAGAAGAACAATATAATCCCTCTCTTTGACGGTAAGGATTGTGACAATGGAGCAGGTGACGCTGGTTCCGTCCTCCAAATCAAGGGTGACGGTCATTTCCTCATCATTTTCCGGCTGATTTTTAGTTTTTTCACTGTTTTTGCTCATAATCGCTCCTTTTTTATAGACAAGTGTGACAATTCTTGTTACCATTATTTTACCGGTTCTTTCCGCATTATGCAATCATATATTACTTTCAGTTTTGGATATTATATTTCAATGTGTTAAATTAATATTGGCGACAGGAGATAAAGGTGCAGGCAGGCTTTAGTTTTGCGACAGGAGGGCGCACATGGAATCAAATTGGAGGGTGACATACTTTAAACCGGACAGACAGGGGGAATTTTTCGGGGGAGCCAGTGTAAGATTTGCAGCAAATATGCTTACAGAGGAAGAGTGCGGCGTCATTTTATATGACAAAAACGGACGGGAACAACGTTTTCCTTTCAGCCCGGAGGGGAAAAGAGGAGCTCTCTGCGGGCTTGAAATAGAAGGCGGCGGGCTTGAAAACTATACCTACAATTTCTATATGGGAAAGCAGGTGATGACCTCTCCCTATGCCCGTGAAATCCGCGGACTGGAAAAATGGGGAGAATGTCATGGAGGAAAGCGCCGGACAAAGGGACGGCTGGCCTGCCATGATTTTGACTGGCAGGGAGACGAGCCTTTAATGATTCCGCTTAAGGACAGTATCTTATACGGCCTTAATGTGCGGGCCTTTACCATGCATAAAAGTTCGGGTGTCAGGCACCGGGGCACTTTCGAGGGAATTGTTGAAAAAATACCTTATCTGAAAAAGCTTGGCATTACGGCGGTGGTGCTTATGCCGTGCTATGAATATGATGAATGTATGCTGCCGGAGAAATCCCGCATACCGGCGCTTTTGCCAAAGACGCCTTCCGCAGAGGAAAGTGTTGTGATCGAGCCTGAAAATTCTCAGCTTCGGTTAAACTGCTGGGGATTTCAAAAGGGATTTTATTTTGCGCCAAAGGCATCCTACAGCGCTGAGAAATCTCCCGTAAATTCTTTCAAAAATCTGGTGCGGGAGCTTCATAAAAACGGAATTGAAATCATGATGCAGTTTTATTTCCCGCCGGAAACAGGACAGCTTTACATGATTGAGGTACTTAAATACTGGGTGGAGGAATATCATATCGACGGCGCGCGGGTCAGCGGTTTTTCTATTCCGTGCCGGCTTTTTGCAGAGGAGCCTGTGCTGAAAAACACGAAAATCTGGTGCGATAATTTACCGGCGGAGGATATGCATATCATTGAAAACCCTGTTTTTAAAAATTTTCTTTCCAATAACGGCGGCTACAGGAACGACATCAGGCGGTTTTTAAAAGGGGATGAAGGGCAGATAAACCAGATGCTTTTTTATCAGAGACATAATCCGAAGGAGTACGGCGTGGTCAACTATCTGGCGGATTATGACGGTTTTTCCCTTTATGACAGCGTTTCCTATGAAAAAAAACATAACGAGGCAAACGGAGAGGAAAACCGTGACGGAACGGATTTGAACTATACATGGAACTGCGGCGTCGAGGGGGAATCCCGCCGGAAAAACGTAAGAGAGCTGCGGAGGAAGCAGATTAAAAATGCGCTGGCCGTTCTGCTTTTGTCTCAGGGAGTGCCCTTTCTTTTCAGCGGAGATGAATTTGCAGACTCACGTCTGGGGAATAATAACTGCTACTGCCAGGATAATGAAACAGGATGGATTAACTGGAAAAGCAACAGCTTTACAAATGAAGTTCTTGCCAGCGCGCAGTTCTTTATCAGGCTGCGAAAAGCCCATCCCATTCTGCATATGGAGGATGAGCTTCTGGTGATGGATTCCATGGGGTGCGGCTATCCTGACATTTCCTACCACGGCATAGAAGCCTGGAAGCCCGATTTCAGTTATATCAGCCGGATTGCCGGGATTTTACTGTGCGGGAAATATGCGCCGAAGCCCGGCGACGACTCCTTTTATATTGCTTATAATATGCACTGGGAGAATCATAAGCTGGCGCTTCCAAAGCCCGATAAGAATAAACGGTGGATAAAAATAGCGGATACTTCGTTTCCGGCGGAAAGCTTTTCCGAGGAAGCTATGGACGAGAAGATTCTGGCAGAAGATATTCCTGCGGAAAAATGCGTTTCCGAAAGAGGGAGGAAAAAAGGGGTAGCTACGGAAAAGAAGAATCTGACTGTCGAGCTTGGCAGCAGATGCATTGCCGTATTTAAAACGGCGCCGAATATGGCGGATGTCCGCATGGCGCGCGCAGGCAGAAAGAAGGCCGTTCAAAAAGCGTGATATTATCTGCGCCGCAAAGCGTCGGCTTAGAGGGGAAAAGAAGGAAGAAGATTATGACTGCGAAAATCTGGAAGCATTTTAAAACAGTTACTTATCATAAATATCTTGTGATGCAGGGGTGCTTTAAAGTCGGCCTGTATAAGCAGGGGCTTTTCCACGACCTGTCAAAGTACAGCCCGGATGAATTTATTGTAGGCGCAAAGTATTTTCAGGGGGACAGGAGCCCTAACAACGCGGAGAGGGAAGCGATTGGCTATTCTTCGGCCTGGCTGCACCACAAGGGGAGAAACAAGCACCATTATGAATACTGGATTGATTACAGCACGAAAGCAATTGCCGGAGGAATGGCGCCGGCCCCCATGCCGGTAAAATATGTGGTGGAGATGCTGATGGACCGCATTGCGGCATGCAAGGTTTACAATAAAGACAGGTATACGGACGCGTCCCCTCTGGAATATTACTCGAAGGGAAAGGAGAACGCCCCTATGCATCCCAGGACAAAAAAGCTTTTGGAGGGGCTTCTTCGCATGCTTGCCGAGCGGGGAGAAGAGGAAACTTTCGCCTATATCCGCAAAAGAATTTTACGTAAGAGATAAGATTTAACAATTTTATTGCTCCCGCATATGATAAAGCATATGAAAAAGGAGTGATGAAAGTATGAATTGTCTGTTTTTAGTACTATTACTTTTGTGCTGCGGAAACAACGGTACCGGTTTCGCAGACGGGAACTGCGGCAGTAATAACGGCGGCGGATGCAGAGAGCATCACCACCATGACCGCCGGGATTCGGATTGCGGCTGCGGACGCCGGGATGGAAACGGCGGAAGATGCGAGCGGCCCGAGGATGACGGCTGCGGGTGCAGGAATGATTTCCGGCCGGAACCGCGATTTGAACAAAGACCCTTTATGTTCAACCAGAATTCCGACTGCGGCTGCGACAAGCCGCAAAATAACGACTGTAACTGAGAAGATGTGCGGGAAACCGCACATCTTTTTATTCCTGCGGGTAACGGGCCAGGAGGGCACGCCTGCACGTATATTTGGCGGCGCACGGGAACCTTTTTCCGTTTTGGGGCATCTTATAAGTAAAGGCCGGCAAAACACCTGTAAAACAGGGACAGGAGGTGAGACATATCTATGACAGATAACGAGACGTTTACCACATTAATCAGACAATATTCGCCTGCCATGTACAGGCTTTCTTATGGAATCCTTCATTCCCGGGCGGACGCGGAGGATGCGGTAGGCGAAGCTGTTTTAAAGGCATACGAAAATCTGAACACATTAAAGAAACCCGAACGATTTAAATCCTGGATTATGCAAATTACTGCAAATGAAGCAAAAATGATATACCGGAAGAAGCAGCGGACAAGCTGCGAGGCGTCCGTGGAGGAGATGGCTCCGGCATTCGTTGACGATTATCATGAGCTGTGGGATGTGGTTATGAAGCTTGATTTGGTTTACCGGGAGGTGATTATTCTGTATTTTTATGAATCTCTTTCCGTTAAGGAAATCGGACAGGCTCTTCATATTGCCCAGGGAACCGTAAAATCAAGACTTTTCAGAGGGAAAAAGCAGCTGAAAGCAATGCTGGAGGATTAGTGGAGGATTGGAATGAGAGATAATTTTGATAACAGACTGTTCAAAATGGCAAAGAGGGAACAAATGATTCTTCCTGGAGAACTTGAGGAGGAAATTGACGAAAGTCTTCGCAGACTGACGGCGAAAGGCATAGCAAAGAGCCGGAAAAAGAAACGGATGAATTTCAGGCGTTCGCTTATTCTGGCAGCCGCCCTTGCGTCGTTCTTTTCCATAACTGCCGTTGCGGCGGCGGGAGCCCTGAAACAGCGTATGGATGCTATGAATAAAGAAAAGCTGGAGGAGTATTTCGCGCAGATTCACAGCTCCTTTATGGGCGCCGACAATTATAACCGTTCTTATACGGACGAGGAGAGGGAGCGGATGGATGAGCTGCGTATTTCTTATGAAGAACAGGGGCTTTTCCCAAATGGGGAGCTTACCATGCTTGACGAGGCGGAGGATTATAAGGGGAAAAATGTGGCCTTTTTCAAAAAGACCAGCACCTTCTTTTTCCCGGAGAAGGAAATGAGCGATGAGGAGCTCTTACAGATTATCGACTTTTATGCAAAGAGGGAATACAGCCTTCGGAAAATGAATGAAATGATAGCGGCAGGAGAAACGGATTTCCCCAAAGAAGCAAAGCCGCAGGTTCCCAGTGAGGTTACGGATTCTTCTGTTCTTAACAGCAGCGCGGTTTTTCAGCCGGAGCAGGCGCTTACCATTGCGTACACAGGCGATTTGTCCCTGGAGGCTGTGGCGGCCGGGACAGACTGCATTCTTCTGGCCGGACGAAATACCATACACCGTATGGAAACAGGAAGCGGCGATTCAGCCTTGTTCTATGACGGTTTTGATGAAAACACACTGATTACCGCCATGTGCCAGGACGGGGAAGGCAATGTATATGCCGGACTTAGAAAAGAGATATCGGATGAAGGCTGGGAAGTCTGGTTGGCAGTTATCGATAAAAACGGAAGTCTTTTAAGAGAAATTGATATGTCTGACGCCATAGGAGGCAAAGAAGGCCGCGGCAATATCCGGCAGATGATGGCGGATGATAGCTATCTCTATCTTAGGGGTATAGGTTTTTCTGGTGCGGATTTTCTGCTGATTATTGATAAGGAGGGAAATACTGTTTCCCGGATGACCTCCAGGAAATACTTTGCAGACTGGATTTACGGCATGTGTATCGGAAAGGACGGGAAGCCTTATACTGTGGTCAGCGACGAAAACCACAGGTTTGGAATCGCCGCCATTAACCCGGAGAAGGGAACTTTAGAGGAAGTTTATCCTGCAATTGTTTCCGGGGATACCATCAGCCTTGACCTGATTGGTCCCGGCTATGACGCGGATTTTGTTCTCTGGGGCTACAGCGGCAGCTTTTCCTTTAACCGAAACGAGACTGCCGCCACACAGGTAACGCCGGTATATGAAATGCCCTGTCCTGTGGAAGGCTCGCTGCGCCTCGTGCTGCCCGACGGAAGATTTGTGTTCATCCACTGTACGGAATACAGAAGCTACACGATGAAAAACGGCGATGAAGGGCATGAGAGAATCCCGGAAAAAACATACTTTTATTACCTGCCGGGAATCAGGAACTCATAGGCCAACCTGTCGGCCAACCTGTCGGCAAAATTTTAACAATGATTGACAAAAAAATTTTTTCATATTAAGATTACCATGTGTTTTTCTTTAAGGAAGTATGAAAGAAAGTGATGGTTAAACCTGTGAAAAATTTATTCAATCAGATTTTAAAATTCGGAATTGTGGGCTTGTTTTGTTTTTTTATTGATTACGGCGTTACCATAATTATGACAAACGTATTCGGCGTCCACTATCTGATTTCCAAATTCTTCGGATTCGTCATCTCGGCTGTGGTGAATTATCAGGTCAGATGCGAGGATATCCGCTACATAGAG
>CAMSTM010000196.1 GCA_947063675.1 uncultured Lachnospiraceae bacterium | reverse complement strand
TCATTTTTCCCTGAAGGATTCCCTTTCACTGGGGCTTGAAGAAGACGGGATTGTCATAATCAACGGCGCCCAGGGAATTACGGGGACACCCAAAAACTCCACATTTACCATCGGAATTATTCTGATTGTCATAACGCTCATCATTGTTCTCAACCTGATTCGTTCAAGAGACGGGAGGGCGATTATGTCCATCAGGGACAATCTGATTGCGGCGGAATCCATTGGAATCAATATCACCAGGTATAAGCTGATGGCCTTTTCCGTTTCTGCGGCTTTAGCGGGAATTGCGGGCGTTCTTTACTCCCACAACTTAAACAGCCTTATGGCAACGCCGAAAAACTTCGGATACAATATGTCGATTATGATTCTTGTTTTTGTTGTGCTTGGGGGGATTGGAAATATCAGAGGTTCCATAATAGCAGCAGTGGTGCTTACGCTGCTTCCTGAGCTTCTCCGGGGACTCAGCGACTATCGTATGCTGATTTATTCTGTTATTCTGATTGTTATGATGCTGTTTAACTGGAGTCCCAAGCTGATTTATTTTAGGGAGAAATATTCCCCGAAACGGCTGTTTAAGAAAAACAGGGAGGTGCGTTAGGATATGGCATTGTTGGAGGTTAAAAATTTAAGTATTTCTTTCGGCGGTCTGCAGGCGGTGGATGATTTTGAGATTTCCATCAAAAAAGGACAGCTTTACGGCCTGATTGGTCCTAACGGAGCTGGAAAAACAACGGTATTCAATCTTCTTACAGGCGTCTATAAGCCGGATGAGGGAATGATTACGCTGGACGGAGAGAATATTACCGGCCTGAAAACCATAGAGATTAACAAAGCAGGTGTTGCAAGAACCTTCCAGAACATCAGGTTGTTTAAAAATTTAAGCGTGATGGATAATGTAAAAGCAGGGCTTCATAATCATTATAAATATTCCGCAGCAACGGGAATCTTAAGGCTTCCTAAATATTTCAGTATGGAAAAGGCAATGAATGAGAAGGCAATGGAGCTTTTAAAGGTTTTCGAGCTTGAAGGGGAGGCCGATTATCTGGCGGCAAATCTTCCTTACGGCAAGCAGCGTAAGCTTGAAATTGCAAGGGCTCTCGCCACGGAGCCAAAGCTTTTGCTTTTGGATGAGCCGGCGGCGGGAATGAATCCGAATGAAACCATGGAGCTTATGAACACCATCCGGTTTGTGAGAGATAACTTTGACATGACGATTCTTTTAATTGAACATGATATGAAGCTGGTGTCAGGTATCTGCGAGGAACTGACCGTGCTTAACTTTGGAAGAATTCTCTCTAAAGGACCTACAAGTGAGGTCTTGAACGACCCTCAGGTTATCACGGCATACCTGGGAGAATAGCTTGTGTTGTAGGAGGAAGTAGCGATGGCAATGCTTGAGATAAATGATTTGGAAGTATATTACGGCGTAATTCAGGCAATTAAGGGGGTAAGCTTTGAGGTAAACGAGGGCGAAGTAATTGCTTTGATTGGCGCTAACGGCGCAGGGAAAACCACTATTCTGCATACAATTACCGGACTTCTGGAGGCCAGGAAGGGGACTGTTACTTTTGACGGCAAAGATATCACAAAAGTACCGGCTCATAAAATTGTAACAATGGGTATGGCCCATGTGCCGGAGGGAAGACGTGTGTTTGCCAATCTTTCTGTTCTTCAGAACCTGAAAATGGGGGCATATACCCGAAAGGATAAGAATGAAATCGAGCAGACTCTGCAGACGGTATACAAACGCTTCCCAAGGCTGGAGGAGAGGCAGAACCAGCTTGCCGGAACCTTAAGCGGAGGAGAGCAGCAGATGCTGGCTATGGGGCGGGCGCTGATGTCACATCCGAGAATCCTCCTTATGGATGAACCCTCTATGGGACTTTCGCCTATCTTTGTCAACGAAATATTTGATATCATAAAGGAAGTCAGCGCGGGCGGCACCACAGTGCTTTTAGTAGAGCAAAATGCCAAAAAGGCGCTTTCCATATCAAACAGGGCTTATGTGCTTGAGACAGGTAATATCGTTCTTGAAGGCAAAGCGGAAGAGTTGCTGAACAATGATTCCATCAAAAAAGCCTATCTGGGAGAATAAACCTTATCAGAAAAGGGGGTAGCAGTAATGAAGGAAAGAATTGTAATCACAATTGCAAGACAGTATGGCAGCGGAGGGCGCACCATCGCTAAAATGCTTTCAGAGAAGATGGGGATTCACTACTACGACAAGGAGCTTATGAAGCTGGCTTCCGAGGAAAGCGGTATTAACGAGGCTCTCTTTGTGAGCGCGGATGAGAAGATAAAAAGCACCCGGCTCTTTAAGATTGCCCACAATATTTATCAGGGGGAATTGATTCCGCCTGAAAGCGATGATTTTGTTTCCACACAGAATCTTTTTAACTATCAGGCCAAAATAATCAAGCAGCTTGCAATGGAGGAGTCCTGCGTCATCGTAGGGCGGTGCGCTGATTTTATATTGAAGGATTACGATAATGTGCTCAGCGTGTTTATCCACGCTCCCCATGAGTACTGCATGGAACAGGCGGCTTTAAAGCAGCCGACGCTGTCTCCGAGAGAACTTGAAAAGTTTATTTTTAAGACGGATAAACATAAGGCAGAATATTATAAATACTATACCGGCAGAGAGTGGACGGACGCCAGAAATTATGATTTGTGTCTGGACAGCTCCAAACTGGGATTTGAACGGTGCGTGGAGGAGATTATCTCCTATATCGGCGTAAGGTTCAGATAAACTAAAACGCTCCGGGAAAGAACATTTGCGCTTCTTTCCCGGAGTTTATTTTTAGTGAAAAACGCGGAATACGCCGAATACTTTTCCCAGAATCTGGCAGTCGTCTACGATAATCGGATCCATGCTGTCATTTTCGGGCTGGAGCCTGATATGGCCGTCTTCCTTATAAAAAGTCTTAACGGTAGCGGAATCGTCAATAAGGGCTACTATCATGTCTCCGTTGGAGGCAGTCTGGCAGGCATTCACAAAAATCCGGTCGCCGCTGAAAATACCGGCGTTAATCATGGAATCTCCTTTGACATTTAAAATAAAAGACTCGCCGTTTGGAAGAATTTCAGCGGGAACAGGAAAATAACTGTCTATATTTTCCTCGGCAAGAATGGGTGTGCCCGCCGCAACCTGACCGATAACCGGCAGACTGACCATTTCCGTGCGTACCATCTGAAAATTGTCGTCACAGATTTCTATTGCTCTGGGCTTTGTCGGGTCTCTCCTGATATAACCGTTCTTTTCGAGCGTCTCAAGATGAGAATGAACGGACGAAGTCGATTTTAACTGAACAGCTTCGCAGATTTCTCTTACCGATGGCGGGTATCCCCTTTTTAAAATTTCTTCCTTGATATAATCCAGAATTTCCTGTTGCTTGTTGCTGATTTTTCCGTATGCCATCCGGTTTCCTCCATTCCTGTTTTGCAGATATCACTCAAAATACTTCTGTTTTTTTACTAAGTCAAGTATATCATAAACAGGAAGAAATGGCAAACGTATATTCCAAATATTTGTTCGGTTTTTTGATGTAAAACTATTGACAATGGAATATATGTTCGATATAATCACACTATAGAACAGTTGTTCGCAACTAATGTTCGCATTTTACATTTTGAAGAGACAGGGGTGTGATTATGAGCGGGAATATGAATATGAGTGAGCGCAGAATAAGGAATAATCGAATCAGGAGAAGGCAGGAACTGCGCAGACATGTTTTCACAGGCTTTGTTACCGCTGTATTGGTAATCAGTTTTTCTTTGCTCTTTTTCAGCTTCAAAATCAAAGCGCAGAGCAGCGAAGATGTTAAATACAAGTATTATAAGAGCATTCAGGTACAGCCGGGCGATTCTCTGTGGGATTATGCCGGTTTATACGGCGACAGCCGGTACTACGACAGCCACAGAGATTATATTAAGGAAGTTACTGCAATGAACGCCCTTACAGATGAACAGATTACTGCCGGGCAGTATCTTATCCTTCCTTATTATGATACTGTATTCATTAATTAGATAATGGAATTTCTGCATTCCCGGCTTTAGATTCTTCACGGTCAAAGCCGGGAACGACGTCAATCAACGCAAACCTCTGGCCAGGCAGCGGAAATCACCTTTCCCGAAGCTGAACCGCTTTTGCAGCTTTTCTGCGGTTACTGTCCTCAATAGCGGCATAATGCTTCCTGGTGGTGTTTACATCCTTATGCCCCAGCACATCGGCAACAAGATAAATATCCCCTGTTTCCTGATAGAGAGCCGTTCCGTAAGTACTCCTTAATTTATGAGGCGTTATTTTCTTAAGGCTTGTGACGTTTGAAGTATATTTTTTTACCAGATTTTCTACTGCCCGAACCGTGATACGGCGGTTTTGCATCGATAAAAACAGAGCGTTTTCGTGGCCTTCAAGAGGAATCTCATGATGTCTTTTCTCAAGGTAATCATGGAGCGCCTCTGCGACTTCATCCCCGAAGTATACGACTGCCTCGTATCCGCCCTTGCGCCTTATTTTAATACCGTTATTTTTAAAATCCACATCGCTGATGTCGAGGCCGACGCATTCGGAAACACGTATTCCCGTGCCCAGCAGAAGCGTAAGCAGAGCCACGTCCCGCAGCTTGGTTTTATTGTGGTATTTAAGCTGGTTCTTTGTAAGCTTTTCTCCCTCCTCTACCTGGTCCAATAAGGCAGCCACTTCATCCACATCCAGACGGATAATCTGCTTTTCGTGCTGTTTGGGAATGGGGACAAGAGCCGCCGGATTGGTCTTTATAAGCTCTGAGCGGAAGTAATAATTATAAAAGCTTTTCAGGGCTGAAAGCTTTCTCTTTTTTCCCCGCTCATTATTGCTGTATTCCTTTCCGTCCTTTACATAATAGGTGATATAATCAAGATATTCCTCAATGTCTTCTCTTGTTATCCTGTCAAGAACAGACAGGGGAAATTCCGTAATCTTCATACCGGAGCACACGCTGTTCTGTGAATGAAGGAACTCAAAAAATACGCGCAGGTCATAGGCATACGCCAGCCTTGTCCGGGAGGAAGTGTATTCCTGCACCCCGCGGAAAAACTGCTTGCAGAAGGATGGGAGAGTGGCTTCCACTTCCCGCATTCTCAAAGTATTTATGTTGTTTTGTTCATCATGATAATTTTTACTGTTCTTCATTTATTTTTTCCACTCTGTTAATTCGTTTTGTATAGCCGTAAACATTCGCGCCTTTACCCCGGGCGTATCCTGGTTTAAGTTCTTAAGAACATTTTTAATATATTCCCGCCTGGTATTGCCGTCCGCCGGACAGGGGCTTTTTACCACTGGAATTTGAAATTTGTTGACGAATCCCACAACGTCGGCTTCATTCATATAAATGAGCGGCCGAATGACCGTCAAATCCATACGGTCTAAATAAGTGACAGGATTGAACGTATGGATTCTTCCCTCGAAAACAAGGGACATCAGCATGGTTTCCACTACATCATCCTTGTGGTGGGCATAGGCGACCTTATTACAGCCGGCTTTTTTAATTGCTTCATTCAGGGCGCCTTTCCTCATTTTTGCACACAGGGAGCAGGGATTTGTCTCCTTGCGCTGGTTAAAGATAATATCCGCAATATCTGTTTTTACTATCGTATAGTCGATATTCAATTCCTGACAAAGGGATTTGATTTTTTCAAGATTCAGATTTTGAAAGCCCAGGTCAACGGTAACCGCATGAATGTTGAAGCGTTTGGGATAAAATCTCATAAGACCGTTAAGTCCATAGAGAAGCGTCAGGCTGTCCTTCCCGCCGGAAATGCCGACTGCGATATGGTCCCCGTCTTCAATCATGTGATAATCATCCACCGCGCGGCGGACATAACTGAGCACTCTTTGCAATGTCATTCTGGTGATATCCTCGTTTTTCGTTAGTCTTATTTTATAATTCTACCACATTTAATGAATTCTACCATAGTATCTTTTCAAAAAAAATGTTATACTTTTGATGACAGAACATATACAAAAGGAGTCAGCATAATTTATGAAACTGCAATTCAACAAACGTTATGTCCTCATTGGTATCACAGCATTTCTTGTGATAGCGGCATCCATCTGCTTTTATTATCTGGTTTTTCATGGAGACAGATTTTCTGCTCAGGTCAATACCTTCTTTAGAATAATAAGCCCTGTAATGTATGGAATTATTTTTGTTTTTTTACTTCTCCTACTTTTCCAAATAGTTTTTCCTCTGCATTTTC
>CAMSTM010000195.1 GCA_947063675.1 uncultured Lachnospiraceae bacterium | reverse complement strand
GATGCCCTTTCAAGGGTTCATAAGGATATTGAGCTGTTTGCAGAAAAAGAAGGCTTAACGGCCCACGCCAATTCCGTTAAAGTCAGATTTGAATAGGAGGCTGCCATGGAAAGATATGCATCCATTAAAAGAACGACAAAAGAAACGGATATTGCGGCGGCGCTTTCGCTGGACGGTGCCGGAAACGGAAAGATTTCAAGCGGGATTGGTTTTCTTGACCATATGCTCGAGGGTTTTGCCAGACATGGATTTTTTGACCTGACATTAACGGTTAAGGGAGACCTTCATGTGGACGGCCATCATTCGGTGGAGGACGCCGGGATAGTGCTTGGAGCTGCAATCAAAGAAGCGCTGGGGGACAAGAAGGGTATCCGGCGTTACGGTTCCTGTATTCTGCCCATGGACGACGCCCTTGCGCTGTGTGCCGTGGATTTGTGCGGCCGTCCCTATTTTGCCTTTGACTGTAATTTTTCGGCAGATAAGGTGGGAGATTTGGACACGGAGCTGGTTCGGGAATTCTTTTATGCCGTTTCTTACAGCGCGGGGATGAACCTCCACATTAAGATGCTCTCAGGTATTAATAATCATCATATGATTGAGGCTGTTTTTAAGGCTTTTGCCAGGGCGCTGGATGAAGCCGTGGGCCGGGATGAAAGAATAACGGGTGTTCTCAGTACAAAGGGAAGCCTTTGACAGTAAATGTTTGCATTTTATAGAGCCACACAGGATAAAATGGGATAGAAATACTTCAAAAGGAAAATAATGAAAGCATGAATAATTATAAAAAGTTTATACCATGTATTTATCTTTTAAATGAAAAGGCGGTTGCCGGGTTTAAAAATACATCTGTTATTAGTGAGAATCCGGCTGAACTTGCCAGATTTTATGCGGAAAACAATGCCGACGAGCTTATTGTATTTGATTTATCAACGGACGACGCTTCCCACGAAGCGTCTCTTGACATGCTGAAAATCATCTGTAAGGAAGCGCAGATACCCGTAATCGGAGCGGGGAATGTCAGACGGATGGAAGATATTAAGAAGCTTCTTTATGCCGGATGTATGAAAGCCGCCCTCAACTATTCGAAGGAAAGCAACATTGCAATTACGGAGGAGGTTTCCTTAAAGTTTGGCAAAGACAAGATTGTTGCCTGCGTCATGGACGATTCCGATATCACCGGCAACGAAGCGGTTCTGGAGGAATTTGTCCATTCGGTGATTCTGCTCAACGAAAGAACCATCAAGCAGGCGGTTTCCCTGTCCAGACGCCCTCTTATCGTCTCCCTGCCGGAAGTTTCCCTGGATAAAATCATAGAGCTTTTATCCTGTGAAAATATCGAAGGAATCACCGGACCGGCGGTCAATGCCAATGCCAGGGAGCTAATGGATATCAAGGATTTGTGCGCCGGAAACGGAGTGGCGGTGAGAACCTTCGAGCCTGACGTTAAATGGGAGGAGCTTAAGAAAAATTCTGACGGGCTTGTTCCGGTGATTGTCCAGGATTACAAAACCCGGGAGGTTTTGATGATGGCTTACATGAACGAGGAAGCCTATTTGAGCACCTTAAAGAGCGGACGCATGACCTATTACAGCCGCAGCCGCGCCCGCCAATGGCTGAAGGGGGAAACCAGCGGCCATTTCCAGCATGTGAAGGAAATGACGGCGGACTGTGACAAGGATACGATTCTGGCAAAGGTTTCCCAGATTGGGGCTGCCTGCCACACCGGAAATTACAGTTGTTTTTTTAATGAAATCATGAAGAAGGAGTATGACGAGAGCAACCCTCTTATGGTTTTTGAATCGGTGCTGAACGTGATTAAGGACAGAAAGGTTCACCCGAGAGAGGGCTCCTACACCAATTATCTTTTTGACAAGGGGATTGACAAGATTTTGAAAAAGCTTGGAGAGGAGGCCACGGAAATTGTAATCGCGGCTAAGAATCCCAACGCCAATGAGATTAAATATGAGATTGCCGATTTCCTTTATCACATGATGGTTCTCATGGTGGAAAAGGGCGTCACGTGGGAGGAAATTACGGAGGAGCTTGACAAACGGTAGAAAATACCGAAAAGAACGGCAGCACGACGCTTTGCGAAGTTTCTTATGTTCAAAGTATACATGCACTGCATAATCCGGCCATGCAGTGCATATTTTTTATTAAAGTTGACCAGAATGGACAATTATTTATGAATAAAGTAAACACCAACAAAAGGCTGGAGCTGGTAAAGGCCATCCGCATGCAGAATCAATATGACAGGCAGCTTTTCCGCGCAAGAGAAAACTTTTTATATTCCGATTCCCCGGTACTGCGTCCGGCTGTCAGAAATGGGGAATTGTACAGCCTGGAAGCAGACGGGAAACAGGCTCCTGATGAAAAGACAACGCCTGTAACCGGCAGCTTTCGGATAAGGCTGGTGATTGCAATGGTCTTATTGCTTTCTTTTGTAATATGCGATATCAGACAGGTGAGCTACGGAGGGGAGAGCGCGGAAACCGTGTTTGACCGGATTGTGGAGGATACGGATTTGTCGGGGGTTCTGGACGGGATGGCACTGCCGCAGGCGGAATTTTAATTGCTTTTGTTTTACGGATAGAATATAATAAAAACCGTAAAATTGTTTTAAGTAAAGGACTTATAACTATGAGAAAACTGGCGTTAAGCGATGAGATACTGATGCGGGTGGAAAAGCCCGCCCGCTATATCGGCGGCGAAGTAAATTCGGTGATGAAGGACAGGGAGAGGGTGCGGCTCCGGTTCGCCATGTGCTTTCCCGATGTGTATGAAATCGGAATGTCCCACCTTGGCATACAGATTATTTACGACATGATGAACCGGTTCGAGGACGTATGGTGCGAGCGGGTATATTCGCCCTGGGTGGATTTGGATGAAATTATGCGGAAAGAAAAAATTCCCTTATTTGCCTTAGAGTCTCAGGAACCTGTGAAAAATTTTGATTTTCTCGGAATTACCATTCAGTATGAAATGTGTTATACCAACATTTTACAGGTTCTGGATCTTTCCGGCATTCCGCTTCTTTCCAAAGAAAGGAAAGAGGATGACCCGATTGTAATCGGAGGCGGGCCCTGTACCTATAATCCCGAGCCAATCTGTGACTTTTTTGATTTGTTTTATATTGGCGAGGCGGAAACGCAGTACCGGTCGCTGTTCGATTTGTACGAGGAGGGACAGGAAAAGGGATGGGGGCGCAGAGAATTCTTACAGCGGGCTGCAAAGATTCCCGGTATTTATGTCCCTTCTTTATATGAAGTGTCCTATAACGGGAACGGAACCATTGCCGGAAGACGTGCGCTGATTCCGGGCATTCCCGAAATCATTGAAAAGGAACTGGTAAAGGATTTGACAGACACTTATTATCCCCAAAAGCCGGTGGTTCCTTTTATTAAGGTTGCCCAGGACAGGGTGGTTCTGGAAATCCAGAGGGGCTGCATCAGGGGCTGCCGGTTCTGTCAGGCAGGCCAGCTTTACCGTCCGGTGAGGGAAAGGGATTTGGCGTGTCTTAAAAAGTACGCCGTGGACATGCTGAAAAATACCGGCCACGAGGAAATTTCCTTAAGCTCTTTAAGTTCCAGCGACTACTCAGAGCTTCCCGAACTGCTTGATTTTTTAATTGAAAGCTGCGGCAGGCAGAAAATCAATATTTCCCTCCCTTCCCTTCGAATCGACGCTTTTTCTCTGGATGTGATGAACAAGGTTCAGGATGTAAAAAAAAGCAGCCTTACGTTTGCGCCGGAGGCGGGAAGCCAGAGGCTCAGAAATATCATTAACAAGGGGTTGACCGAGGAGGTCATTCTGGAAGGGGCAAGAATGGCCTTTGAAGGCGGCTGGACGCGGGTGAAGCTGTATTTTATGCTGGGGCTCCCCATGGAGACCGAGGAGGATATCAGGGGAATTGCCGATTTGTGTAATAAAATAGCGGCTGTTTTTTATGAGACGGTCCCCAAAGAAAAACGGACGGGACGGGTGCAGATTGTGGCAAGCACCTCCTTTTTCATTCCAAAGCCTTTCACGCCCTTTCAGTGGGCGGCGCAGTACACGAAAGAAGAATTTCTGGAGAAGGCTTATCTTACCAGAACCTCTATTGCCGGCGTACTGAACCAGAAAAGTATCAAATACAACTGGCACGAGGCGGACGCCAGTGTGCTTGAGGGAATTATGGCAAGGGGGGACAGGAGATTAAATCAGGTCATCCTCCGGGCTTACGAAAAGGGATGCCTTTACGATGCGTGGAGCGAGTATTATAAAAATGATATCTGGTTTGAAACCTTTGAGGAATGCGGCGTTGACCCGGCTTTTTATACGGTAAGGGAGAGGGCTGATAACGAAATATTCCCATGGGATTTCATTGACTGCGGCGTTAGCAGGGAATTTCTTTTGAGGGAATGGAAGAAAGCGCAGAAGGGCGAAACCACGCCTAACTGTCAGGAGCACTGCAACGGCTGCGGTGCGGCGAAATACGGGACAGGCATCTGTGTTAAGAACAGCGCCGGTAAGTAACATTCGCTTACAGAGCAGGTGACAGGAGAACAATTATGAAAGTAAGAATCAAATTTTCCAAATACGGCGCGCTCCGTTTTATCGGGCACCTGGATATCATGCGGTATTTCCAGAAAGCCATCAGAAGGGCGGGAATCGACATTGCCTATTCGGAGGGGTTCAGCCCCCACCAGATTATGTCCTTTGCATCGCCCTTATCCGTAGGCCATACGAGCAGCGGGGAATATTTTGATATTGAGGTGAACTCCTTTACGGACGAGGAGGATATGCGTAAAAGGCTTCAGGACGTGATGGCGGAGGGAATTGATATCTTAAAAATAAAGCTTCTTCCCGAAAAGGAGAAAAACGCCATGGCAAGCGTTGCTGCTGCGGATTATCTGCTGACCTTCAGCGAGCGTTTTACGCCGCAGGAAGGCTGGGAAGAACGGCTTCTGGAGTTTTACGCGCAGGAAAGGATTCCCGCTGTCAAAAAGACCAAAAAGGGCGAGCGGGAGATAAATCTGAAAGAAGGAATCTACTGTCTGGAAATCCGAAAGGACGGCGTGTATATGCTTCTGGACGCAGGCAGCGGAAGCAACCTGAAGCCCGGCTTTGTGATGGATTTCTTTTTTGAAAAGCAGGGCGTTTTGCTTCCCGAATACCCTTTCCGTATTCACAGAATAGAAACCTATAAAAGAAACGACGGCGGAAGTTTGGAGCCGCTGATTCCCTGAGCGTCAAATGATGCCTGGCATTCGCCTACGCATTGCCCACGGGAATAAACAAAATTTGCCGGAGAATCATATGGGAAAAATTATCATTGTAAAACAGCCTGTGCTGCAAAAGCCGGAGCAAAAAACAGAATATTCAGGCAATCAGCCGGGCTTCCGGCTTCTTCTTACGCTTTTTGACGAAAAACGGCCCTGCCTGATGGAAACGGCGCCTCTGCTCACAGAGGAGGGGATACTCGGCAATATTTATCTTGCAAGAGTTCAGGATGTTGTACCCGGGCTTCGGGGAGCGTTCCTTTCCATTTCAAAAGAGGAAACCGTATATCTGTCGCTGGCAAAATGCCGGGAAATCCTGATTGCCAACAGACAGGATTTTGGTGAAAATCTCCGCCAGGGCGACGAGGTGGTGGTGCAAATCACGGGGGAAGCCCTGAAAACCAAGCAGCCCACAGCCTCTGAAAACCTTACGCTTACAGGTCAGTATTGTGTGTGCGGCTATTTCGGACACGGAATCCACTATTCCAGAAAATTAAGCGAAGATAAGAAAAAAGAAATTGACAATACCATCAAAGCCCGGGAAATAGCCGGGCGGAAAAATTATCAGTTCACCATCCGCACCAATGCCGGGGAACTCAATGATTTGACGCCTCTTTTTGAGGAAATGGAGGATTTTATCCGTACCTTCGACACCCTCACCAATGTTTACAGGCACAGAACCTGCCACAGCCTCCTTTATCAGAAGGAAGCGGAGATTTTAAGCCGGATAAAAAACATTCCTCTTGACGCCTATGACGAGATTGTGACGGACGAGGAGGATGTTTACTATTTTCTGTCAGAGCAGATAAACAGACGCGCCCCCTCACAGGCTGCTTATGGCAACAACCGCTGTCATGCCCCGCAGGCTGCTTGTTGTCATGAAAAGCCCGTGCGGCTTTACCGGGACGAGCTTCTTCCTCTTGCCAGGCTTTACAGTCTGGAAACCCATTTGAAGGAGGCTCTCGGAAAAAGAGTATGGCTTCCCTG
>CAMSTM010000194.1 GCA_947063675.1 uncultured Lachnospiraceae bacterium | reverse complement strand
CGTATCGGGATAAAAGTGGCGGAAAGTATCCGTAAAACCGGCGTTTAAAAGAGCGGTAAACTTTGCCCGTTCCTCATCGGTAAAGCCGGCGTTTTTGCGGTTGGTTTTCGGATTTTTCAAATCGATTTCCTTATGCGCCACGTTCATGTCGCCGCACACAACGACAGGCTTTTTGTTTTCAAGGTTTTTCAGATATCGAAGAAAATCGTCCTCCCATTTCATCCGGTAATCCAGTCTCTTTAAGCCCTCCTGTGCGTTGGGAGTGTACACCGTAACCATATAGAACCTTTCAAATTCCAGAGTGATAACCCGTCCCTCGTGGTCGTGTTCCTCTATCCCGAGACCGAGGGAAACAGACAAAGGCTCTTCCTTTGTAAATATGGCAGTCCCGGAGTATCCCTTTTTCTCCGCATAATTCCAATATTGATGGAATCCCGGCAAATCCAGGGAAATCTGTCCCTCCTGCAGCTTTGTCTCCTGGAGACAGAAAATATCCGCATCCGCATCCTCAAAAAAACCGGAAAAGCCTTTTTCCACACAGGCGCGCAGTCCGTTTACATTCCATGATATCAGTTTTTTCATAAATTCTGTCCTTTCGTCAATCCGCGCAGTTGCCTGGCCGTCATGCATTTTGCGCGGGAATAAATACATTATACTAAAACTTCCGCTCAAAAGACAGACAAAATTTATTCCGTTTACTGCGCCTCCAGAATCTGTTTCTCTATAATATCCAACGCCCTCTCGTTTTCCTGAAGACAGTGTGCAATCATTTCCTCATTTCCGCGGGGCTCCAGATAGGAAATATTTGCGCCGAGCTGGACATAGCAGACATAATTTCCTATGGTTTCTATCCGGGAGGCGAAAACCTTCGAATTGTTCTGCGGCTGCTGCTCGTAGATACGAAGGAGAGTTTCACGATAATCATTGAGATAGTTTTCCACAAGCGTAACGTCATTTTCCCGGGCTTTTATTAAAATCATCATATCAATGCCGGCCTCGGTGTGCTGATATTCCGCAAGGAAATCCTCGTACATATTTTCCGATATGCCGGTGCGCTCGGCCAGCTCCTCGGCGCTTAACAGGGTATCCGGCCAGTAATTTTCACCAAGGAGCCCGGACACCGCGTCCTTGAGGTCGTCCATAGGGCCCGTGATACGATAGCGCCCCCCGACCTGAATGGTGTTGACCGCTTCGTCTTCCCCTTCGTTGGTATAAGCCTGATTGCTGTCAGAGGCGCTGCCGCTTCCGGTGCAGCCGGTAAGGAAAAAGCAGACGGCGGCAGTTATCCCGTAAAAAATATGTTTTTTCATTTTGCAGTTACTCCTTTGCTTAAAAGCTTGTAAGTCCGGATTTACTTTTGCCCGGACGGGTATAATATCTGTCATTAAGTATTTCCATATATTAGACAAAATATGTAAAGATATGTTAAGATAAGCACATGTGCGGCAAAAGCGCCGTCATGTTATTCGGAATTTATGGAGAACCGTTATGCTGTTTAATTCTTATATTTTTATATTTCTTTTTCTGCCTCTGACGCTTGCGGGCTGGTATCTGCTGAATCACCTGAAAGCCAGGGAAAGCGCGAAATTATTTCTGGCGGGAATGTCCCTGTGGTTTTACGGGTATTTTAATGTTTATTATCTTGCCGTTATCGTGGCCAGCATACTGGGAAATTATTTTTTAAGCTGCCTGATGCGGTTTTCCAAAAGCCGCGCTTTTGCAAGGCTGGGGCTTTTGGCGGGCCTTTTGCTGAACCTGGGATTTTTGTTTTATTTTAAGTACTATGATTTCTTTTTTGAGAATATTAACGCGGTGTTCCATACGGATTTTAGCTTAAAGCATATTTTGCTACCCCTTGGAATCAGCTTTTTTACTTTTCAGCAGCTTTCCTTTATTATTGACAGATGCACCGGACGGGCGGAGCATTACTCCTTTATCAATTATCTTACCTTTGTGACCTTCTTTCCCCAGCTGATTGCAGGCCCCATTGTGACCTATAAGGAAATGATGCCACAGTTTGAGGATAAGGAGAACCGCAGCTTTCAGCCGGATAATTTTGCAAAGGGCATCGTGATTTTTACAATCGGTCTGGGAAAAAAGGTGCTGCTTGCAGATGTGCTTGCGCTTCCCGTAAATTACGGTTTCGAGCAGACTGCCTTTCTGGACACCACCTCCACGCTTTTGGTGATACTGGCTTATACCTTTGAGATTTATTTTGATTTCAGCGGTTACAGCGATATGGCAATCGGTCTGGGAAAAATGTTCAATATCGAGCTGCCGGTTAATTTCAATTCTCCCTATAAAGCGTGTTCCGTGAAGGATTTGTGGCAGAGATGGCATATGACGCTCTCCCGGTTTTTCATACAGTATGTATACATTCCTTTAGGAGGCAGCCGGAAGGGAAAGGCGCGCACAGTGCTTAATACCTTTCTTGTGTTCTTTTTAAGCGGACTGTGGCATGGGGCAAACTGGACCTACATTGCGTGGGGCACTATGCAGGGGCTCCTGGTCATCTGGGACAATCTGGGAATCGTCGGCGTCAGAGGCTGTGAGGGAAAGCGGCCGGCAAAAGTCATGGTACCCGGTTGGCTTGGATGGATTTTTACCTTTGGATTTTTCAACCTGTCCCTGTTTTTCTTCCGAAGCGAGAGTATGGCGGGAGCCTTTCAGATGTTTCGGAACATTCTGGCATTCAAGGATACCGGATATATTTATAAAATTGCCGCAAAGCTGGACGTGCCTGAGTTTTATCTCATAAAGCAGGCAGTGAACCTTGTGGCTCCGAAGATGCTGAACCTTGCATATCTTCTGGCGTTTATCCTGCTTCTTCTTATCAGCGGGTTTATTCTTACCCGAAAGAACACGCTGGAGATTGCGAAAGCGCATCCGTTAAACGGCAGGCTTTGCGCCTTTATCACAGTGATTTTCGTCTGGTCGGTGATTTCCTTTTCACAGGTCAGCACATTTATCTACTTTAATTTTTAGGGGAAAACAATGGAGAAAAAGGCTTCAACGAAGTTTATCAGACAGTTTTTTATATGGAGCGGCGGTTTGCTGCTTTTGTGTATTCTGGCGGTAGTGGTTTTTGACCCCTTTTTCCAGTATCACAAGCCGTTAAAGGGATTAAAGGCGGTGCTGACGGATAAGGAATATCAATGCGTGGGCTCCCTGAAAACCTTTGACTATGACAGCGTTATAGCAGGCTCCTCGGTGTCCGAAAACTATTATAACGACTGGTTTAATCAGGCTTTTGGCTGCCGTACCATTAAGGCAATCCGTTCCTACGGGGCGACGGCGGACTTGTGCTATCTTCTGGATATCGCCTTTTCCAGACAGAATTTGAAGTATGTGTTTTACAATCTGGATTCCGCCGCCCTGGTGGCGGAACCGGAGACAACCTATGAACTCACGGGCTGTCCCATGTATCTGTACGACGACAATTATTTCAATGATATTGAGTATTGGCTGAACAAGGGAGTGCTTATGGAGAAAATCCCCTACCTTATCGCCAATTCGACGATTGGAGATTATGACGAAAACGATTCCTACAACTGGGCTCAGTGGAAGCAGTTTAACTCTGATATGATTCTGGGGCTTTACATCCGTAAACCCTCCGTTTCGGAGATGAAGCCGGCGGATTATTATAAGGACGTGCTCAGGAAAAATATTGATTTGCTTCTGGACAGGATAACTGCGCACCCGGAAACCGAATTTTATGTGTTTATTCCTCCCTATTCCATGCTCTGGTGGGATAATATTTACCGTGAAGGGGATATGGAAGCCTATCTCTACAATATGGAGCAGGCCATGGAGGCGCTCCTTACCTGTGAAAATGTAAAGCTGTTTTATTTTCAGAATGACAGAGAAGTTATCATGAATCTGGAAAATTATATGGATATCATTCATTTTTCACCGGAGATTAATCATTATATCTGCGAGTGCATAAGCAGCGGGAAAAATCAGGTGAGTGAGGATAATTACCGGGAAATCATCAGCGAAATGCGGGAACTGTCTTATGAAATTGTGGAAAAACTGGTAAAACCCTATGAGGACAGAATCAAGGTGGATATTTACGACGAGTGATGAAAAAGAGTAAGAGAACCGCTGTAAATTGCCATTTGAATGTCATACGATATTAAATGCTTTAAAAATGGCCCACACATAAGGAGCCCCAAAAACATTTAAGGATTTCGGACCGGTAATCTGCTGGGGGTTTTCCTTTAATTTATTGAGAGCCTGTTCAAAGGTTGCCTTGGTGATAGATTTGGAACGCCTGTCCACAAAAAGCTCACCGCCTTTCACTACATAGGTGAAGGGCAGTTTTTTCATGGTGTAAAAGGTTTCGCTTTGATGCTCCGTCAATAACTGCCATACGGATTCTATGGATACGTTTTCATTCATGTTTTACACAAGCCTCAATGAGCTTCAGAATTGTGCGGATGGAACCGAACTGGTTGCTCTTTCCCATACAGTCGATGTAGGTCTGCCTTGTAAAGTACAACTCAATTACCTTTTCCGCCAATAAATCCGCATTCAGGGTATCGTCGTCAATTACCATGGAAAATCCTTGCGATTCAAAGGATTTGGCATTCAAAATCTGGTCGCCCCGGCTGCTGTTTGCCGAGAGGGGAATCAGCAGATTCGGCTTTTTCAGGGCTAAAAGCTCACAAATCGAGTTCGCCCCCGCACGGGAAATCACCACGTCCGCCATAGCAAATAAATCTTTTAATTCCGCTTTTACATATTCAAACTGCACATAACCACTTTGGCTGCGGAGGTTCTCGTCAATTTTATCCTTGCCGCAGATGTGGACGACCTGAAAATCGGTTAAGAGCACGGGCAGGGCCTGCCGCACAGCATCGTTTATGGATGCGGCGCCGAGACTGCCCCCGATTACCATAATTACCGGTTTGTTGGCGGTAAAGCCGCACATGTCAAGAGCGGCAATTTTGTCGCCCTTTGTCAGTTCCTCACGAATGGGAGAACCGGTGAGCACAGCCTTGTCTTCCGGAAGCATGGCGATTGTTTCAGGGAAATTGCAGCATATTTTTTCCGCAACGGGAATACAGAGCCTGTTGGCAAGTCCCGGGGTCATATCGGATTCATGGATGATACAGGGAATATGCAAAGAAGCGGCGGCCCGTACCACCGGAACGCTTACAAAGCCGCCTTTTGAAAAGACGACGTCCGGTTTTATCTGTTTCAGGGTCTTTCTGGCTTCTCCGTAGCCTTTGATTACACGAAAAGGATCGGTTAAATTTTTGATATCAAAATAACGTCTGAATTTGCCTGTGGCAATTCCGTAATAAGGAATGTCAAAATCAGAAATCAGCTTTTTTTCGATGCCGTCGTAAGAACCGATATAAGAAATTTCATAACCGGCTTCCGTAAGATGAGGCATCAGGGCGATATTAGGTGTGACATGCCCCGCTGTTCCGCCGCCAGTGAGAACTATTTTTTTTGCTGCTTTCAAGTCACCCATAAAAAAGCCTCCTTATTTCTAATTGCCGTTTTTAATCTGCTCTAAGGCGTGTGCAAGCTGATCCGGGCAGGAAGTAGGTTTAAAACCGCAGCGCACACCTTTTAATTTGGAAATGGCGTCGTCCACGTCCATGCCGGTTACCAGGTTTGCAATCCCTTTCAGGTTGCCGTTGCAGCCCCCGAAAAATTCAACAAATTTGATTTTGCCGTTTTCCACTTCCAAATCAATGGAGGTGGAGCAGGTGCCTTTTGTCTGATACTTCATAATCTTTCCTTTCATTTTCAGTTTCCGCTGTTATCTCTCTTTGGTGTATAAGTATAACAGAAAATATTGGCATATGAAAGACATATTTTAACGAAAAATGACGAGAACTTACACCCTCTGGCTTATTGAGAGAAAAAACCCCTTTTATTATAATATAGTAAGGAAAGGAGGAAATATGTTTACAATATTTTTTGAGCACAGATTACTTACAGGATTGATTGCCGCTTTTCTGCTGCTGAGTGTTGTATGCCAGATGATAGCCGGACTGGTTTATCATAAATTAATCTCAGAAACGGACAATATGCCGGCGACGGAAAATAAACAACTAAAGCAGTGCAAGCAAAAGTATGCCAGTTATTATAAGCTGAACGGGAAAATGGTCAATACCGAGGTATTTGTGGAAAGATTCGTTCAGAAAATCTGTTTTGCCAAAATACAGATAACCCGCTTTGTACACGCTTCCGGGCAGCTGATGATGCTTTCCATTTTACTGGCAGGGATAAGATCGGAAGAGCGTCGTGTAGGGAAAGAGGGTAGATCTCGGTGGTCGC
>CAMSTM010000193.1 GCA_947063675.1 uncultured Lachnospiraceae bacterium | reverse complement strand
TATGCGGGAGTTGCCTGTGAGATGGATACAATTATGAGTATTGCCAGAAAATATGCCTTTTGTTATCATAGCATAGTTTGGATAAAAATGTAAATACGCATTTTTCAAATTTTTAATATTCTAAAGAAAAGCCCTGCGCCTGCCAATGCGGTCCCAAGACCTGCCATATCAAAGTCTCATGGCGTTTTTAAAATCTGAAAAATCCGGACAATGCATATTCTGCATTCTTCCGAAAAACCGAAAATAAATAAAAAAATCCTGCGGATGCAGTCAACAACCCCGCAGCAAGCTGACGGGGCATCAAACTTGCAACGCAGCTAAGCTGCGGGGTATGTGACCCTCGCGGCATTCGCCAAATGCCTGCTTCGCAGCCGCTTGGCTCATTACTCGCGGGAATCAATAGCCGCAGGATTTTCCAAACCTATCACATTTTATCTCAGTCCCCCATCTCCTCCACATCCCTTCTCACCCCGTCATACTCCGCAAAGCCCGTACATTTAGGCTTCCCGTCCTCATCAAGGCTCCTGTCAGGGTGAATCTGGAACCTCTCGTCCGCCTTAAGCACAATGCGCAGCTTCATCTGCCCCGTATGCTCGCCCGTCACGTCGATATCGCTGCGGATGACCGTTTCGCCCGGCATGAACATATTCGCCGGGGACTTCACCCGAAGCCATCCGTTATAAAAGGTTCTGCCGTCCTCACTGTAATTTTCATACAGGGTTTCAAAGGTATCGGTATCGATGCAGGAATTGGTCACAACACCGCCGCCGGCTCCTTTTATCTTAATCGGCAGCTTTGGCATTTCGGACTTTAATGCGTCGGAAACAGGCAGGGCATAGGGTATCTCCTCCTTATCCGGCGTCCTCCCGGCCGGAGCCGGCGCCGTGGGAGCCTTATCCAGCATTCTGCATCTGCGCAGCCTGCTTTTCACATTGCCCTCCGCCACTTTAGTGCTCTCGTTCCACATTGCCCTGGTGCTGTCGGGATGCCAGCTCATCGGAGAATAATACACCCATTTCCCCTCGCGGTCGCTCAAATTAATGCCTTCATAGCCCCGCCCCTCTTTCATGGAGCGTTCCACGTCAATCAGCGCCGGTCCGATATTGCCCTTTCTCTGAAAACGCACTCCCGCAATCGCGTACTGATACAGTACATTCAAATACTTGCTTCGCGTAACGATGTCATTATAAAGCGGAACCACTCCCAGCACGCCGCAGTCTGTCTTCGGAGAAAATCTGGGCGACATACAGACGGCATATTTTTCATCGGGAGAAAAGATTGCGGTTTCCTCGTAGCCAAGGGTGTCCGTAATCTGGACAAATTCTTCGCCATCCAGCATTTGCAGAGTGCTTTCGCTGATACACTTTCCGCCTCCCGCAAGGGTGATTCCCCTTCCGCCTCTTATAAACTGCTTCACTTCCCCGCCTCTCTGGATATTTCTGCGGACAAAGCCCTCGTTTTCAGGGTCAGGCTCGATATCGTTCACGGAGCTTATGAGGCAGGCGTCCTCCACCGTATACTCAGACTCCCGCCGCGCAAGTCTCCCCAGAAAGTTGAACGCGCCGCTTCCTGTCAGTGTGGAAAAGCAGATATGCTCGTTATCCGGGGCGATAATCGGTTCCGACCACCGCATAAAAACGCCGGGAATCCTTGCGATTTCCTCCGGCAGAGCTACTTCCACCAGCTTAGATGACGTGCAGGCATCCAAATCCGGCGTGCACTCCAGAACGTAATCTCCCAGCAAAATTCTCTTATTGTCCGCAAAGCACATCCAGCGGATGCCGTTCGCGCCCTTTTTCTTACGGATAACGCCGTCAAACAGCTCGCAGACCGCCGTCCCGTCGTCTTCCATGGTAAAAACCCTGTACCAGTCCTCGTCCTTCTCCGGCTTTCTCTCCGCCACAAGCACTCTGCCCGAAAAGGTATAGGTTCCATTGATATTGGAATCAATTCCCTCCGGCAGCGGAATATCCGTCACCTCTACCCGTCCGAATTCTGTGTTTTCAATTATCATCGCTTTTATTCCTCCTGTTCTTTTGAGCGGCCGCATTCTGCGTCCCAAAATTAATTTGTGCGCTGTGCATATCTGTGCTGTTCCTGTTCCCTAATACCGGTACTTCCCCGCCGTCACACACTCTCTCCTTCCGTCTGGCAGGATAATCTCCGCTTCCGTATTTGCCGGGATTTCCACCTCGTAAACCAACTTGTCTCCTTCGTATTTCCAGCCGCTTACTATCTCTCCCGCCGGCGACCGGTACACTGCTCTGGCATATTGAAGGCTCCTGTCAGGCTGCGGCCTTATGGTAATCTTCCTGCCCTCTGCCTGGATTCCGCAGACGCCGGAAAAAAGCCACCCGCTGATTGCGCCGTAAGAATAGTGGTTTAAGGAAGCCTTCACTTCCCCCTTTTCGTTGATGCCGTCCCAGTTTTCCCATATGGTGGTGGCGCCCTTTTTCACCGCATAAAGCCAGCCGGGCATGGTGTCCTGCAAAAGAAGCCGGTAGGCGCTCTCCGTATAGCCGTAATCCGCAAGTGTCCCGCACAGTGCCGGCGTTGACAAAAATCCTGTGTTTAAGTGATAACCGTTTTTTTCCACCAAACGGTTCAAATCAGCCGCCGCCTGCCGCTTTTCCTGTTCCTTTAGCAGGCCGAAGGAAATTGCCCGCACATAATCGGCCTGTCTGTCGGAAAAAATCTTTCCTTCCTGTGTGGCAATATGCCGGAAAGCCTTCCGGGCGTTTGCCGCCAGCTTTCCGTAATTTTCTGCATCCTCCGTCTTTCCCAGAATTTCCGCAATCTCCGCCAGCATTTTTCCCGACCTTGCAAACCAGGCGGTTGCCACCCTGCCCTGAGGGGTACGCATGGCGGAGGTGCTCTCCACATCCGGCTCGCACCATTCGCCGTAATCAACGCCGGTTTCTATGGTAAATCTCCTGTAGGGATTTCTCTTAAGGCGTTTGATGGGATTTAAGGGCTTCTGCCTGGCCCTGTTTTCCAGAAATCCGTACCATTTTTGCATCATCTCGTAATTTTCTTCCAGAATGCGTCTGTCCCCGTAGCGCTTATAAAGGGCGTAGGGCACGATGATACAGGCGTCTCCCCAGCCGACGGAACCGGCAAGCAAGCCGGAAAAAAATCCGGGTACGTTGTTTTTGGGCGCAATATTCGCTATTTTTCCGTCGGGGAACTGGGCCATACGGCATTCGGCCAGCCATTTTCGGATAACCGGATAGCAGTCCATGAGGTAGAGACCGGTTTCCGCAAACACCCCCATATCTCCCGTCCATGCCGCCCGTTCTCTTGTAGGACAGTCCGTGGGGACGTCGCAGAAATTGGATTTCTGGCTCCATATGCTGTTTTCCACCAGCCGGTTCACGTATTTGTCGGAGCACGCAAAGCTCCCTGTCTGCTCCATCCGGGAATACACGGCAATGGCGGTAAACTCCGCGCCTTCAAGGTCAATGTCCGTCTCCGCCTTTGCATAGCGGAAACCCCAGATGGTAAATCTCGACTTGTAATGATTTTCCCCTTCCTTACAGGTATAAATAACCTGCTGCCTTGTGCCGCCCTCTTTGTGACGTTTTCTGTCCTGAAAATTCTCCTGGGTAAAATTGCCGTTTTCGTCCAGCGTCTCCCCGTGGGTTAAGACAATCCGCTCCCCCGCGTGGGCATATAGGGTAAATTCTATATAGCCCGCCAGATTCTGCCCGTAATCAATGACGGTTTCCCCCTTCGGCGTTTTCTTCACGGTTCCTGCAAAGCGCTCCATCTCCTCGACCGGCATACAGTTAGAGCAGGCAAAATTGTCCACGCCGAACTCCTCCACCCTGACTTCGTGATAATCCCCGATTTCCTCCATACGGGCGTCAATCACCTCTCCCTGCTGCATGTCGTTTTCCCGGATGGGGCCGGACTGGGAGGCTTCCCAGCTTTCATCGGAGACGCACACCGCCTTTTTGTCAATCTCAAGCTGAAAGTACAGCGCCGCATCCTCTCCGTACAGATTTCTGTCGCCGTCAACTCCCGACACGCTGCGATACCACCCATCTCCTAAAATCACCAATACCTCGTTTTTTCCTTCTCTCACAAGCTCCGTCACGTCATAGGTCTGATAGGCCAGCTTTTTATCATAATTGTAAGAGCCCGGCGCCAGCACGAAATCCCCCGCCCGGCCGCCGTTGATGTACGCCTCATACAACCCGTGGCAGGTAATGTACAGTCTGGCCTGCCCGCATTTTTCCACGTTGAAGGACGTCCGCAGGTAGCTGGCCGGCTTATGCTCGTTCGGATTGCAGACAAGTTCCGGGTTAATCCATTTCGCCGTAAACTGTTCTTTCTCCAGAAGTCCCATTTCAAACCAGGCCTCGCTGCTCCACTCCCCCGGCACGTCGTTTTCATCCCACAGACGCACTTTCCAGAAAATCCGCTGCCTGCTTACCGCGTCGATTCCCAACACGGCGTCCATTCCGCTTCCCGGCACTTTCCCGCTGTCCCAGATAACCCTGCCGTTTTCCGCCGCTTCAATTTCATAGGCGGTCTGTCTGATTCCGTCCCTGCAGTTCCATGTCAGACAGGGGCGGACAATATCGATTCCCAGGGGATTTACCAGATGCTCCGTTTTTAAATTAATCGCTTTCATCAGTTCATATGCTCCTTTAAAAATGCCGCGCTCATCTGCAAGGATTTCACAGGGGATTTCTCCGCCCAGTTCTTATGGCTTTCCAAAATCACCGCGTCCACGTTTACGGAAAGTGCCTGAGTTATCAGCTCCTCCAGATTCATATTGCCATAGCCAAGCTCCATGCTGTCGGATTTTAAAATCGGCGTCATGGACGGCCCCGTCACCTTCGTTCCCCTGTCGTTGATGTGGTAGAGCCTCATCCTTTCTCCAAGGCGCTTCATCAGCGCGATTGCCGAAACGCCCGCCTCTGTGGGCCAGTAGGAATCCAGCTCAAAATTTACATAACGGGAATCCGTCTCCTCTATCAGAATATCATAAGCCGTCCGTTTTTTCTCCGTCTTTCGGAATTCGCAGTTATGATTGTGGTACAAAAGAGCAATGTCCGATTGCCCAAGCCTTTCCCCGGAAGCGTTCAAATCCTTCGCCAAATTCTCCACGGCTTTCCTGTCGGAATAATCGAACCGGTACATTCCCGTAATCACTACCTTGTCCGTGCCAAGCTCCGACGCCTTTTGTATCACAGCCTCCGGGTCTTTCTTAACGCTTCCCAAATCCTCATGGAGACTCACCGTGCAAAGCCCGGCTTCCCGGAGCATTCCTCTCCAGTCAAAGTTTCCGCCCGCTCCCACCGGCATTCCCGCCGCCCTCGTCATCATCCGCACCATCAGGGAAGTGGGCCGAATCATAAAACCGTTTAACTCCAGGCCGTCATAACCGGCCGCCTTCACCGCCTTTAATGTGCTAAGTGCCTGCACTTCATTTTTACATACGCCGCCCAGCATAATCTGCTGTACCGCTTTTACCGCCATCTGTATCCCCTGCCTTTCTGAAGATATTTTATCCTATATGACCGCTTTTTGCGTTATAAAATTCGTGTTTATGTTTTTAAATTCATCAAAAACAATAGCGATACAAATTGTTTTTTTCAGTAACAAAATTTCGCAAAAAAGTAAAAAGTATTGAAAATAAGCGCTTTGTATGTTATCCTTTGATACTATGAAAGATAGTGCAAATTTGCAAAAACCTATACTTTTCTGCGGAAGGCTGAATCGGTCCTGATGGGATGTTGTGATTCGCCCGGGCAGAATATACGGAGGGCAGGCTTATGGGTTCTTCCATAGAGTTTTTTGAGCGGACCGGTGAAGGTGCGCCGTATATTAAGGAACAGGAACCGCAAAGCGGTATCCGGAACGTTCAGAATCTGGAGGCCGTCATCAATGAAGGACTCCGCGTCGCCCTGCTTGAGCCGACTCCGGACCAGTCGCTGGAGGTATTGCTCAAGCATCTGGGAAAAGCGCTTAACGGGGAACGTACCTACATATTTGAGCGGAACAGCCTTGGCGGAGACGATAATACCTATGAGTGGACAGCAGACGGAGTTGCGCCTGAAAAGGAAAGCCTTCAAAACGTACCTCCGCAGGTATGCGCTGCCTGGTACCGGAACTTCAGCGTCGGAGGACATATCGTCATCAGAGATCTGGAAGATATCCGCGAGGAGGCCCCGCTTCAATATGAAACCCTGAAACGCCAGAACGTTCATTCCCTTGTGGTAGTTCCTCTTTATGACAAAGAAAAGATTATCGGCTTTTACGGCGTGGATAATCCGCCCGTAAAGTCGCTTCAATACGCGTCGAATATGCTTCAGACTGCGGCATATTTTATTGT
>CAMSTM010000192.1 GCA_947063675.1 uncultured Lachnospiraceae bacterium | reverse complement strand
CAGGGAAAGAATGCCGCACACCATCGATGCAATGGCAAAACCGATATTACCGCCGCCTTCTTTCACGGTATTAGGTTCGGCGGAATAATACTGGGATTGTCCGCTGTCATAATACGTATTAGCGCCGGAAGAACCGTAACTGCTGTTTCCTCCGTAATTACTGCCGTAGTTATTGCTTTCCGGTTCATAATTAATCTTGATTTCTTCCTGATAGGGATTTGCCGGCCTCTCTTCCTCTGCGTCCGTTATTTTTTCATATACGGGCGGCTGTACGGACAGAGTATCGCTTCCCGAAAACATCCCTTCTGTCTGCGGCTTTACCGGCTGTTCAATCTTCGCCCCGCAATTACTGCAGAACTTCGCCGTATCAGGGTTTTCGCTGCCGCACTGTATGCAATAAATTGTTTTCTTGTCCTCGTTCATGGTATTTCTCTGTTCTTCCTTTCCCACTATGTATTTATTTACTCCTATTCTAAAATAATACCGGCCAAATGTCCACTACAATTTTTGATAGACTTTGCAGAATGATATCGGCAAAAGCGGGCAAAGAGATGTCTGCCGACCAGTCTCTTTGCCCGCCCCAAATTCACCTCTCTTATTCCCGCGACCCCGGCAGCCGATATCTGAAAAGTCTTTTCGAGAGTTGCTTTAAGTTAAACGGAATCAGCGGATAGATATAGCTCTTGCCGGACACGGTACGGTTTGTCGCAATGGCCGCAAGAAGCAGAATGATTGCCGCAATATATCCCCACAATCCAAAGATTGCCGTCAGAATCAGATTGATAATTCTCATAAATTTAATGGCGTAGCTGAGCTCATAGCTGGCCTGGGTATAATTGGCAATGGCTACAAACGCCATATAAAGCATGACCTCGCTGTTAAACCATCCGCTGTTTACCGAAAATTCCCCCAACACCAGCGCGGCCATCACGCTTAAAGGTGTGCTCAGCATATTAGGCGTATTTACCGCCGCAAGACGAAGCCCGTCGATGGCCAGCTCCAGAATCAGGAACTGCCAAATCAGCGGAATATTGGTTGCGTCCTTGACCTTGATGAATTCAAAGCCCGCCGGAATCCACTCCGGCCTTTGCATGAGAAGCAAAAAGGTAGGCGTCATAATATATGTGATGATTGCAATGAGGAATCTGGAAAGGCGCAGGTAGGTGCCGGTAATAGGCGGAAAATAATAATCGTCCGCCTCCTCCACGATATCAAAGATGGAGGTCGGCGTAATCATTGCCGAGGGAGAATTATCAACCAGAATGACGATATCTCCCTCCAGAATCTGGGCGGAGGCGGTGTCCGGCCTTTCCGTAAATTTGAATTTCGGGAAAGGATTGTACCATTTCTTTTTATAAAGGCATTCCGCCAGGCTTTCCTGATTCATGGTAAGTGCGTCAACCTGAATTTCGTTAATCCTGGTTTTTATTTTCTCCAGAAAGGCATGGTCCACTCTGTCGTCCATGTAGCACAGCACAATATCGGTCTGGGAACTGTTGCCGGCATGAAGCATCTCCATACAGAGCTGTTCGCTTCTGATTCTTCTTCTTATCAGCGCCGTATTAAAAACGATGGTTTCCACAAATCCGTCCTTAGAGCCCCGAAGCACTTTATCCTTTTCAGGTTCTTCCACCCCGCGGGAGGGATAGGTTCTGGAGTCTATCAGAAGGCACTTGTCATACCCGTCGATAAACAGCGCAAATACGCCGGACATGATAAAATAGGTGATTTGCGCCCACTCATCATGCAAATCAACCTCCACATAGGGAAGATTGGATTTTGACATTTCGTGGGCCGTAGCGGGCATTTCCTCTTCCTTGAGGTCAAGAAAATACTGAATCATTTTCTGCATCATCTCATCCTTGCAGAAGCCGTCAATAAAGTACATGCAGGCTTCCCGCCCGCCGATTCTTATCACCCGGTACACAACGTCAAAATTTGTATCCACCGACAGAAATTTATTCAGATAATTCATATTTTCCGAAAGGGAGGTGCTCATCTTTTTCTTATCTGTACTTGCATTATTCATAAAAAACTCCTTCCGCTCACATAATACATTTTGTGTTCATTATGCGGCAAAAGGAGTTATTTTATGCAGATAAATCTACATCATTGCTTTCCGGTGCTTCCGAAACCGCCTCTGTCTGCTCCTGAAAGGGAGGATACTTCCTTAAACAGGATTTTGGGCTGGTTCTCCACGATTCTGAACTGACAGATTCTGTCATTTAAGGCTATCTGCGTATCTCTCACAGCGTAAACCGGCATAAACCACTGGTCGTTGTCTCCGCAATAGGAACCGTCCACCACTCCCTGATGATTGGTCTGGATAATGCCGAAATTTTTGAAGGTAGAGCTTCTCGGCACGATATGCGCTTCATAGCCCGCCGGCAGCTTCATGGCCACCCCCAGAGGAATCAGGCGGAATTCTCCCTGTTTAAGGCTCACGTCCTCCGCCGCCCGAAGGTCAATCCAGTCGGATTTTCCGTCAATATAGGTCAGTTTTTCAATTTTATCCGTAAAATATTTTATCTCGATGGTTTCTGTCATCATGCTCTCCTGTTCTCTATGCGTAATCGCCGCAATGAAGCACCGGCTGGAAGATATTTGTCTGTTTCAGCGTTTTCTGTACGTCAATTACCCTCTGGTTACTGCTTCCCTTCCAGAGAAGCCGGGAGTCCTTTTTGTCCTCCTGAAACTCTCCGTCAACCAGAACGTCAACATACTGCATCATAATGTCGTCGCAGACATTTTCCCACACATCCCCTGTGTACAGCCAGACGGTTTTATTCGGGTATTTCTCCTTAATCTCCTTCATAAACCTTCGCACATCGGGCCGGTTTGCCGAATGAAGCGGGTCGCCCCCGGAAAAGGTAATTCCGGAAATATAAGGCTTGTCAAGCTGTTCAAAAATCTCCTGCCGCGCGCTTTCGTCAAAGTAAAGCCCTCCCGCCGGGTCCCATGTAATGGGATTGTGGCAGGATTTGCAGCAATGGGAGCATCCTGATACCCAAAGCACTACCCGAAGTCCGTCGCCGTTTAACATATCGTCCTTTGTGATATTGTGATATCTCATATTCTCACTTCCTACATGCTCTTTCTTTCCGCTATTTCCGCCATTTTGGCCTCATTTAATCTGGTATCCCCATGGACTCTGGAATAGGAAAGATAACCGTTCATACGCTCAATCTTTGTGAGATTGCTGCTTCCGCACACGGGGCACACATCCATTTCCAGCTCCTGATGGCCGCAGTCGTCGCAATATGCCAGCGATAAATTGACGCCCTCATAAAAGCCCATATCCATGGCTCTGCGGATTAAGGTCTTGATTGCTTCTTTATTATAATCAATGGGATATTTCACATACTGTATCTTCCCGCCGTTGGAAAGCTCCCAGAAACGGTATTCCAAATCCTGCTTTTCAATGGGCGTAATATCCTCGGATACATGGCAGTGAAAGCTGTTGGACACATATTCCCTGTCGGAAACGCCTTCCACAATGCCGTATTTGGCGCGGAACTGCTTTACCTGAAGCCCGCACAGACTCTCGGCAGGAGTTCCGTAAATGGCGTACAGATTCCCGTCCTCCTCCTTGAATTCCGTGATTTTCTGGTTAATATGCTCAAGCACCTCAAGGGCAAACTTTCCGTCCTCCACAAGGGATTTGCCGTTATAAAGCTCCTGAAGCTCATTGAAAGCCGTGATGCCGAAGCTGGCCGTGGCAGTCTTTAAAATGGGCTTGATTTTGTCGGAAAGCTTTAAATTTCCTCCCAGGAAACCGCCCTCGCAATAAGCCAGGGGATTGGTGGACGCCCGCATTTCTCCCAGATAAGCGTAGGTTCTGATATGAAGCTGACGGATTAAATTCAGATAATAATCCAGAACCTCATAAAAATCCCGGCTTTCCTGCCTTGCCTTTGCCAGAATCATGGGCAGATGCAGGGACACCGCCCCGATATTGAACCTTCCCACAAAAACAGGCTTATCTGTATCGTCCGCCGGATGCATTCCGCCCCTTTCATACCAGGGAGAAAGAAAAGCCCGGCAGCCCATAGGGGAAATCACCTTTCCGTACTGCCTGTACATGCTGGCAATATAGCCCTTGCCTGTTAAGGAAAGCCAGTCGGGATACATGGTTTTTGCGGAGCATTCCACGCCCGCCTCAAAAACATCTTCAAGCTCTCCGCCCGGGCCGTGAAGATTTTCATCATACAAAAATACAATCTTCGGGAAAAGGACGGGCTTCCTGCAGCCCTTTTTGCCCTGTCCCTCTCTCCGCACATTCAAAAGGAAAATGGTGGCAAGCTTTGCAAAACGGCTCCTTCCAATTCCCGCCGTCACCGTGATAAAAGGATAATCTCCGCGGCTGGACGCCACAGTGTTAAACTTATACTCCCATCCCTGGAAGCCCTGTTCAAACTCACGCTTCACATCCTCAAGAGCCTCGGCGTTTGCCCGCTCTTCGTCAATGCCGAAGCCGCGGTACCTTTCAAGGCTTCTCTGGTAAGTCTTTTCCGCATAAGGCTCTAAAATCTTGTCCACCTCCGGTACGGTAAAGCCGCCGTACTGCTGGCTGGCGGCGCTTAAGACAATATCGCCGATTACGTCGAAAGCCACGTCCAGCGTCTTAGGCTCGTTATACCAGATATTTCCCATCTCAAAGCCGCCGGTAAGCACGTTAGCCACATCGAACAGGCAGCAGTTCATGGTATCCCGCCTTGCAGACATGTCATGGACATAAATGTAACCGTCCCGGCAAGCCTGGATTTCCTCCACCGTCATAAAAAACTTCTGGTACAGCTCCTTATTGAACTGATTAAAAATAAGGCTTCTCTTTGTGGATACAAGGGCGCTGTCGGTATTGGCATTTTCCTTGTCCCCCACATACATGATAGACTGGCTTTTCTTATAGACATCGTCCATCATACGCACGAAATCCTGTTTATAATTCCGGTAGTCCCGATAGCTTTTCGCCACAATGGGCTTGATTTCCTCAAGAGCGCTCTCCACAATATTGTGCATAATGGGAATCGGAATCCTGTCGGCTCCCATCTCATCCACCTTTTCAATAACAAATTTGCAGATATGCTCCTTTTCCTCTTCCGTAAACCTGGTAAGCGCCCTGTAAGCGCTTTTCCCTACAGCGTCGATTACCTTCTGGACGTTAAAAGCCTCCAGACTCCCGTCCTTTTTAATCACCTTAATTGCCTTCTTTGGCTGAAATAATTCGCTGTATTTTGCAGTATCTTCCTGCACGTCGTTCATCTGTTCTCCCCCAATCTTCCTTTTGCTCCCCACCTGGCAACTGTTGGCAAAACACCAAATCTGGTGAGGGAAATCAAAATAAATCTATATATAGTAGTGATATCCAGTATAATAAAATCCGGCCCTGCTGTCAATACAAAAGCTGCCGGATTTTTCCGGGTATTTTCTTCGGGTTCAGATACATGGTATTTCGCATTTACATTTATTCTCATACGTACGCCTGTATCATCCCAGACTTTGCCACAGCCTCCACAGCCTCCTCAATTTCCGCTGCCGGAAGGGTAAGTGCAAACCGCACATAGCCCTTTCCCAGCTTTCCGAAGCTGCTCCCCGGCGTGCATAAGAAACCGGATTTCTCCAGAAGCTCCATTACAAAGGAAACATCGTCCGAATACCCGTCGGGAATTTTGCCCCACGCGAACATGGTTCCCTCGCTGTCAGGAATATTCCAGCCGATTTTCCGAAGTCCGCCGCAAAGGGCGTCGCGCCGCCTCTGGTACTCCGCGCAGCGCTCCCTTACCCCGTCGTCAGGGCCGTTTAAAGCGGCAATCGCGCCGTACTGCACCGGGAGAAAGGTTCCGTAATCAATCTGTGAGCGGAGTTTCTTAAAATTCTGCACCAGATATTCGTTCCCCACAAGGAAGCCCGCCCTTGCGCCGGTATAATCAAAGCTTTTGGAAAGAGAATAAAATTCCACACAGTTCTCCTTTGCCCCCTCAAACTGTAAAATAGATTTCCCCACATGGCCGTCGTAAATGATATCGGAGTAGGCGTTATCGTGAACGATGATAATATCATGCGCCTGCGCCCAGGCAATCAGTTCTTCGTAAAAGCTGTCCGGCGCAAGCTTGCAGATAGGGTTTAAAGGATAGGAAACCATGATAAATTTTGTCTTTCTGCAGATTTCCCCGTCAATTGCCTTTAAGTCGGGGAGATAATCGTTTTCCGGACGCAGCTCATAGGTTCTTACATCCGCCATTGCAAGGGCAGGGCCTATGGAAAAGACCGGATAGCCCGGGTCAGGCACAAGCACAATATCGCCCGGATTGCAAAGAGACAGCCCGATATGGGTGATTCCCTCCTGAGAACCGTAAACATCC
>CAMSTM010000191.1 GCA_947063675.1 uncultured Lachnospiraceae bacterium | reverse complement strand
GGAAGTTCGCTTAAGACCTCATATCCCACATTCACCGTCGGGCTGAGCAGATGATTGCCGGAGGTCATAATCTTTTTGAGGTATTCCTCCACCAGCTCTTTCTGGTTGATGTGAGTAATCGCAAGCGCCGTAAAGCCCACAATGGCGTTCATCGGCGTACGGATATCGTGGGACATGTTGGAAAGGAACACGCTTTTTGCCTTGCTGGCGCGGTTCGCCTGGGAAAGCGCATCCTCCAGAAGGTTTTTCTTTTCCATTTCCCTGCGGATATCCTCATCCACACTGTGGAAGCCAAGGACAATTCCGTGGCTTTCTTCCCATATCCCCGCACGGACGGCCTTCATCTGGAAGTAGACGGTTTCCCCCTTCCATACTCTCCGGTAATTTATGCAGAACACATTCCTTTTCTCAAGTTCTTCCTTAAGCCCTTCTATTGAGGAGGCGCGCTTAAGCATCTCCCTGTCGTCCTCATGAACATATTCCTGTATGTATGCCCCCATTGCCTCTTCAAGGGTTAATTCTTCCTCCTCAGGGCTCCGGTACTGCCATTCCTTCTGCTTTGAACTTCGAATTGCATAGCCCTTTCCCGTATCAAGGTCGAAATAACATACAATTCTATAATCCACACAAAGCGCCTGAACCAGCGCTGTCTGACGCTTTTCTTTTCTTCTTTCCTGAATCTTCTGCTCTGTACAGTCCAGAAGGAAACGCTGATAAACCAGCTCGCCGTTATCTTCCACCATTCTGACATTGCCCACCACATACACAAGCTCGCCGTTTTTATGGCGCACCCTGTATTCCACGCTGACAATATCGCCTTCTTTTTCCAGACTCCCTATACTTTCCTGAATTCTTTCCCTGTCCTCGTCAATCACTGTAGACGCAACCATATCAAAACCGTCGGACGCCAGTTCCTCCAAAGAACCATATCCCAGAATCTCAAGCGCCGCCCTGTTGGCGCTTAATATCTTTTTCCCATCCCGGGTATGACGCATCACGCCGCAGTCTATGGTGGTAAGAATCATCTCGAGATTCTGGTTCTTGTTCAGAATCTCCTGTTCATATCTGCGTTCCAGTGTCACGTCAATAGCCACGCCTACGGTTCCCATAACGCTTCCGTCAAGGTCAAACAGCGGGGACTTGTAGGTAGACAGCGTCCTGAGCCCTTCCCCTGTCTTTATGATTTCCTCGGATATACAGGTTTCCCTTTTCCGCATAACCTCGTTTTCCGATTCGATGCAGGCCGGGTCGTCCTCCTCCACATCCCAGATATAGGCGTGCCTCTGCCCCTGCACCTGTTCTTTGGTTTTGCCCACGGTTTCGCAAAAACTGTTGTTTACCTTCTCGTGAACGCCTGTTTTATCCTTAAACCATATAAGATTGGGGCTGTGGTCGATGGCCACCTCCAGAAACTGACTGGTTTCCCAGAAATCCCTGCCCATCTTACAGCTCTGCTGCCAGCGCCCGAAACGAAAGGCCGCCTCCTCCTCCGACATGGGCAGCGTCCATATATCCTTTATTTCATTCAGGCTGTCTTTTAAGAGCGAAAACTGCTCCTTTTCGGCAAGCAAAATTAATTCGGCCCTTTCCGATTTGCTCTCCTTTACCGCCTGTATTGCTTCCACCACATTCATATCCTTCAAGTTCATCAAAATAACGTCAGCTTCAGCTGTAAGCTTCCCATCCGGTTTTACACTTTCCGAAAATTGATGAGTAAAGTGTGCAAGTGGAGACATTCCCTTTATTGTTTCAAATATACTGCTTTGATAACCCAATAGATAGAAATGAATCTGACAATGATACATGCCGTTCCTCCCGTACATGAATTAGTATGCAATATTATCATTCTAACAATCCGTTTACCCGGTGTCAATAAGCCGAATTACTTTTTGTCCCTTTTTTTGCCCCTTTTATATAAGGATTCAGCCAGAATGCAGCCAACAGTTCCACCACCATAAAGCACCAGATAACCGGTTCGCAGAAAATCACCGCCATATACTGATACCGGGGGATAAAAACGGCCACAAACAATATTTTCCCGAACAGCTCCATGATACTGGAGATAATGGGAAGAATCTTCTGTCCGACAGCCTGCAGCGCCGTCCTGGTATCGTTTATCAGGCCCAGAATGAAATAAAAGGGAGCCACCACCCTAAGATACATCGCTCCGTTCTCCAATATCACCGGTTCGGCAGAGCCCGAAATAATCCGCACCATATCGGGCGCAAAAATAAAAAGCAGAATCGTAAGCCCCACCGCCACATACGCATTATACAGATAAGCGCATTTCATGGCCCTGCGTATACGCTGCATCTTTCCGGCGCCGTAATTCTGGGAAACAAAGGTATTTACCGCGGAAATCATTGCCGTCATCGGCATCAGGCAGAACTGACACAGTTTCCTCGCCGCCGTGTGCCCCGCTATGGTAAGATAGCCAAGGCCGTTAATCCCCACCTGCAGAATCGCGCTTCCGGCGGAAACCAGGCTGTGCATAAAGCCCATGGAAAATCCCTGAGCCGCCATCTCCTTATACAAATCCTTACCGGCCTTAAAATGCCCTCTTTCCGGAACCAGAATCTCTGCTCTTTTTAATATGTAAACGACGCACAGGACAACGGAAACCGCCTGTGAAATCACCGTGGCCACCGCCGCTCCCCGTATTCCCATGTCAAAGCCTGCAATGAACAGAAAATCAAGCCCGATGTTAAGCACAGATGAAAAAATCAGGAACATCAGCGGCATAAAGCTGTTGCCGATAGCCCGCAGCACCCCGGCGCAGAGGTTATAAGCAAACATCACTCCGGTATACAGCGTAATCACGGAAACATAGCTGCAGGCTTCCCCGATGATTTCCTCCGGCGTATGTAAAAGCTGTAAAAAAGGGTAAAGCGCTACTCTTGTCAGTAATGTGATAAACAGACTGATTCCCGCTCCGATTACCATGGAAACCGCAACCGAGCGTTTGAGCAGGTTATTATCCCCTGAACCGTAGCTTCTTGCAGTTACTATCGACAAGCCGTTCCCCAGCCCCAGCGCAAATCCAATCAGCAAATCATATACGGGGGTTGCCGCGCCAATGGCCGCCAGCGACGTATCCCCCAGGACATGACCCACGATTACAGTGTCCATGGTATTATAAAGCTGCTGGAATACGCTGGAAAAAAAGACAGGAACGGCAAACTGAAGCATGGATAAGAAAATCGGGCCGTTTAATAAATCAACCTGTGCGTGACGTTTTGTATGAAACATTGCGGTACACTCTCTTTCTATTATAACTTATATCTCTCTTATTCGCAAAACCTTTTCCATCATTTCCTCCACCATCGCCCGCTTTGGCGGCTTCGTTCCCACCGTTGTCACCGCCCCCGCAGCCGCTGCCATACAAAGACGGACCGTCTCTTCATTTCCAAGCTTCTGGTTCCATGCGCAGGCAAGAGCCGCCACCATGGCGTCCCCGGCTCCCACGGTGGAATGCGCCCGGACCGGAATTGCCGGAGCATATACTTCGTATCCGTCCTTTACAAACAAGGCGCCCTCGCTTCCCATGGAAACGACCACTGTGCCCGCGCCCATCTCCCGGCATTTTCCGGCCGTTTTCAGAAGGTTCTTTAGGGATGCGTCCTCAGGCCACCCGAAAAATCCGGCGCATTCCTTAAGCTCCGCCCGGTTGGGCTTTATGATATCCGGCCCGGCCCAAAGAGCGTTCCTTAAAGCCTCCCCGTCCGCGTCTAAAAGCACCTCCGCCCCCTTCTCATGTGCCATATGGATAATGCGGGCATAAACCTGTTTATCCGCTCCCGCCGGTAAGCTTCCTGATAAGACAAACAGCGTTCCCTTTCCTGCATACCCGGCATATCCCGCCAGTTTTTCCAATAGCCGTTCCATCTGTTCTTCCCGCACCTTTGGCCCCGGCTCGTTAAGCTCCGTCACCCTTCCGTCCGCTTCAAGCACCTTTGTGTTCGTCCGCGTCTCGCCCTCCAGCCATATAAAATCATGTTCGATTCCTCTCTCCGAAAGGGAATCGGCTATGGTTTTTCCGGCGTTTCCTCCCAGAAAGCCTGTGGCAATGCTCTTTTCGCCCAGCTCGCGAATCGTCTTTGAAACGTTGATGCCTTTCCCTCCGGCGTCCCACGCCACATTTCTGATTCTGTGCAGAGAACCGGGGCAAAGCCTGTCCGTTTCAATTGTTTTATCTATAGCGGGATTCATTGTCACTGTGATAATCATGGGGTTCCTCCTGACTGCCTTCCTCTGTATCACGAATATCATATGATATCAGCCATATATTTGCAATAAATATCTGTTACTTACCTGAAAAAATGGATTTACAATTCCGTCAACTATATGTTATGATAATTAAAAGTATGTTTTATCTAAATACAGTTTAAATATGTTCTGTATTTCATGTTTCAAAACCCATGCTTTATAGCCGGTTAACATTTTACCAAAGCAGGAGCTGTGGAGCAAAATCTGACACAACAAGGAGGAATCACTATGCGATTCGGCGTACAATTATTCGGTCCCGGAAAACTGTGCCGGGAAAACCCTGAAAAATTTTTTAAAGCTCTTTCCGGAGCCCGTTATCAGTTAATCGAGCCCTGTCTCTGGTCCGGCGAAAGGCCGCAGGGAGCGGAAGGCCTTCCTGTATGGACCATGGACGAGTTATCGTCCATGCAGCCGCTTTATCAGAAATATCATCTGAAAATCCTTTCCTGCCACCTCTTTGCCGACCTTGGAGATGAGCTGCTGCCCGGCAAAATCCTGAAGCTCTGCGAGAATTACGGCATTACGCAGTTTGTGATTGCCGGGCGTTCGGAAACCACAAGGGAAGGCTGTCAGGCTTATGCGGAAAAACTAACGCAGATTGCCGGAGAGCTTGCAGACAGAATCGAAAATAACCGCGGCAGTCTGCCGCAGCCGGACGGCTCCCGGATATTGCCTGCCACTGTCCAAAATGCCCCTTCTCCCCTCCGCCTCCTTCTCCACAACGGCCCGGAGGAAAGCCTTGCAAGAATCAACGGAAAGACTGCCTATGAATATCTTCTCGACTGTTGCGGTAAGTGCCGTCTCATCGGCGCGCAGCCCGACGCCGGATGGCTGCTCTACGGCGGGGAGGATGTGGAGGCATTTCTCTGGCGGAACAGGGACAGGATTTATTCCCTCCATTACAAGGATTTTAAGAAAAATGAGGACGGCTCTCTTTCGGAAACCCTGATTGGAAAGGGCATGTTGGACGCGGAGTCCTGCTTCCAGTTTGCCCGTGCCATGGAGCTGCCCCAGTTTGCGGATATGGACGGCAGCGAAAATGATTTTCTTGCGGATATTCAGACTGCGGGGCAGCTTTTCGGTTCCCTGACCCAGTGCAGGAGCAACACCAAAAGCATTCTCTGCGTTTATGACATGGAAACAGGCAAGGTGACAAAGCTCCGTGAATTTGACAGAATCATAGAAGCGCCCAACTGGTGCCGGGACGGAAAGACCATTATTTATAATTCCGAGGGATTTATCTGGAATTATCAGATTTCGGAGGATACGGAGAGCAAAATCCCCTCGGGGGAATGCAGCAACTGTAACAACGACCATGTTCTTTCCCCCGACCATACCCAAATCGCAGTCAGCCACAGCAAACCGGGAAGCTGGGAATCAAAGATATATATTCTTCCCGTTACCGGCGGAACGCCAAGGCTGGTCACTCCTAAAGGGCCGAGCTATCTTCACGGCTGGTCACCCGACGGAAAAGAGCTTGCCTACTGCGCTTTCAGGGAACATGCGGGCGCGCTTTCCGTGGATATCTACAGCATTCCGGCAGAAGATAAATCCGCAGACTGCCTGATGCCGGACTCCGCCGGCCATCCTTATGGGGAAGAGACGCAGCTCACCTCCCATGCCGCTTTCAACGACGGGCCGGAATACGACCCGGACGGAATACATATCTGGTTTAACAGTACCCGGACCGGCCTGATGCAGATTTGGAAAATGGACAGGGACGGCGGCAGTCAGGTGCAGATGACTTTCGAGGAACAGAACAACTGGTTCGCCCACGTATCGCCGGACGGGGAGACGGTTATCAATTTAGCCTACAGCAAAGACGGACTCGACGCCAGCGAGCATCTGCCCAATATGCAGGTATCCCTCTGGGCAATGAAACCCGACGGGTCCCGGCGGAGAAAGCTTTTTGACTTTTTCGGCGGACAGGGCTCTGTGAATGTCAATTCCTGGGCGCCGGATTCCAAAAGGTTTGCCTTTGTGGCTTATGAATTGGTACACAGATGATACGGCAATTGGCCGGGCAATCCGCCGGGCAATTGGCCAGGCAATCCGCCGCTTCCACGCATAGATACCGCCGCGCTCCGCGAGCCGGCTTAATCGAGTAGGAGGCGGTGACTAACCGCCGTCCTCTCACAGCACCG
>CAMSTM010000190.1 GCA_947063675.1 uncultured Lachnospiraceae bacterium | reverse complement strand
GAATCTACTGGGGCTAGTGGGTTTCTTAAGCAACGCAAACTTTTTACTCACAAGCTATTTAAAGCCCCTGTATAAATATATGTACAATTTATTTTGTCCACCAAAGTGTACTTTGCTGAATTTTCAATAAAGCATACAGAAATGCAATTATTGATATATATATTTCTGCCAAACATTATAAAAAGCCGGGATTTCTCCCGACATTTTTATCTTATTACCATATTTATTGAAAGCTGTGAAAATCTCTACAGCATACGTCTCACCTCCTCCACCACCCCGTCTATCAGCCGCGCCATAGACAAATCCGAAACCCCCACGATATAATTATCACAGTGGTTCACCGGAATCAGAATCCGTTTTGCCCGGCTCTGTCCGATTGCAACTGCCATAGCCGGCGTGATTTCCCCGAGCAGGGAATCCGCAATGACGATTCCAATAGGCCCTATGATGATATCCGCCTTTCGGCAGCACACCGCTGCCGCATTTTCTCCGGTGGCTGCCTCGTCGGCCCCGGCTTTCAGCATGGCGGAGGTTGCCGCGCTGTTGGTTCCCACCGCAGTCACGGGCTGGCCGGGAAAATTCTTTTTTATGGCGGTGATGACCTGTTTCCCGATACCGCCTCCCTGTGCGTCGATTACTAAAATATTCATTCCATACCTCGATTTATAGTTCCGCAGATGCCCTTTGGCACACCTTTGTCTGGAAGAAACTGATGCTATTTCGTGTCCTCAATTTCTTCCGTGCGCTCTCAGGCATCTGCCATTCTACTTCTACAATTCTTTCCTACAAATGATACAGCTTCGTATATTTCTCCACCAGATAATTAATGTAATAATCGGGATTGAAATGCTCCCCTGTGGCCAGAACCAGAATCTCGTCGGCGGTTTTAGCCGCGCCGTACCGATGAATCTTTTCTCTCAGCCAGTTACTGATAACATGGAAATCTCCCTTTCGCAGCGCTTCTTCCACAGGTATTTCCTTCTCCATGGCATGGAAAAACTGAGCGGCATAGGCGCTGCCAAGGGCGTAAGTCGGAAAATAACCGAAGTCCCCGGCGCTCCAGTGGATATCCTGCAAAATCCCCTCCGAGGAACAGGCTGCGCAAACGCCAAGATACGACTGGTATTTGTCATTCCAGAGCTTTTCCAGCTCACATGTTTCCACATGACCGCCAAAGATTTCCTTTTCCAGCTCATAACGAATCAGCACGTGCACCGGGTAGGTCAGTTCATCCGCTTCCGTTCGAATAAGAGAAGGTCTGGACACATTTACCATTTCCATAAAGCGTTCTAAAGAAATCTTTCCAAGCTTATCCGGGAAACGCTTTTGCAGCTTCGGGTAATTACTCTCCCAGAAGGCCGTATTTCTGCCGATATGGTTTTCCATCAGCCGGGACTGGCTTTCATGCATGGCGGAGCCGATTGCGTCCTTTAATGCAGTTCCGTCATATTTTTCCTCCACCTGAAGCGCGTACAGGGCATGTCCGTACTCATGGACTGTCGATAAAATGGCGGACATCAGACTGTTTTTATGATAGTGAGTAGTGATTCTGGCCTCCTTTGCAGAGAAAAATTCCGTAAAAGGGTGCTCGGAGACGCCCATATAGCAGCAGTCTCTGTCAACCTGCATGTAATCCTTCAATTCTTCCAGAAAGGCTTCCTGCTCCTTTACGTCATAATCCTCAAACAGGACAGAATCGTCGATTTTCCTGCCCCTCTCCTGAATTTCCCGGATAAGGGGAAGCAGCCTTTCCTTCACTTTTGCAAAAAAGCCGTCGTACATTTCGGCGTTTGTTCCCATCTCATAACGGTCAAGCAGATAGTCGTAATCAGAGCAGCTTTTATCCAGATACGTAAGAACCTCCTTCTGGCTTTCGATTACCTTTTCCAGATAAGGCGCAAACATGGAAAAATCATTTTTTGCCTTTGCCTGCTCCCAGATACTCTGGCTGTCCGCCAGAATCTGCTTTCTTCTGACATACACCTCCTTGGGGAGCTTTCTTACGTCCTCAATCAGGCGGAAGTAAAGCGCCAGCTCTTTTTTCAGTTCGCTTTCCTCCTCCGCTTTCTGATACATCTCTTCCAGACGCTTTAAATGCTCCGGCTTCATCTGATAAGAAAAGGCTTCGCCGGACAAAACAGCAAGCATTTTATTCCTGTAGGGAACTCCCGCTTTCGGCGCTGTGGTCGCCAAATCAAAATACATGGTGCTGCCCGCCAGCTGATACGCCGCGCAAATTTCCTTGTACTCTTTAAAAAAATCCATGTCGTTTCCGGTTATTTTATTCATTTTCCCTCTCCCTGTGTTTCTTTCTCTGCAAAGCATATTTTGCTTCCATGTGCATTATTGCTCCATGGCTACCCGACATTGTTTTTTATGACAGGCAATGCCATATTTTAATATCGTAAGCATTCCTTCCTCACAAAGCCGCTGCCCGTAATGTCTTTCCTCTATCTGTTTTAATGCCTTATGGCATTCCTCCTCCATTTTATCGTTCTCCGCATATTTTATTTCTATGACAATTCCAATTGCTTCCCCCTCAATTTCAATCTGAATATCGCTGTAGCCTTCCCCGGATTCCTTATTAGATGAAACAATCCATTCCTCCTTAAATCCCAGAATCCCTAATAATATGCCATGATAAAAATTTTCTTTCAGATTTTTTCTGGCAAAGGTATCCCGAATACCAATGGTTTTCTGCAGATAAAGAGTAAATTGCCTCTCCACTGCCTTTGCTTCCCCATTCTTCAGCGATTCACAAAAGGCATCCAAAGCTGCTCCGTCTCTGCTTACCCTGTCTTTAAAAAATTCCATCACTTGCTTTTCAAATATCCGGCGTATCTCCCTGTTCGGAATCATAAGCTGAAAGCTGCCGTTCTCCACCTTTCCCCGTGAGGTCAGATATCCTGTGGTAAACAGTACGCTCCATATATTGTCAACGGAATCATACAAATCCCTATATGTCGTATCCTCCCGTATTTCCTTTACTATTGCTTCACCGGCAAGCAGACTTTCTATCTCACGTTTCGTAATGCCTGTATCTGCTTTTTCAATTATCCGCCTTACAATATCATTACTGCTGGTATTCGTCCAATAATTTCCCGGTTCTGCATCCTTATCTGTGCGAAGTTCATCACAATAGCTGATTACATCCCATGGACAATATACATCTGCCTTCCCAAAACGGTATCCATCATACCATTCTTTAACTGTATCATATTTTTCCGAAATACCATAATATCCCAAAAGACTTCTTACCTCTGCATCTGTAAAGCCAAAATATTCGTCAAACTCCGCATCCGATATGGAACGCACCCTCAAATTATTGAGCTCTGTAAAAATACTTTCCTTCGCAATACGCAGACAGCCTGTCAGAACCGCAAACTGCAGATAGTCATTGGTTTTCAGCGTATGCTCCAGCAGATTTCTGAGCAGAAGAACCATTTTGTCATAATAGCCATGGTCGAAAGCCTTTGCCAGAGGCACATCATATTCGTCAATCAGAACAATCACCTTGTTTCCATAATGCTTGCAAAGCAATTCAGAGAGACTGTACAGACTATGACAGAATGTTGCGGAATCCATATCCCTGCAAAGCAAAAGACGAAATTCCTCCTTATCCTGTTCTGTAAGCCGCTTGCTGTCAAGAAGATACTGACACTTTCTCGCCAGTTCATTTATGAGACGTACCGCCATTGCCAGAGCCATTTCATAGGAATCCCCATTTATCCCTTTTAAAGAAATAAAAACAGTTGGAAATTTACCCATATATTTCTCACAGAGAACTGTCTCCCCGAAAACAGCCAGGCCTTCAAAAACACTTTTATCACTGTCAATATCAAAAAAGCACTTCAGCATACTCATATTCAGTGTCTTTCCAAACCGCCTGGGCCGCGTAAAAAGATTAACTTTTCCCCAATTATCAATCAGTTCTTTTATCAGCCCTGTTTTATCTATATAATAAAATCCTTCTTTGCGGATTTCCTCAAAATTCTCAATTCCTATGGGAAGCTTCTTTTTCATCTGATTCTCTCCATGCTTATCTTTGACCTCTGACGGACTCTTTGCTTTTTATCATACCAGATTGTCCCTTCAAATTCTACCGAAACTCTTCATAAAAGCATCGCCAGACCGAAAGCCGCAGCCCCGCCGCACAGCTTTGCCAGGAGCATGGCGCCCAGCATTTCCGGTTCCCGGCTTAAGGTAAAACCGGCGTGAGCCGCCAGCATACTTGCGGCGCTTACCAGAAACGCCCCGTTTACCACCTTGCCTTTTTCATCCATATCCTTATACATGGCAATTGCCGGAATCACGCTTACCATTCCCACTAAAAGCCCCGTCATGCCGGCCGGATTCATGCCCAGCCGCTTTCCCAGAAGCAAAAAGGGCTTTCTAAGAATCCTCTGCAAAAATTCCGCCGCGGTCAGGCTGCCCAGCATCACGATTCCGATGGACGATACTGTCTCCATCGCCTCTGAAAGGGGCGTAAGATTCTTCACCAGAGAGACGCTGCACATATATTCTACTGCCCCAAGCACCAGTCCCACGGTAATCATACATTGTATGCCTTTTGCAAAAATACAGAACCCCCGAATCATCCTGTCCGGTATTTTCCACAGCCCCAGAAGAAGTAATGCCGACAGCGCAAACACCGGAAGATTCTGACGGACACACTCCACGACAGTAAGTCCCGAGAGGATTCCTCCCACCAAAAGCCCCACCGGCATCGTAACAAGCCCCAGCATAATTCCTCTGGCAAAAAATCCTTTATCCTCGTCCTTCACCATTCCCATTCCCACAGGAATTGTAAAAACCACAGTACATCCGAAAATCGCCGCCACAACGATTCCGGCATAGCTGCCAATCCGCGCGTCCGCTGCCAGCTCCTTCGCCAGCTCATAGCCTCCCATGTCAATGGCAAGAATACTTCCAAACATTGCCGGGTCTGCGCCTATCATCCGGTAAAAGGGGACGACTGCCGCTCCCAGGATATCGGAAAGAACCGGCGCAAGGCATATCATTCCCGCCATGGATAAAGCGGTGGGGCCGAGAAACAAAAAGCCTTCCTCAAATTTGGCTCCGTATCCCCATTTATTTCCCCGTATCCGGTCAATGCCTCCGATTACTGCACTGACCGCCATGATAATCATAAATATCCGGTTCATCTTTATCCTCCATGCATACAAAAAGGAGCAGACTGCTCTGCTCCATTATACCTTTAAAATTCCATTCTTTCAACGATATCCGCCCACGCCTCTTCGTCGATTTCCTCGTTTTTGAACAGCTTCCTTTTATCGTCGTCGGTAATTTTGCGAATCACCCTGCAAGGATTCCCCGCCGCTATGGTCCAGTCGGGAATGTCTTTCGTGACAACGCTTCCTGCGCCAATCACCACATTGTTTCCGATGTGAACCCCCGGACAGATTACCGTGTTGCCGCCAAGCCACACGTTGTCGCCGATGGTAACTTCCTTTCCGTACTCGTAAGCGGAATTGCGGCTGATAGGATGCACCGGATGTCCCGCTGTGTAAATCGCCACGTTGGGAGCCATCTGGCAGTTGTCTCCGATTTTGATTTTTGCCACGTCAATCAGGGTGCAGTTATAGTTTGCAAAAAAGTTTTTGCCCACTTCAATGTGTTTGCCATAGTCGCAGTAAAAAGGCGGGTTGATAAAAGCGTCCTCGGATTTGCCGAGCAGCTCCTTCACCACGGCTTTTACACCTTCAAAATCCGACCTGTCCATAAAATTCAGTTTCTGGAGCAGCTTTCTGCATACTGACTGCTCCTCAAAAATTGTCTCGTCCGATATGTATGCCATCTGGGCGTCGCGGCGTTCAATGTTGTTCATCTTTCTCCTCCATTTCAGTTCTGCTTTCACTGTTTTTATCTATGAGGATATTACCATCTTTGCCGGGAAAGTCAATCGTTATCTCCCAAAAATATATAACAATCTTCCAAATTGGACGTCCTAACCCCTAACCTTCTGCCGCAGTGTCAGCAGCACCGCCATTCCCGGTCTTGCCGGAAGTGTCAAATCTCATCCCATCCTCACAAACACATACTTATCTTCCGTGGAGCGTTCCTCAAAATAAATAAATCCCAGCTCATGGAATTCCCGGATATCCTCAGGACTTTCAATCCCGTTTTCTGCAAGAAAGCGCACCATCTCTCCCCTTGCCATTTTGGCAAGAGTTCCCTTCTGCTTTACCTTTCCGTTTATCAGCTCCCCGAATTCGACAGTGATGAGTTTATCCTTTGGCGTAATATACTTTTCAATGCACTGGGAATATTCTCTGGACGCCAGATTGACAATCACCCTGTCTCTTTCCGTCAGGCTTTTGTATAAACGGTCTCCCCAGAAATCATATAAATCCCGGCTTTTACCCACAGAGAAATGATCAACAAAATTTTTCAAGTCTCCTTTGTT
>CAMSTM010000189.1 GCA_947063675.1 uncultured Lachnospiraceae bacterium | reverse complement strand
CTTGTATAAAGGATTATTTAAAATTTGAATGACTTAAAAGTGTTTAAAACCCGACCATTATAAAACACCTCCGGTCATAATTTCGCCTGGCCCTTTCCAGAACGCAAATAAGTTATAAAAAGATAATGTGAAAAGACAAGCACAATTATACACAAAAAATTTCCCCATGTCACCACGTGCCGCCCCCTGGAAAAGGAATTTGTTAAATATTAATAAATTTTCTCCCCAAGCCCTATATTTTTTTATATCAGATGCGGTATAATGTACGCGACAGCAATGAGCTGTGCCACTTCGTAAGATGACAAAACGACTGCTCGCAGGCGGTTTTGTCAGATTGCGAAGTGATAGGGCGAAGCCCGCGAATGAGGGAGACCGAAGGGCACCCGAATGCGCACAGCGTAGCAGAGGGAATCAGTCACTCTGCGTGGAGCGAGCGAAAGAGGGAGGCCGGAAAGGAAAAGAAAATGTCACAAAACAAACAGAAAAAGATTGCGGCAATCAACGACCTGACCGGCTTCGGACGATGCGCCCTTACGGTGTCGCTGCCGGTGATTTCCCATATGAAAATCCAGTGCTGTCCGGTGCCGACGTCGATTCTCTCCAACCATGTGGGCTACCCGGAATATTTTTTTGACGATTACACGGACAGGCTTGCCGAATACCTTTCCATGTGGAAAAAGCTTGACCTTAGGTTTGACGGCATTATGTCCGGCTTTCTGGGCTCCGGGGCGCAGATTGGCATTGTGGAGGATTTCATCAGGAGCTTTCGGAGAAAGGATACGATTGTGGTTGTTGACCCGGTGATGGGCGACCATGGAAAGATTGCGGGAACCTATACGGAAGAAATGTGCCTGAAAATGCGCAGTCTCATATCCCTTGCGGATATTATCACGCCGAATCTGACGGAGGCCTGTAAGCTGACGGATACGCCCTATAAAGAGGAGGGCTGGAAGGAAACAGAGCTTTGGGAGCTTGCCCGAGGGCTTGCGGAGGCAGGGCCCGGGAAGATAGTAATTACGGGAATCAGCCAGGGACAGTATCTGGCAAATTATGTTTTTGAGGAAGGAAAGGAGCCGTTAATTTTGCGCAGCCGCAGGGTCGGAAAGGAGTGCTGCGGCACGGGGGATTTATTTTCGGCAATCATTGCCGCGGACGCGGTAAACGGCGTTTCTTTTGCAGAGTCGGTGAAAAAGGCCGCTGTATTTATAAAAAAATGTATGGAAAAATCTCTGGAAATGGGGATTGAAGATAAAAACGGAGTCTGCTTTGAGGAAATACTCCATTTACTGAAAGTATAAAGGTTTTACGTTGGAGAGTCTGTGGCTGCGCCGCGTGGCGGACTTTCCGGGCAAAAGCGCCCAAAGGCGGTAATGCGGCGCAGAAAAGAGGAGAAATGAGACGATTGCTTAACGCCATATTTAAGATGGTATTCGGCCGTTCGCTGATTATCATTTTGATGATAGTGCTGCAGGCGCTTGCGCTGCTTGGCAGCTTCGTATGGCTTCGGAGTTATTATCCGCTGATATGGGAAAGTATGAGTATTCTGGGAGCGTTTCTGGTGATTTTTATCATTAACAGGGACGAGCCCACGGAGTTTAAGATGAGCTGGATTATTCCCATCTGCCTGTTCCCGGTGCTGGGGGCGCTGATTTACGTGTTTATCGTGGGGAATTTCAGCGGTTTCGGTCTCAAGGTGAAGCTTGGCAGACGGATAGGAGAAACAGAAGGGAAGCTTTATACGGACGAAGAAACCGAAAACGCCCTTAAAAAGTGCCCGCCTCAGTTTCAGGGCTTTGCCCATTATATGAAGCATACAGCCGGTTTTCCGGTATATAACAGCTCTACAGCCGTATATTATCCCGTAGGGGAGGATAAATTTGCGGATTTACTGGAAGAATTAAAAAAAGCGGAGAAATTTATTTTCCTCGAGTACTTCATCATAGAGCGGGGATATATGTGGGATAGGATATTGGATATCCTGAAAGAAAAGGTAAAGGAAGGCGTGGAAGTGCGGGTGATGTATGACGGAATGTGTTCCATTGTGCTTCTTCCCCTCAGATACCCGAGAGAGCTTGAAAAATATGGGATAAGAGCAAAGATGTTTGCGCCGATTGTCCCGTTTTTATCCACGTCGCAGAACAACCGTGACCACAGAAAAATCGTGGTGATAGACGGAAAGGTGGCTTTTACGGGCGGCGTGAACCTGGCGGACGAGTATATCAATAAGAGGAAGCGTTTCGGGCACTGGAAGGATGTGGCGGTAAAAATCACCGGCGACGCTGTCAGGAGCTTTACGGTGATGTATCTGCAGATGTGGAACGTGTCGGAAACAGGCGATGAAAAGTACGACAAATATCTGAAGGATATTGTGTTTGACGGCCCCCGTATTCACGACGGCTTTGTGATACCCTACGGGGAAACGCCCACCAGAAGCTCAGAGGTGGCCAAAACGGTATACGCGTCCATGATTCAGAGCGCATCGAAATATGTGCATATTATGACGCCCTATTTTATTGTGGACAGGGAATTTCTGGATGCCATGCGCTACGCCGCAAGGCGGGGCGTGGAGGTGGCGATGATTCTGCCTAATATTCCTGATAAAAAAGTGGTATATTATATTGCAAGAACCTTTTATCCCGAACTTTTGGAGGCGGGTATCAGGGTTTATGAATATACGCCCGGTTTCGTACACGCCAAGTCCTTTGTTTCCGATGATACCTCCGCCGTGGTGGGGACGGTGAATCTGGATTACCGCAGTTTTTACCATCATTTTGAGTGCGGCGTTTGTTTTTATGAGAGCAGTACGGCGGTAAGGGTGGAAGAAGATTTTCAGGACACGCTTTTAAAGTGTCAGGAGGTTACCATAGATTACTACAGAAAAATCCCACTTCATCAGAAAGTGGTGGGGAGAATTTCCAGAATGGCCGCGCCGCTTCTGTAATTTCCGCAGGGGATGCGGCAGTACTGCAGATTTGATATCCTGCCATCCAGCCGCATTTTGACTCCGGCGGGCAACGGGCCGGAAGATGCCTGCAGGCATATGACCGAAGAACAGATAAGGAAGTGATTTCATGCAGGGCATTTTGTATGATGCGACGAAGATAAAAGTATGTCAGGCTTTTTATGCAATCTGCGATTACGCGGAGCTGTCCCGGGAATGGGCGGACAGTCTCTGGCCGGATATTTTGTCCCGGAGGCAGTTGTATGAGGAATTTATTTATTATGTGGAGCATCACACCTTTTCGGATAAGCTGAAGACATGCGGCTATTCCCTGTGCGACTTGTATGTCTGGCAGATGAACCGCTATAATCTCATAAAGGATACGGGGAAGAATTCCCGGACCTGCAATAAGGAAAAGATGGCCATGCAGGCGTTTCGGACAATGGCCGATATGATGAAAAACCCGGAAATATACCGGAACGGACTGGATTATGGACGGGGAACAGATAAATTTTAAAAATACATAGTATAAAATTTGAAAAAAGAGAAAATACTACTCCTGTAACCTAATGAATCAGGAGGAAACAAAATTATGGCTAAGAATGATTATCAGAACAACCAGAACAATCAGAACCAGGAAAACAAATCCAATCAGAACAGCCAGAACAGCCAGAAGAACAGCTCTTCCAATTCTTCTAACTGCAAGGACAACAACAAAAAGAACAACGAGTACTAAATGGATTTGGCGAAAGGCACCCCTGGAGGGTGCCTTTTTGCGTGGGCATATATTTCGTTTCAGTCCGGCAGAGCCATTCGTAAATTTTCGAAAAAGTATACTGGTATTATTTTATAAAATACCGTATAATAGGTGAATGTGGCAGGGAAAAGCCGGGAGAGGGCAGCCAAAAGCCCTGCCGGAACCGGAAACGAGGGATTTATGAAAACATACGAACTGATTGCCCCATGCCATTTCGGGCTTGAGGCTGTATTGAAGCGGGAAATTTCGGATTTGGGATATGAGATTGTGAAGGTGGAGGACGGCCGCATCACGTTTAAGGGTGACGGGGCCGCCGTCTGCCGTGCAAATATTTTTCTCCGCACGGCGGAGAGGATTCTGATTAAGGTGGGAAGCTTTCACGCGGAAACCTTCGAAGAGCTTTTTCAGGGGACTAAGAGCCTTCCATGGGAGGAATGGCTGCCGGAGGATGGAAAGTTCTGGGTGGCAAAGGCGGCCAGCATCAAAAGCAGACTGTTCAGCCCCTCGGACATCCAGTCGGTGATGAAAAAGGCCATGGTGGAGCGGATGAAGACCGGCTACCACACGGGTTATTTTTCCGAGAGCGGGGACTCCTTTCCGGTCAGAGTGTTTCTGATGAAGGACGAGGTGACGGCAGCGTTAGACACCACGGGAGATTCCTTACATAAAAGAGGCTACCGGCGGCTGACCGCCAAAGCTCCTATTGCGGAAAACCTTGCGGCGGCGCTGATAATGCTGACGCCGTGGCGGGGAGAGCGGATACTGGTGGACCCCTTCTGCGGGAGCGGCACCTTTCCCATAGAAGCGGCACTGATGGCGGCGAATATGGCGCCGGGAATGAACCGGAGCTTTACGGCCCAGGCATGGAAACATCTTGCGCCGGAGGCAAAGTGGAGGGCGGCGTTTGAGGAAGCAAGGGCGCAGGTTAAGATGGACGCTTACACCGATATTCAGGGATATGATATCGATGAAAAAATGGTGTCCGTTTCCGTGGAAAACGCGCGTCTGGCGGGGGTGGAGCATATGGTTCACTTTCAGAAGCGGGCCGTGTCCGAGCTTAGCCACAGCGGAAAATATGGCTTCCTCATCACAAATCCCCCTTACGGGGAGCGGGTGGAGGAAAAAGAAAATCTGCCGGGAATTTACGGAACCCTTGGAGAACGCTTCAAGGCCCTTGATTCCTGGTCCATGTATCTGATTACCGCCTATGAGAGCGCGGAGAACGTTATGGGACTGAAAGCGGCAAAGAACCGGAAAATCTACAACGGAATGATGAAAACCTACTTTTACCAGTTTCCCGGCCCCCGTCCGGAACGCGGGCTGTGCCGAAAGCCGGAGCGGAAAGGATGATGAGAATGCGGAAGATTATTTTTGCAACGGGCAATGCCGGAAAGATGAAGGAAATACGAATGATTCTTGACGGGCTTGCAATAGATGGAATGCCGGCGGAAATCCTTTCCATGAAGGAAGCGGGACTTGATATTTCCATTGTCGAGGACGGAAAAAGCTTTACGGAAAATGCTGTTATAAAGGCCCGGGCGGTAGCCGAAGCCGCAAAAAAAGCCGGAGAAGCGGCGATTGTGCTTGCGGACGATTCCGGTCTTGAAATCGATTATTTAAATAAGGAACCAGGAATTTATTCCGCCAGATATCTGGGGGAGGAAACCTCTTATCACGAAAAGAACGGGAATCTTCTGGAGAGGCTTTCGGGCGTGCCGGATGAGGAGCGGACTGCCAGATTTGTCTGCGCCATTGCCTGCGTGTTCCCGGACGGAGAGACGCTGACGGAGCTTGCCACAGTGGAGGGACGGATTGGCTATGAAGAAAAGGGAGAAAACGGTTTTGGATACGACCCGATTTTCATTGTCCCGGAATACGGAAGAAGTACGGCAGAGCTGACAGAGGAAGAAAAAAATAAAATCAGCCACAGGGGAAAGGCGCTCCGCGCAATGAAAGAAAAGCTGGCCGGCAGCCGAAAGATGGAGAGTGAGTGTGTATGAAAATTTTGATTGTCAGCGATACGCACCGGAAAAACGACAATTATATAAAGGCGCTGGAAAAATCGGCGCCGGTGGATATGGTGATTCACTGCGGGGATATTGAGGGGAGCGAATATCTGATAGCGCAGAGCGCCGGATGTCCGGTTCAGATGGTTGTGGGAAACAACGATTTCTTTTCGGACCTGCCAAGGGAAAAGGATTTTCAGATTGGCAGATACAGGGTCTGGCTCACACACGGGCATAATTACTGTGTTTCCATGGGAAATGAATATCTCAAAAAGGAAGCCAGAATGCGGGGAGCGGATATTGTGATGTACGGCCATACCCATAAGCCTGTGGTGGATATCGAGGCGGGACTTATAACCGTTAATCCGGGGAGCCTGTCTTATCCGAGACAGGAGGGAAGAAAAGCTTCCTATATTATAATGGAGCTGGATAAGGCCGGGGATGCCCATTTTACCATAAATTACATATAATAAGAAAAATTTTAAAAAAAATGTTGACAGAAGCAGGGGTATCTTTTATAATAAATTTTGCGTTGCGTGAGAGTGTGCAGCAGGATTTTGCGGGGTGTGGCTCAGCTTGGCTAGAGCGCCTGGTTTGGGACCAGGAGGTCGCAGGTTCGAATCCTGTCACCCCGATTCACAGCATACGTCATTGCCGGAGGAGTTACCTGTGACCGCTGGACAAAGATAATATGCGGGTGTAGTTCAATGGTAGAACACCAGCCTTCCAAGCTGGACACGTGGG
>CAMSTM010000188.1 GCA_947063675.1 uncultured Lachnospiraceae bacterium | reverse complement strand
TACAGCCCCGCCAGCTCCATACGGGCGGAAAACGCTTCCATGGTATTATATAAGAAATGAGGGTTAATCTGATGCTGCAGGGCCAACAGAACCGCTTCCTTAGCGGCGGTTTCCTCCTGGATTTTCTGGTCTAGCAGGAAACGTATCTGCCCCAGAAGATAGGTAATACGCCGGGCCAGTACGGAAATTTCATCTTTTCGTTTTGAAATCTCATCAATAGAAAAATTCCGAAGCCCGGCGGGAGGATTAAAATCGTTTTCGATTGCGATGGCCATTTCATCAAGACAGTGATGGATATCCTCAATCAGACGGCGATTGTATGTAAAAAAGCCGGCTAACATGACTATAACAACAACAAGAAGCAGTAAAATTGCAAGCGCCGCCAGAAAAGTAATCTGGGACCGGGGCGAGATAATCATGATTTTAAAAAGTCCGTTAGGAAGCTCATAACGCGAATAGACCAAAGACGCAGTATGCCCGGCCATATCGCCGGCGGCAAGACGGCGGAGCTGGTCTTTGGTCAATGACTGTTCCGAATAATTATAAAAGTAACAATCATCCACCACAATAAATCCCGGCTGCGCCAGAACATCGTGGGCCGTCAGCACCCGCCTGGGAACCATTGCTTCCACAACGCCCAGCAAACGGTTTCCTGACTGAATCTTATGCAGAAAATGGTAGGTGTCATCTGACCCCAACCGTTTATTTTCGGGAAGTTCTTTGTCAAAATCCCCGTCAAGCCATATACTTTCCTGATTGGAATTGTAAAACGACTGAAATACCTCTCCCTGGTTAATATAGCGCATGGGATAGAAAATGCCAAATCCCATGGGAATGGAGGTGTTTTCCATATAGACCCGCAGCCTGATATCAGACATGCCGTTGGTGGTTTTTACAAATTCATATATGGTGGTACGATAGTAATTTAAGTCAGGAGACGATATGTATTCTTTATCAAAAAAGTTAAGGATACTCTGGTTTTGCAATATGGAATCGCACATACTTTCGGCCAGCTCTGTCTGCCGTGAAATGGTATTTACTATCTGGGAGGCAAGATTTTCATTCTGGATAATGTCGTTTTTTAGCTGAAGCCGGTTGGCATACGCCATCACACCTGTCAGAATTACGCCGAAAGGCAAAAGAATAAAGCAAAAGTAGGATATTATGAATTTTTTGAACAGCCGGTTTTCTCCCATGGTGTCCCCCTGAATACAGTTTGATAAATAGATGAGGATATGTTATACTCAAAAAAAATCGGAAAAGGGGTGGCGGCAACGTGAAAATTCTTGTGGTAGATGATGACTGTCTGGTCTGTAAGAACGTAAAGTCAAAACTCCAGCGGATTATCGGCCCGGACAAATTATTCTGCCAGACAGCTGTCAGCGTTGTTGAGGCGAAGCTGCTGCTTCAAAATGAGCCTCTCCCGGATATTCTGGTCACTGACCTGAACATGCCGGGTTTTTCAGGCTTCACCCTTATCAAATATGTAAAAGAACATTATCCCGAAGTGACAATTTATGTCCTCAGCGGATATGATGATTATCAACTGGTCCGCCAGGCATTTTTGAGCGGCGCGGACGATTATCTGCTTAAGCCGGTGGATGTGGAGGAGCTGCGCGAAAAGCTGTTCCACACGTCGGGGAAATCCCAGACGGAGTCTGCGGTAAAAGATTTTCAGTTTGAGTCTGTCCTTTCATTTATTGATGAAAATATCAGCAGGGATATTACCATGAATGAAGCCGCCGCCAGTATTGCAATAAGCTACAACTATTTCAGCAGGCGCTTTAAAGAGCTTACCGGCTACAGCTTTCCGGAGTACGTTAATCGCAGACGGATAGAACTGTCTAAAGCCTATCTGAAGGACCCCAGCCTGAAAATAGCAGATATCGCATACAAGATTGGTTACCATTCCCCGTCAACCTTTTCCCGTGCGTTCAGGAAATATGAGGGATGTTATCCCACGGATTACCGCAGAATACAGAACGTCCCTACAGAATAATTATACAACACCTGCCTTACCAAAGGCAAGCGCCAAAAGGAGAGCGGGCTCCGGTGCCGCCGGATTAAAATCCTATAAGAACAGAGCACATAGAAATATGTACCCTGTTCTTTTTTTGAGATATTTCAGAAAGAAATCTTGATGTATTTTTAGATTTCCGGTGTTATTTTATCTTCTTTTTATAATTATAAAAAAAATATTAAAAATCTATTGAAAATTTATAATCTCTGATGTTATAATTGCCTCCGTGCTTGTTTATGAAAGGATTAAGTATTTTTATGCAGTATACGCGAGAAGCGGCCCTAAGCCGCCTGATGGAAAGCTACAAGGCTTATTTTAATATTGATATGGCAGATAACGGGCAGGAATATCTCCGGGCTGTCTGCGAATTTTTTGAGCATACGGAGAAATATGTGCTTTCAAGGCAGGCGAACCTTTGGGCGGCCAACTGTGAGGAGTTTGTATATTTATTCAGCGTGGAAGAGCTTACCACAGAAATATTTGAAAAGTGCCGGGATTTTGCCCGGGAGGACGGAATGAAACGGGCGCATATCGGACCGGGGCACATGTATACATACATAACACCTGTTTTTATTTGCGATACCTGTCAGGAGGATGCCAGGAGAGCGGTCAGAAAGTGCCGCATTTACAAAAGCTTTAAATTTTCTCTGCACGGGTGGATGGATTTCCATGCCGCGGTTTTTGAGGTGGAGGGAGGCAGAATTACCACTAACGGCAGCGGCAAATGCGTGGAGAAAGTTTTAAAAAATGTTTTATTCAAAGATAAAAAGAAAAGGAGAAGATTTTTATGAACACATTAGTACTGGTTCTCATTTCAATCGCCGTTTTGCTGTGCGGATATATCTTCTATGGAAGATGGCTCTGCAAACAGTGGGGCGTGGGTGAGAGCAAAGAAGAGACGCCGGCCCATACCATGGAAGACGGCGTTGATTATGTCCCGGCGAAGGCGCCTGTCCTTATGGGGCATCATTTTTCATCGATTGCCGGGGCGGGCCCAATTACCGGCCCGATTAACGCGGCTTTGTTCGGATGGCTGCCCGTGGTGCTGTGGATTTTAGTGGGAGGAATTTTCTTTGGCGGCGTTCACGACTTCGGCGCGCTTTACGCTTCTCTCCGCCATAAGGGACAGTCCATCGGAGAAGTGATTTCGGCAAATATGAGCAAAAGAGCCAAGAGGCTGTTTCTTATTTTCGCTTACCTGACGCTGCTTTTGGTAGTAGCTGCCTTTGCGTCTATTGTCGCCTCCACTTTCGGGGCAAAATATGACGAGGCGGGCGTTCTGGATATGGCGGCAAGCGCCTCCAATGCCTCCGTTGCCATGGTGTCGCTGTTATTTATCTTAATAGCTATTGTATTTGGATTTTGCGTATACCGCAGAAATATGTCCATGGGCCTTTCTACGGTTCTGGGAATTGTGGCGATAGTGGTGATTATGGCAGTCGGAATGAATTTCCATCCGCTGTATCTCTCCACAAACACGTGGATGCTTATTGTGGGCGTTTATATAGCAATTGCCTCTGTGGCTCCCGTATGGATTCTGCTGCAGCCCAGAGACTATTTAAGCTCCTTTTTGCTTTATGCAATGCTGGCCGTTGCGTTTATAGGCGTTGTGGGAGCCCATCCCAACATTGACCCTGAGCTGTTCCCGGCCTTTACAGGCTTTGCGGTGGACAACGGAAACGGCGTGCAGTACCTTTTCCCGATTCTGTTTACCACGGTTGCCTGCGGTGCAATTTCCGGTTTCCACTCTCTGGTTTCCTCGGGCACTACCTCCAAACAGCTCAACAAAGAGACAGATGCAAAGCCTATTGCCTACGGCGGAATGCTTCTTGAGTGCGTCCTGGCAGTTCTGACGGTATGCGCCATTGCCTATGCAAGGCAGACAGGCCACACGGCGGGCGCCACGGATATCTTTGCAGGCGGAATTGCAGCCATGGTAGCGGTGATTCCCGGTCTTGCGGGGCTGGAAAATATCCTTTATACGCTGCTGATTCTTACATATTCCGCATTCTGCCTGACCTCCCTGGATACGGCAACCCGTCTTGCCCGCTTTATGTTCCAGGAATTCTGGCTTGAGCCGGGACAGACAGCCGCCGATGTAAAGGACGGTTATAAAAAGCTTCTGGTGAACCCTTATTTTGCCACAATTATTACAGTGGTAATCGGCATTCTTCTGGGAATGACGGGTTATGCAAAGATTTGGGGACTGTTCGGCTCCGCCAATCAGCTTCTTGCGGGGCTGGGGCTTCTGGCAGTGGCCACATGGCTTGGAAATATCGGAAAGAACAACAAAATGTTCTTGCTGCCCATGGCTTTTATGATGGTAGTAACCATCGCTTCTCTGGTGATTACGGTTAAGAATCAGGCGGACATTATCTCGGCGGGAGGAGCCGACTGGGGCCCTTACGCCCAGACTGTCCTGGCGCTGCTTCTGATTGTTCTGTCGGTTCTTCTTGTAATAGAAGGAGTACAGACTTTGTTTGGAAAGAAAAAGACGGCATAATGACAAAAAAAGAAGAAAAGCGCGGGGGTCCGGAAAAACCGGGGCCCGCGCTTTTTTTGAATTTTCCTGAATCCTGTAAACGGATTTCCGGGGGATAGTTTGCTTCGGGACATTTCAGAGGCCGGTTTACATCTTGGGGAGGGAATGATAGAATATAGGAGCACAGGAAAGATACAGAATCGGAGAAGGATTGCGGACAGGATTGCGGAGGCAGTTGTCCGGCAGACAAAGAAGGGAGCAGACAAATGGCTTTTGACGGAATTACAGTTGCGGCAGTGGTTAAGGAACTGAAAGAGACCTTAACAGGCGGGCGGATTTATAAAATTGCCCAGCCTGAAAATGACGAGCTGCTGCTTACCATAAAAACAGCGGCGGGAGGGCAAAGGCGCCTTCTCATATCGGCGGGGGCTTCCCTTCCGCTGATTTATCTGACGGAAAACAACAAGCCCAGTCCCATGACGGCGCCGGGGTTTTGCATGCTTTTGCGCAAGCACCTGCAAAACGGCAGGATTACGGACGTCACTCAGCCCGGCCTTGAGCGTGTGATTCATTTTCATGTGGAGCATTTAAACGAGATGGGGGATTTGTGCCGTAAGCGGCTGGCTGTGGAGATTATGGGGAAGCACAGCAATATTATTTTTATCGACAAGGACGATGTGATTATCGACAGTATCAAGCATATCTCTGGCATGGTCAGCTCCGTCAGGGAGGTTCTGCCCGGGCGAAGCTACTTTATCCCCATGACAATCGATAAAAAAAATCCGCTGACATCAGATTTCGCTTCTTTTAAGGAAAGTATGACTTCGGGGAGTATGCCTGTCTACAAGGCAATTTACAGCCATTATACGGGAATCTCGCCGGTAATTGCGCAGGAAATCTGTTACCGGGCAGGCATTGACGGGGATATATCCACCGGATTTTTTACCGACGCGCCGGAGGGGGAAGAGGGAATCAGGAGGCTGTACGAGTCCTTCCGCGATATGGCGGAGCAGATTCGGGAAGGGAGGTTTTCTCCGGTTATCATCTATGAAAAGGGCGCGCCTGTGGAATTTTCCGCGGTTCCGCTCTCTATATATGAAGAGGATGAGTTTACATCATTTGACTCAATAAGTCAATTGCTGGAGCAGTATTATGCGGAAAAAAGCACGGTTACCCGTATCCGCCAGAAATCGGTGGATTTGAGGAAGATTGTACAGACAGCCCTTGAGAGGAACGTCAAAAAGTACGATTTGCAGATAAAGCAAATGCAGGATACGGAAAAGAAAGACAAGTACCGGATATACGGAGAGCTTTTAAATACCTACGGCTATGAGGCGGCCGCCGGGGATAAGTCCCTTACCGCTTTAAATTACTATACAAACGAGATGATTACGATTCCCTTAGACCCCCTCCTTACCGCTTCCGAGAATGCAAAAAAATACTTTGACAGATATGGTAAGATGAAGCGGACTTATGAGGCATTATCAGAGCTTACCAGGGAGGTAAAGGAGGAGATTGACCATCTGGAATCCATTCAGGCGGCTCTTGACATTGCCCTTCATGAGGAGGATTTGGCGCAGATTAAGGAGGAATTGATTGCAAGCGGATATATCCGCCGGAAGGGCGGAAGCAAAAAGGTGAAGTTCACCAGCCGGCCCTTTCATTATGTGAATGAAGATGGTTTTCATATGTATGTGGGCAAAAATAATTTTCAGAATGACGAGCTCACCTTCAAGTTTGCGTCGGGAGGGGACTGGTGGTTCCATGCGAAGGGAATTCCGGGCTCTCATGTGGTGGTAAAAACCGACGGAAAGGAGCTTCCTGACAAAGCCTTTGAGGACGCCGCCAGGCTGGCCGCATATTATTCGAAGGGCCGGGGACAGGAAAAAGTGGAGATTGACTACACGGAAAAGAAAAACGTCAAAAAACCGGGGGCGGCAAAACCGGGCTTTGTGGTCTACTATACCAATTATTCCATGATGATTGATACGGATATTTCGAAGCTGCGGCTTTTAGAGGACTAAGAGGGACAGAAAAAAACGTGTGGGAGCCAGGGTTCCCGAACTGGGATATTATCTGATTGTGACGGAT
>CAMSTM010000187.1 GCA_947063675.1 uncultured Lachnospiraceae bacterium | reverse complement strand
CAAAATCTTCATTTCCATAAATCCTGCCTTTCTGCTTATGCAAATTTAATGCCCGACAAACGATGCTGACAAACCACAGGCTTCGTTTTCAAAAACCATAAATAAACTATAAGAAGTATTAGTTTTATAATAGGTTCAGAGTAATCATGAAAAGAAAAGGTGCGTTTTTTTTTAAGAGAGAAGGTGATAGTGTTTTATATACTGGTTCATATGTTGATTTCTATGTAATAGATGACGGTCATGTAAGTACAGTAGCGGACAGGAAAAAGGTTCTGCATATAAGATGATGCGTAAATTGCAGGGCGCTTTTGTAATATAAATTCCTTGCAAAAAAATATGTGAAATATTATAATAGTGAAACATATAGGTTATGATGTTTCAGACTTTGCATGGATATGCGCCAAAGACAGATGAAAAATTATATCGACATTCATTCTCATATTATGCCGGGAGTTGACGACGGTTCGGACAGTCTGGAGACGAGTCTTAAAATGCTGCGCATGGCAGCCGCAGACGGAATTGCCCGGATTATCCTCACGCCTCACAGCAAGCCCTGGCACAGGTGCATAAGCTGTGCCGAGATGGCGGCCGAAGCAGAACGCCTGCAGGATATTGCGCAGGGGGAGCGGCTGGATATCAAACTGTATACGGGAAATGAGCTGTATTATCGCAGCAGCCTGATTGAAGAACTTGAAAACCGGCAGGCGGGGACGCTGGCCGGTTCCCGTTATGTACTTGTGGAATTTGAACCCTCGGCGGATTTTGGTTATATCAGGAACGGAGTCTATTCATTGCTGACGGGCGGATATTATCCGATTGTTGCGCATATGGAACGATGCAGAAATGTATGTGTGAAAACAGACCGGGTGGAGGAGCTTGTAGAGCTGGGCTGCTTTATACAGGTAAATGCCGGAAGCGTCCTGGGAAGGTACGGATTCGGCACGGCGCGTCTGACCAGAAAAATGCTCGGGCAGGGGCTGGTTCATTTTATCGCCACAGATGCCCATGATACAAAAAGGCGATGCCCAGCCCTTTCAGAATGCGCGGAGTATATTGAGAAGCGGTTCGGGGCGGACAAAAGCAGAAGTCTGTTTCAGGACAATCCCATGCGCGTGCTGAGAAATGAAGATATCGGAATGACTACATAAGGAATCGGAAAGAAGAATAAAATGGAAAATCATAGAGAAAATGACGTGATTGAAGTGGATTTGCTGGAAATTTTAAGCGCCCTGCTTGGCAGAGTCTGGCTGATTCTGGGGGTGGGGATTCTGGCGGCAGCAGTCAGTTTGGCCATAAGTAAATTTATTCTGACGCCCACCTATGAATCGACGACTAAAATTTATATATTGAACAAATCGGAAAGCACAACGGTTACTTACAGTGATGTGCAGATGGGAACACAGCTCACGAAGGATTATGCAGAACTGATAAACAGCCGATATGTATTAGAGGAAGTGATTGCGAAGCTGTCGCTGACCGAGATGGAGTATCAGGACCTGCTTGACAAGGTAAGCGTACATACGCCTGCCGATACGCGGATTGTGTCGATTACCGTAACAGATACCAGCCCGCTGCAGGCAATGGATATCGCCAATTGCATCAGGGAAGTGGCGGGAGAACATATTCAGAATGTGATGGATATTGACGCGGTCAATGTGGTGGAGGAAGCGAATTTCCCAACGGAGAAGGCAGGCCCAAGTGTTCTTAAGTGGACGCTTTTAGGCGGGGTTTTAGGCGTGTTCCTGGCTTGTGCGGCTATTTTGGTGCATTACCTTTTAGATGATACGATTAAAACCTCGGAGGATGTGGAAAAGTATCTCGGATTAAGTACGCTGGCGCTGATTCCGGTGGCTGTAGATGAAAACAATACAAAGCAGAAAACCAAGAGGAAATAGATATGCAGGAAGTCACATTGCATCTGGAGCAAAATACGGATTTTCATACAAAAGAAGCCTTTAAGACGCTGCGCAGCAATGTGGAGTTCTGCGGCAGTGACGTGCGGGTGGTGGCCGTTACAAGCTGTACGCCTCATGAGGGCAAGACCAGCGTTGCCATGGAAATGGCAAAGGCATTTGCCGAGGCGGGCAACAAGACGCTTCTGATTGACGCTGATATGCGGAAATCCGTACTGGTAGGCCGCTACAAAACCGGTGCGGTCAAGTATGGCATGAGCCATTGCCTGGTCGGAAAATATAAGTACTCGGAAGCTTTGTGCCAGACCAATATTGCCCGGCTCTTCATATTTTTTTCAGGCCCTGTTCCCCCCAACCCGAGCGAACTGCTGGGAAGCGACAGGTTTGCAAATATGCTGAATGTGATGCGGGAGGCTTTTGACTATATTATCATAGATACGCCGCCCTTAGGCAGCGTGATTGACGCCGCCGTAGTGGCGAAGCGCTGCGACGGGACGGTGCTTGTTGTGGAGAGCAACGCGGTTAATTACCGTTTTGTTCAGAAGGTAAAAGAGCAGCTTGATAAATCGGGCAGCCGTATTCTCGGCGTGGTGCTGAATAAAGTCGATTTGAACAAAAAGGGCTATTACGGGCATTATGGAAAATATTACGGCAGATACGGCTATGATACCCCGGCGGGGCAGGCCCAGCCTTCGGAGAGAAGGCAGGCGGGAGGCGGAGGCATTCAGCGGCCGACGGGGGCTGAACGTTCGGAAATAATTGACAGGCTGGATAGAATGGGATATCCGGCGGACACAGAAAAAAAAACGCCAAACGTAAGGTGATAGCTGCGGCGGCCGTCTTTGCTCTGCTTATGGGACTGCTTTTTGGCGGATTCGGTATTGTCAGGGCAATGGGAAAGAACCGTCTGTACCAGAGCGCCTCCGTGCAGCAGCCTGTTTTGCAGGAAGCACTAAAGGAGGAAACCTTAACAGAAGGGGAAAGTGAAAAATGGCAGGACGGCTGGGTAAAATACAAGGACGTCATTTATGCTTATAATGAAGAAATACTGACTTTTCTGATTATGGGTATTGATAAATTAAGCGATGTGGAAGAAGTGGCGGAAGGGACGGACGGCGGTCAGGCGGACGCCCTGTTCCTGACAGTCCTGAATCCGAAAACCAAACGGATGAAGGTGATAGGAATCAACAGAAATACCATGACGGATATCGACGTTTACGGAGAGAGCGGGGAGTATGTTTCTACGGTCAAATCCCAGATTGCCATACAGCACGGCTTTGGCAACGGCATGGAGGAAAGCTGCGAATACCAGAAGAAGGCGGTGTCTAACCTGTTCTATCAGATGCCTGTCCACGGCTACGCGGCTGTCAATATGAGCGCGGTTGCAACAATAAACGATGCAGTGGGCGGCGTCGAGGTGACGACTTCGCCGGGCCTTGCCGGGTTTCCGGAGGAGTTTACGCAGGGAAAGCGGGTACGGTTACTGGGAGAGGATGCTTTCTGGTTCGTAAAATACAGGGACACAGATGTTTTCGGCTCGGCGGATATGCGTCTGGAGAGACAGAAACAGTATCTGAACGGTTTTATCAGGGCGGCAAAGCGGGCGGTACATAAGGACGCTTCGGTGGTCATAGACTTATATCAGGCGGTTAAGCCGCAGATGGTTACGGATATTTCGCTGGACGAGACGATTTATCTGGCCTCTGTCCTGAATGAGTATGCGTTTCACGAAGAGGATTTTTACATGCTGTCGGGCAAAACCGTCATGGGGGAGAAGTTTGAGGAATTTTACCCGGACGAGGACGCCCTGTTTGAGATGATATTGGATATCTTTTATGAAAAAGTACAGTGATGGCAGAGTGGGAAAAAAATATATGGGCAGGTTTGCGGCGGTTATCCTTGTACTGGCAGTTCTGACGGGCTGCGGGGAAAAAGCTGCGGAGGATGCCGGCGTACAGAACAAGGAAACCGGCATGCCGGGAGAGCAGAATCCGAAATCTGACGAAGCGGCAGAAGCGGAAATCGGGGAAGCGCCGGAGGAAACATCCCTGGAGGATGAAATGCAGCCCACAGGTTTAACAGGAGAGAGCGCCAGTGACGCCAGGATTGATTTTCAGGCTTTGAAAGCGGAAAACCCGGAAATCTTTGCATGGCTTTATATACCGGACACAGCAATAGATTATCCGGTGTTGCAGAGCGGCCAGGGAGATGATTTTTATGAAAGCCATAATGCCCGCGGAGAGGCAGACGAGGGCGGGGCAATATATATTGAACTGGCAAATCTGACAAATATGTGCGATTTCAATACCGTCATGCATGGCAAGACAGGCCCGGAGGGAAGCGGATTGTTTGCAGACCTGTACAGATTTGCGGATTTGGACTTTTTCCGGGAGCATGAGAAAGCGTATGTATATCTGGACGGCAATGTCCTGACATATGAAATAATTGCCGCCTATGAGAGAGAAAATACAAGCCTGCTGCGCAGCTATGACTTTACCTATTCGGAAGGCTGCGGGCAGTTTCTGGAAGATATGTACGGCACCCGTGATATGACGATGAATCTGCGGGAAGGATGGGAGGGAATTACGCCTTATCATTTTCTGCTCACGCTGACAACGCAGAGAGACGAGAATGCCGACAGGCAGTTTGTTGTTGTCGCCATCATGACAGAGGACGCTGCAGGCACCATTGACAGAATTGTGGAGGAATAGAAATTTTATTTAAGATACCCGGATAACCGGGAAAAGGAGGAATAAAAACATGAAAAAAATATTGGCACTTACATTGGCAGGCACAATGGCGTTATCCATGCCGGTTCTGGCCGCAACAAGCCCCACAGCGGATTCGTACAGCACCTCCGGAACCGCGGCGGTATCAGCCGTAACGGCGTCTTTCGTTCCCCAGAGCGTGGCAAAAGCAGCGGCAGATGAAAATAAGACTGTCGGCGAATATATGAACAACGCCGTAACGGAAGTTCCGGGGCTGGAGGAAGTGGTTCCGTTAGGACAGGGCGGACACGTAATCATTAACGGCGTGCCCAGCAACCAGACCTTTTCCGTGTTGAAGCCGGTGCGCAGGGATGTGGATTCCGCAAAAGCCCATGCCGCTTCTCTGAGCGGAAAGGTATTGAACGTGGCGCAGATTAAGGCTTCGGTAACCGGATTTGACACAGCGCAGGTGAACTTTTACCTGAAAGGCCTTAAATCGGGACAGAATGTCAAAGTCTACCAGCTCGTTGACGGAGTGTGGGTGGAACTGAGCGTTGCGGAGGTAAGAGACGACCATGTAGTGGTAGATATGACGTCTCTTGGAATACTGGCGTTTGTCGAACTGCCGGCTGCTGCGCAGGCAGAATGATTTTAAAGAAAAGCGGTTTTGGTAAACGGGATTTGGAGTGGCAAAATGAGTGAAAACGTTATGCTGGATACGAATGTTATGGAAAAAACAGTATCGCATGTTGGAGAACTTAATTCTGACCGATACCATATGCAGGCAGTATACCAGAAAAAGAACCCTGCTTACCTGAAACTTAAACGGGGCATGGATATTTTATTGTCCGCGGCGGCGCTGGTACTCCTTGCCCCTGTGTTTCTTTTTACCGCCCTGGCCATTAAGCTGGAGGACGGCGGGCCGGTTCTGTTTTGCCAGTACCGGGCCGGGAAAGATATGAAGCCGTTTAAGATTTATAAATTCCGCAGTATGCTTGTCAACGCAGACGCTAAAATGCCGGAGATGATGAAGGACAATGAGCAGACGGGCCATGCCTTTAAAATCAAAAACGACCCGCGGATTACCAGAGTGGGAAAATTCATCAGAAAGTTTTCCATCGACGAACTGCCCCAGCTAATCAATGTCATAAAGGGCGATATGAGTATTGTCGGTCCAAGGCCGATTCTGACTTTCCAGATGGAGGAATGCAGCGGCTATGAAAGGCAGCGGCTTGTGGTTCAGCCGGGCCTGACCTGCTACTGGCAGATTGGCGGCCGGGCAAACATCGGGTGGAAAGACTGGATTGAGATGGATTTGGACTACATAGAGGATATGAGCCTCTGGACGGATATTAAGATTATTGCAAGGACGGTTCCGGCGGTGTTTGACAGGGAGGGAGCGTATTAGGCGGACAGGAATACTATAATAAGTATTCCTTTATTATAGTGATTTTATTTCTATGCGATGAAGGAGCAGATTAATTTGCCTTTAATTAGTGGCAGAATAATTGGATGCTTAATTGTTAAAAATATAAATCGGAGATATCAACATGATAACAATTTTGCATATTACGGAAGTGTTTTCAGGTGGGGTATTGCCTATGATAGCCAATATTTGCAATGGTTTAGCAGATGAGTATCATATTATTGTAGCCTATGGAATTCGCCCTGATACACCTGATAATATTAGAAGATATTTTGATGAAAGAATCAAATTAATTCCTGTTCCTGTTTTTAAAAGAAAAATATCAATAAAAAATGATATTATAGCAATGTATGTGATAAATAGAATTGTAAAAAGATTTCATCCGAATATTATTCATATGCATTCAACAAAGGCTGGTCTGTTGGGAAGAATGTCGCTTTTATTTTATAAGGGTAAAAAATTTTATACGCCCCATGGATATAGCTTTTTAAAAAAAGATGATACAAAGTTTGAAAGAACTGTATATAAAATTATAGAATATTTATTAGCTCATACTCGTTGCATTACTGT
>CAMSTM010000186.1 GCA_947063675.1 uncultured Lachnospiraceae bacterium | reverse complement strand
GTATGTCCGGTGCTGTGAGAGGACGGCGGTTAGTCACCGCCTCCTACTCGATTGGGTTAAGATGATGTACAGGCAAAAGCTTGAAAAGGAGGCAGAATAAAAATGATATCGGAAGTAATCAAATTATATGAAGACAGAAACGATGTAACGCTTACTACTTACATTTTACAGGATTCCCCGCAGCTTTTAGCGGGCGGGAGGCGTCCGGCAGTCATTATCTGTCCGGGCGGGGCTTATCTTGACTGCTCGGACAGGGAGGCGGAGCCGGTAGCAATGAAGTTTGCGTCCATGGGCTACCATACCTTTGTGCTGCGCTATTCCAGATACGGCACGGAGCCGGACGGCAGTAAGGCAAATTTATTTGCACAGACACCGGAGCCTCTTCCGAAAGAACATTGTCTTTACCCCACACATATGCGGGAGATTGGAAAAGCCATGCTGATAATCCGCGAGCATGCGGCAGAATGGCTGGTGGATACGGAAAAGATTGCCGTCTGCGGCTTCTCAGCGGGGGCTCACAATACGGCGATGTATGCCACACGTTGGCATGAAGAGATAATCTGTGGATTTTTCGGGGAGGAAAAAGAAAAATTCCGTCCGGCAGCGGCAATACTGGGATATACTTTGAGCGATTATCTGCTGATGAAAGAAGCGGTGCTGGCAAGCAGTCCTCAGGATGCTGCTTTCTTCGGTCTTTCCAACACGGCCTTTCTGGGAGAAGCCATACCCTCGGACGAAAAGCTTCTTGAGGTGAGCCCGGCCCGCCATGTGACGGAAAATACGCCGCCCACTTTCCTGTGGGCAACTGCCGCGGACGCCATGGTTCCGGTTCAGCAGACTCTGCAGATGGCCACGGCGCTGGCGGATGGGAAAATCCCTTTTGAGATGCACATTTTTGAGGAAGGGCCTCACGGACTGTCACTGGCAACGCCTGCTTCCGCCGGGATAAAAACGATGGTCAATGCGGACGCCGCCAAGTGGGCGGATTTGGCGGGCTGCTGGCTGGAAAAAAGGTTTGCGCTGCCGGTGCCTGAGAAAGACGCCAGATAGAAAAGCCGGGGGTCAGGTGCGCCTGACTCCCAGCACAAAATAACGCACAATCGGTATTCTGATTATCACTTCGTATAAAATAAATGTCATAACAAATTCTGCGGCGAGGGCAATGAGATAATTCCATATGGCAGGCAGTTTACAAAAGTAATGCAGCGCATAACAGGCGGAAATCAAAACCGGATAATGCAGAATGTATATTCCGAAGCTGGATTTCGTCATATACCGGGTCAGCGCCGTCTCGCGGTTACAATATTTTTTGAAGCATCCCATAATCGCCAGTATCGCAATCCAGAGGTACAGGCTGGTCCAAATGCTCTGCAGACATTCGGAGGATGTAAAATTGGTTCCCTGATTATAAAGGGCATAAAAGACAGCGCCCGTCAGGGCAAGACACAGCATTGGAACGCGGATTTTTTCCAGGATATTCTGAACCTCATCGTGAGAAAAGATAAAATAGCCGATGAGATAAGCGGCAAAATAAATTCCGAACCGGTACATGGTGAGGACTGGCATGTTCAAAATCTGCGCCGCGCCGAAAAGTGGTACAAAAAGCAGCAGTATAACCGGCAGATTTGCCTTTCCGCAGATTATCCATATTTTGTCTTTTTTATCTGCTTTTTTCAATAAAACAATCAGACAGGAAAACACAAACAGCATTTGGATAAACCACAGCGGCCCGGTGCCGCTTATGGCGCAAATCGGATAAAGCAGCGAGGCCGGGATATAGGCAAGACCGCCGCCCATCCTGATATTCAGGTAGCCTGTAATCCAGTGAATGACGAAAAGCCCCAATGTGGAGGGAACAAGCAGCTTAACTGTCCTCTCTTTCAGAAACTGCTTTCCTGTCCGCTTTTGAAGAGAATATCTGGCGCTCATTCCGGCAACCACAAACAAAAGCGCCATAAACCACGGATACACCGCGCCGGCCGCCGCATCAAAGACGGGAAGGCTTTTTGCTCCCGGAATGCCGCCGGGGATGCCCGCACCGTTAAACATATAGCATACATGATAGATTAAAACCAGAAGAACAGTTACCCATCGTATATTGTCAAGATAAACCTTTCTCAATCAGAATCCTCTCCCCCCTCATCGGTATCCGTTTCAAAGACTGCGGAGACAAACTGGGCAAATGCGCTTTTGGGCGGGATGGCCAGCCCTCTGCTTTCGTCCCCCAGAATGACCAAATTATCTCCGGGTCTGATATCAAAAACCTCCCGGGCCTTTTTGGGTATTACAATCTGACCTTTTTCACCTACCGTTACAGTCCAGGCATATTTTCCCTTGGGTTTCTTCATAAACAATTCTCCATTTATCAGTAAAAGTATGATTTGTATAACTTATTATACTTTTTGGAAAAACAAAAGTCAAGGGTATCTGTGGGGTTATTGTCCGGCAGACAAAGCCTGTGCTATACTGAATGCATACTTTGACGGACAGATATTCCGGTCTGTCATAAGAGGAGTAAAAGGAGGAAAATGCCGTGCAGGGAAGCAGACTGTTTAAAATCATCTATTACCTTCTCAATAAAGGGCAGGCCACTGCTTCCGAACTGTCGGAGAAATTCGAGGTTTCAGTCAGGACAATTTACAGGGATATTGACGCTTTAAGCGAAGCGGGGATACCCGTTTATACGGAGGCGGGAAGAAGCGGCGGCATCCGCCTTCTGGGCGATTTTGTCCTTGACAGGGCGGTGCTGTCGGAGGAGGAAAAAAAGGAAGTTCTCTCGGCGCTTTCCAGCCTGTCCGTGACTGGAAATTATTTTGAAAAAGCGGCTCTCGAAAAGCTGTCAGCGCTGTTTCAGTCCTCGTCGGAGGACTGGTATGAGGTGGATTTTTCAAGATGGGGAGAAATAACCGGTGATAAGGAAAAATTTGAGGCATTAAAGACAGCAGTAATTTACCATCGGTGCGTGGAAATCTTATATGCCGGCTCATATAAGGCTAAAAGCGAAAGGGTGATTCATCCCCTGAAACTGCTGTATAAGTCCAAGGAATGGTATGTGAAAGCCTACTGTACGAAAAAGGAAGATTTTCGTCTTTTCAAGCTGAACCGGATTTTAAAGTGGCGCCTGCTTGACGAACATTTTACACCGGTTCCCTATTCTGAGAAGGAGGATTTAGGACAGCAGCCATCAGAGGAAGTGGTTCTGCGCTTCTCGGAAAAAATCTCTTACCGGGTTTACGATGAATTTGATGAAAAGCAGATAAAAGAGCAGGAGAACGGAGATTTACTCGTGTCCTTTTTCTTTTTGCCGGACGAATGGCTTATCGGATATCTCCTTTCTTTCGGAACTGAGGTGGAGGTAGAAAAGCCGGCATATTTAAAGAAACTCCTGGCAGAAAGAGCCGGAGAAATTTATGAAAAAAACCGGTTATGATAATCAGCCGGGAAGGTTTTGCTGTGGATTTTCAGAAATATTTAAATATTGACATAAGGTGTCAGGTTTTTGGTGATATAACAGAGATGTAACCCGATATACGGAAAACCTGCATTTGCAAAACGGAGGGAAATGAAAATATGAGCAGACCTGTTACAAAACCTGAATTATTAAGTGCGGCGGTAAAAAAATATGAGGAAATGAATAAGCTGATTTCCTCTCTTTCGGAGAAAGAACTGGAAACGGCTTTTGACTTCACAAAAATGAAATCAAGAAAGGAAGCCCACTGGGGCCGGGATAAGAACCTCCGGGACATTTTAATCCATCTTTACGAGTGGCACCAGCTGTTGCTGAACTGGGTATCGGCCAATGAAAAGGGCGAAGAAAGGCCGTTTCTCCCGGCGCCCTATAACTGGCGGACCTATGGGGAAATGAATGTTGCGTTCTGGAAAAAGCATCAGGACACATCCTTAGAGGAAGCAAAGCGGATGCTGGAAAAATCCCACAGCGAGGTTATGGCGCTGGCGGAAGGGTTAACGGACGAAGAGCTTTTTACAAAAGACGCGTTTAAATGGACGGGCGGAAACATGCTGGGCTCCTACTTTGTGTCGGCCACATCAAGTCATTATGACTGGGCCATGAAAAAGCTGAAAGCGCACCGGAAAAACTGTGCGGAAAAGTAAGCGGAAGAGGAGAAGACGGGAGAAAGAACCGGAAAATAAGGAGGGCTTATGACAGTTCTTGAGCAGATTAGCCATGAAACAATGGTATTTATGCGGGGCAGATACCGGCTGGATGAAATTGGAGACGGAAAATCGGAATTGAAGTTCAGACAGGGAAAGAAGACAATTGTTACAATATATATCCATGAGGATAAATTTTCCTTTTTGGTTATTTTCGGGAAAAAAGAACGTGAAATTTTTGAAAGACAGAGAGACGAATTTTCTGAGTATGTGTGCGGCTATTATGACAGCTCAAAAACATATCATGACGGGAAATGGATGCTCATTGACGTAACTACTTTAGAACAGCTGGAGGATGTCAAAAAGCTGCTACTCATCAAAAAGAAGCCCAACCGCAAGCCTTTTCCAAAGGAAAACGCAGTGTATGCCAAATGCGGTCAGCGGTGTGATTTGTGCGTCCATTATATTCACACGGACGAACAGCACCGGGCTTATATGGAAACACAGTTAAGTAAAATGTGGGAACAGACAGACTGGAGCATGCGCTGCGGGGGCTGTTGCAGCGATGATTGCTATTGTAAGGACGAGCCTTGCCATGCAAAAGGGTGCGCGTCGGAAAAAGGGCTTTCCGGGTGCGGAGAATGCGCGGAATTTCCATGCATTAAGGCAACGACAGCGGATATCCGCTCGATGATACATACCGAGGTTCACTATGCCGACGAGATAACCTGGGGGATTTTGCCGTATGTTCCTATGCAGTATGAGGAAAAATGATGATTTGAAAAGAAAGAAAAAATAGAATATAATAAACTGACAGTGGGGTTATTAACATCATACTCTGGCGACTGATGCCACGGCATTATATGGAAAATATTGCATATCAGGGAGTATAGATAGGAGCAGCATATGAATAAAGAATCGTTTTCGTTTGTCGTATATATGATTCATGCCTGTGCAGATAAATGGAATATGTTACCGTCTGAGGTTTATCAGAAGCTGCAGAGTGTGGGGTGTATTGACAGTTATCTGGTGCCGCATTACGAAATTTTGCATACACAGGGTACGGGTTATATTGTGGAAGATATTAAAGAATATCTGAAAGTACGAGGTGTGGCAGTATGATTGTTTATCATGGCTCGACAGAAATCGTGAAAAGTCCGGATATCCGCCATTCATACAGACAGCTTTCCTTTGAATCGTATGATGAGGTTATAATCCATGGATGAAGAAATATTGGAGAAAGTATATCAGGAAAATCTTGAAGAAAGGATTATTGCGTTTCTGGCAGAGACAATGAACATTTCTCTGGAAACAGCAATGAATATTTATTATCGAAGTAAGCTTGCGGACAAGGTTCACCGTGGCATGGAGGGGATTCAGTATCTTGACTACAAAGTCCTGGTTCAGATTCTGTGCGAGACGGAAAAAGAGTTGTTTGAATACCCCGAATCTGGTTAGGACCGGGGTATTCATATACATGCAAGTATGTTCTCTGACTGGCACGAAAAGCAGAAAATTATTTTTTCGCCACAATCAGATACCGGTGAATCGTCCCTTCAATGACTCCGTTTTTTTCCAGGATTTCCTGCGCTTTTATCAGCTGTCCGAGGCAGCTTTCCACGGAAAAGCCGGGAAATTCCCATTCAATAATGCGGGCAAACCATACCAGCGCGCCTACATCATAAAATCTGATTGGCCGGAAACATTCTTCCGCTTTCAGGATTTTAAATCCGGCCTTCTCAAACAAAGCCCGCTGTGCAAGAAGATTCAGACCCTGAAATGCCCTGGGCGTTCCGGGAAGCAAAAGTTCCACTAAATCCCTGTCGTTATCCTCTCCAACCTGTTCTGTTATGAACAGACCGCCCTTTTTCAGCACCCTGAAAAGCTCAGGGATACAGTAGTCCCCATGCCGGTTGATAACCATGTCAAACCGGCTGTCCTTAAAGGGCATTTGCGAGCAGTCTTTCATTTCCCTGAAATCAATTCCGAGGGGGAGAAGCGTTTCCCGGCATAATTGCACATTGGGGAGATAACCTTCCGTGGCCGAAGTGCGCCTGTTGGGATGCCGGAGCGACAGTAAAAATTCCCCGCCGCCGGTGTCTATATCCAACAGACAGAAATTGTCTTTCAGGTATGACCTGATAATTGCCGCATAGTCCCAGGGGAGGTCGTTTTCTTCCTCATACCGTCCGGCTATATGGGAGAAATCCCAGCCGTGAATGTGCGCCTGCTTTTCTTCCCGAATCCAATTCTCTTTTGATTTTCCGATGTCCATCTTTCTGCTCCTTTCAAAACATATTACCGTTTGTTTTCATGTTTTTGACAGGTGCAGTTCCTGACAACATAGTCTTTGCCGCCTGAAACGCAAAATGTGCGTCGGCTTTTCTTATTAACCTCGATGCAATCTGCTGTCAGATTTGGAACTGCACCGAGTAGTTAATTCGTTTTGTCATTTTTTACCTCCGAATTTATCTGTGAGTATTTTTAATCAAAATTATTATAAGATCGGAAGAGCACACGTCTGAAC
>CAMSTM010000185.1 GCA_947063675.1 uncultured Lachnospiraceae bacterium | reverse complement strand
AAAAAACGGGTTCCTGGCTCTATTTTTTTGCCCTGAAATGTAAATTTTCTGTGAACTTGATTAACAAGTCGTTTTCAAAACGTCACTGGGGGCATGGTTGTAGTGTTTAAGATAAATCGAGATGATTTGAGTTCGTAGCCCCCAAGCAGCACCCGTATAGCACCCAATCGCATAATTATACACAATTCATAAAGGATTTCATTAGGGGTGTGAATGTCCAAGAAGAATAACATATTTGATAGAAAGTGAGAAATCTTAGGAAAAGGTGAAAAATCCCGAAAAATAGCCATATTCAGGGAGTAGAAGTATAGAGAATTGTCATTCTTGGTGGTAAAATAAAAATGTTGATTAAGCGGGCAATTTGGTTCCCGCTTTTTTTGAACCGAGTATTCTTTAAAAAGTTTAAGTGTAAAAAGGCCTAAAATAGGTAGTTTTGAATAAGAGTTTAAGAGTGATTAAATATTTAATAAAGGAAGCAAAGAACGATTGAACAACCAGAAGTGATAAAAAAAGAAATTGGTTGTTCAATCGTTTTATATAGGAAACATCATGGTTTCATAGAAATTTTTACAGGATTGAACAACCACATAGAAAAAGTGAACTGAAAGAAAAATTTCCTTATTAAATGTGGTACGTATTGGTTGTTCAATCCGGCATAAATATCCACCTATCCATAAAAAGTTAGAAAATATGGAACCAAAACATAAGTAAAATGGCTAGGTTTAAAACTGTTTTAATCAAATTTAAATATATGTTAAATATGTGTGAACTCACGCAAGCATGTCCTGTGAATCACTTAATAAAGTTGGACGGATAGGGGATGATGTTTCCTTTCTTTTCTTTTGTAATTGCTCATATTTGTAATTTGTCATATGAACAATTTCATCTTGACTGTCTATTGCTAATGAATGTAGCTTATGAAGGAAATCAATATCGCTGTTTGTGATAGTATTAGATTTGGGAGATAAATCAGTTTCTCTATCTAATAAAAAGTCAATAGAACAATTAAGGGCATCTGCAATTTTTACAAGATTTTTAACCATTATATCTGTTCCGTTTGAAAGTTTAGCAATTGTATTTACACCTAATTCACAAGTTTCTAATAGCTCTTTTTGAGAAATTCTTTTCTTTTTTAATTCAGCTCGAATATTTTCAGCAAGTTTTTCAGAATGGTACATAATTCCTCCTTACAAAAACAACCTCAAAAGGTTATTTTGATATTTACAATAACCTTTAAAGGTGATATAATTAACCATAGGCAACCAATTAAGGTTATTTTACCACGGTTAATATATGAAGTGAAAGGAGAATTATATGAGTATAGGCGAAAACATTAAAAGTAGAAGAAAAGATGTAGGAATGAGTCAGAATGAACTGGCCTCTGCAATTGGCGTTTCAGTACCTATGATTTGTCAAATTGAACGTGGAACAAAGATACCGAGTATGCTGTTAGGTAAATCTATTGCACAGGTTTTTGGATGTAAAATTGATGAGCTTTACGGTGGGGAATAGTTGGAGGATAGATGAAATGTTTAAAAGCAGAATGAAAAAACTGGAAGAAAGAGTGGAGGTTTTGGAGAAGTCACCAGTTCTATTGCCAATAAAGATTGAAGTTTCTTGTATGAGCATTGGCGAGAATATTAAAAACAGGCGGAAGGCATTTGGTATGACACAGGAAAAACTTGCAGATACAGTTGGGATAAACCAGTCTATGGTGGCTCAGATAGAACGCGGAACGAAGTCGGTAACGTTACGTCTTGCCGCGGATATGGCAAAGGTGCTGCAGTGTGATGTGAATGATTTTCTGAGCGAAAAAGAGGAATGAGGCGGGCAAAACTGGAAGGCAGGGAACCGGGATGGAAAATAAGGAAGAAATAGTTATGAAGTTAAAGATATTGTTAAAGAGCATCAGGGCCGGAAGCGGCATTGCAGATTTGATTCTGCATCAGAATCAGGAAGCCATAACGATTTTATTCAGGAACGGGGCGACAAGGGAAGTCAATATTGCAGCTGATTCAGGCTATGCGATTATCATGGATGTAATGAAAGCATTATAGAGCCGAAACAGGGGATTGCCCCCTGTCTGCCGGAAATGGCCTACCGGCACCGATGAGGCAGGCCGGAAAGGAAAAGAGATGAAAAAGGAGGTTATTGAGTTTTTAAAGGATTTTGCTGCAGGGATATGTATATTCGGCCTTTTGGTGTCTTTGTACATATTGATGGCGGCGTTTGGATGAACTGTTAATTTCAATTTGAGGAGGGTGGAAATATGAGCAGTTATTACCAAAGAAGTTATAATTCAGGAAACAATCTACCAACATGGGTATATGCAATTGAAATTGGGATTGTTGTCATTCTATTATGCGTCAGTATCTACCGACCGTTTAACAAAGCAAGTGATATGAGAGCTGTTACAGTTACCGTTACTGATAAAGCGGTAAAGAACAATGGCGATGGAGGTAAATATTTAATATTTACAGAAGACGCAGAGGGAAATGTTGCAACTTTTGAAATTACAGATAGCTGGGTTGCCGGGAGATTTAATTCGTCTGATGTGTATGCAGATATCAAAGTTGGGAATATATACACATTTACAGTTGGCGGGTCAAGAAATGAACTGATGTCATGGTATCCCAATATTTATGAATATGAGTTGATTGAAAAGAACTAAAATTAAACTTTACAGGGGAAAAGAAAAATGAGTAAGTGGAACATTGAATTATCATACAACATGGGATTTACTGTTTCTGGCATTGAAGCGGAAACACAGGAAGAGGCGATTGATAAAGCAAAATATCTTGTAGAGAGCATTGAGATTATATCTTGTGAAAGTGCAGTTGAGGAAAGAGGATTTGAATTTGATACAGTTTCATATGTTCAAAAAGAGGATTAAACTTTAGTGGAGGTAGGATAGTGACACGATATGAGGTAATAAGCAAGGATTACATATCGAACTGCTTAATAGAGGTCATAAAAGCAAAGATGCGAAATCCTCAAGTGAAAATATATTTTTGCAGGCCAAGAATAACAGAGAATGGAAATTTTCAATCATTGCATTTTATGTGGGAGGACGAAAATGGCAGTTATGATTTTTCTGAGCCAGAGGCAGCAGGACTCCCACCATGGAAGCAGTTTTTATTTAAAGGCCATATCAGGAAATTCAAAAAAGGCTTTGCGGAAAAGTATGCCGCATATAGAAATGGTATTAAACTTTAGTGGAGGTGGAAGGTGAAAATTATTGACAACTCGATGAATGAAGAAATGCTATTCGAGAATTTGAAAGTAGAAGATGTTTTTAAATTTGATAACAGGCTTTTTATGAAAGTATCCAGTCTCCATAATGGAGAACCAAACGCATATGATTTTTCAAAGAGCAGATTGACAGATATATCGGAAGATACAATGGTCAGATATGTTCCAAGCCCGTGCGCTATCTTGTGGAGGATGACGGTTATAAGGAGGCGTTGACGGAAGTATTTAAAAATAACTATATCAACGCCCTGAATTTTGAGGTGTCAAAGGAGGCAAGCAAGAAAGGCATAGGCTTTTACCTGATTTTTATAAATGAGAAGTCGCAGCTCCGGATGAAAAAGATGGATGCGGAAAGCATTATCCCGGTGTATTCCCCGCTGCTGGATGAGTTTTTGGAGGCAGCGGTGCGTATCTGGACGGAGTATGACATTGACGGTGCGCTGGAGGCGGAATATGCCGATGTGTACGACGACTCTAATATTTACCACTATTGCTGCAAAAAAGGGGAAATGGAATACAGTCTGACAGGAGGGCCGGAAACCCATATGTTAAGTGACATCCCTGTGATTGTGGTCTGGAACAACGAGGACAGGCTGGGGGATTTTGAGCCCCATATCTCATTAAATGATGCTTACGACAACGCGCAGTCAGATACCGGCAATGACATGGATTATTTTACGGATGCCTATCTGGCCATCAGCGGGGCCAGCGAAATCATGTTGGAGAGTTTAAGCGGGGACGAGGGCGACGAGGAGAAGGAAAACAGGGCGGCAAAGAGCCTGAGGAAGAACCGTATCTTATTTCTTGACGAAAAAGGGCAGGCGCAGTGGCTGGTAAAACAGATAAATGACGCCGCCAGCGAGAATTACAAGAACCGGCTTTATAAGGATATTTTTTTCCTGTCACAGGTTCCGGCCTTATCGGATGAGAGTTTTGCAGGGAACCTTTCAGGCGTGGCGATTAAGTATAAGTTAATCGGTCTGGAGGAACTGGCAATTATGAAAGAGAACCAGTTCCGCTCAGCCCAGACCAAAATGATTTCCATAATCACGGAGTATCTGAACACAAAAGGCAATCAAAGCTGGGATGCCGATACGGTGGAGCAGAAATATGACAGGAACTTTACGGAGAACCTTGCGGAAATGATAGAGAATGCTGCAAAACTGGAGGGCGTTGTCTCAAAAGAAACACAGCTTAAGATGATGCCGTCAGATATTGTGTCAGATACGGCTGAGGAACTGGAACGGCTGAGAAGGGAAGCGCTGGAGGAGGATATGCTCCCGCGGGTTGATATCAGCGGCTTATAGGTGGCGGCATGGCGGGAAAATTGTCATATTGGGAAAGGCGGCAGCTGAAGGATAAGGCGGAAGCCGTGAACCGGTCGGAGAAGTTCCTTTTAAAAGAGGAACGGAAGGCTTATTTGGAAGCGAAAGAGGAAATCGGCAAAGAGGTAGAAAAACTATACCAGAATTTTGCGGATAAAAACCACATCACCCTTGCGGAGGCAAAAAAGCAGGTAAGGGAAGCTGATTTTAAAAAGATTGACTGGCAGGGCATGATTCGGGAGTCGCGGGAATGTGCCGCAAAACTGAAAGGGAAGGATAAACTTCCGGGCGACGTGGTGGCGAGACTGGAAAAGCAGCATCAGGAACTGGAAAAGAAAATGGAGCTTTATGCCCGCCGGGGGAAGATATCTTATCTGGAGCTCCGGCAGCTGGAAATAGACCGGAAGCTGGTGACGCTCTATGACGGGCAGCAGGCCAGCATTTATGATTTCCTGAAAAGCGAGTTTGACGACGGGTATTACCGGGGCATCTTCCGTACCCAGCAGAGGATAGGTTTTGGGAAGGATTTTGTAAGGCCCAACGAAAGGGCGGTGGAAAAGGCAATTTTAGGCCGCTTCGATATAAAGGCTGATTAAGGGCATAGCAAATAAGCCTCCGGAAATATAGAGGCAGCTGTAGCTGATGGGGATATTAGAAATTCATGTACCGTTTATGGTTATGTTTTACAGCTTCCTGATTCACAGTACAGTAAATCCGGGTAGTTTCTATACTTTTATGACCAAGCAGTTCCTGTACCTGTTCAATCGGCATACCAGCGTTGAGTAAATCGGTGGCGCTGGTACGCCGGAACCGATGCGGGTGTACATTATTCACTTTAGCCGCGCTGGCAATCCGGTTTAGGATATCTTCAAGGCCCCGACGGGTAAGACGGTCGTGAGGGGCTTTGCTACTGACAAACAGAGCCGGATTATCATCCGTGCGTAAATCCAGATAGTTCTGTAAGTGGATGTGCGATTTTGCATTAAGATAGGTCACACGCTCTTTGTTTCCTTTGCCTAAAACTACAATATCATTTCTTGTAAACGATATGTCAGAACGGTCAAGCTGTAATAATTCAGAAGCCCTGACGGCAGTACTGTATAAGCATTCTATGATTGCAAGGTCTCGCTCTGATTCACAGGCCGAGCGGAGCCGCTCGACTTCCTCAGCAGACAGTGGCTTTTTAACTTTTTTCTGACACTTTGTGGGGTCAAGAGAATCTACGGGATTTGATGTCAGGACTCGTTTTTTTATAAGCCATTTAAAAAAGCCATTGAAAACGAGCCGGAGCTGGTTAAGGTAAGAGTTGCTTACGGTGCGCTTATGCTTATAGTTGTAAAGATACATGTACAGGTCATCATCCGTGATGCATGTTATATCTTTATTTGTGTAAGACAGGAGGCGTGACAGGTGGAAGCTGTACAGCCCTATGGTGCCAGATGATTTCCCAGACTGCTCACATGATTCAAGATACATTTTTAAATAGTGCAGGCTGCTGTTATTTACGGTTTGAAGCGAAGTTTCTTTAGCAGTCAGCTCGTACTTGCATAGTACGACCCTGATAGCTTCTTTGATTTCGGATAGCTGGCCGGAAATGTAATCTGGCAGATGGTGCAGGACTTCACAAATAAACTGTTCTTTCATGGTGGAATACCTCCGTTTTTTAGATAGGATACCAGAAATGGGGGCGAGGACGAAATATATAATAATTTAGCGCATGGCCAGATTGAGTTTGATATTGATTCTGATGGAAAGGGCTTTTGGAGAGCAGTCGGTGCTGATACATGGAGCCCTTTTAGCGCAAAGCCGTTATATTTATGTACGGTAGCCAATTCTGATAAACCAGAAACAAAAATAGTTGATTTGTCATCATATTTAGACAATCCATCTAAATACAGTGCAAATAATTTTATTATAGTTCCTAAATCTGTAGGCTATTACGGGCAATGCTATTCCGGTGCTGGTTCGTCATCTTATACCCCAAGGTATGGGACTGTAGATATATCAATATCATATGATAATGCTACAGGAAATCTCATTATTAATGGGATGAATGCCGGTACATCGTTCGCTAATGGTGGTTTTGTTTATCGTGGTTATATTGCAAGTTTTCAAGGTTCTTGTTTGCTGTCGTTCGCAGCAACTTTTATAGTCTATCATA
>CAMSTM010000184.1 GCA_947063675.1 uncultured Lachnospiraceae bacterium | reverse complement strand
ACTGGCAGGAAAATTTTATATTTTTTCAATTGTCTACTTGACGGGGAGCAGTTCATTTTTAATGCGGCAGCCCTCTTTTAATTATGTATTGGAATCTTTGCTGCTTCCATCAATGTAATTCGTATTATCCGAGTTCCCGTCACCGGAATCTGCATTGTCGGAATTCTCTCCGTTTGAATCCAGGCTTTGTGAATCCGTCAATGAGTTACCGCTCACAGAATTACCGCTCACTGTATTATTATTGCTGTTACTGTTGTTTCCCGACGTCTGGTTCTGGTTTCTGTTCCTGTCGTCTGCCGGATTGCCGCTGATGAAATTACCGCTCACCGTGCCCTTTCCGTTTTCCGGTTCAAGGTCAGGGAAGGCATAGGTGACGTCTCTGCCGTCATCCGTAACCACAATATCGTGGCTTCTGGTTACATAACCCTCCTTGCGGAGTGTGATTGTATGGTCTCCGGCCGTTTTGTCATAGGTAACCGGCGCAATCCCCACATACAGATTATCCTGGTAAACGGACACATCCGCCGGCGCTTCAATGGTGATTCTTCCGCTGCCTGCAGCGGTAGATGAGGAAATGCTGTTTCCTGAAACGGTTTCCACAGCTTTTGCTTTTTCCAAATCCATTTTTACCGTAATCGTTTCCGTTTCTACCTTAATATATTCGGAAAGACTGTCATATCCTTCGGCCTCTGCCGTCACCTTGTGGAGTCCAAGAGGAAGCCGCAGAGGATAGGTGGTTTTGACACTCTTGTCATCTACATAAACCTTTGCGCTTTCAGGAGTAATTTCAAATATGACAACTCCGTCATCCGGCTCGGGAATTTCAATGTCCCCAAGGTCAAGCTCTGTTACCTTATTTCTTTCAATCGTTACGTCTCTGGTTACATCTACCTTCTCTGCTGTCAGCCGGACCGTATATTCGCCCTCCGGCACTGTTATCAGCATGTCCTCCGCAATCTGGGAAATCACGGTCTGCCCCACCTCAACCCATCCGCCAAGCAGGGCTTCGGAATTTTTCAGCTCCAGATATCCGTGTCCCTTATCCACAGTAATGCTCATTACATTACTGCCCTTTCCATGAAAGGAAAGGATATCCTGATGGATAATCTCCCCGGTGTCAATGGGTCTGCCCTCCGAAAATACCAGAACATTGCTTCCCATATTGAAGCTTTCCTCGCCGATGATTGCGCTGTCGTTTCCGGCATTCAGATTGTATTTTGTAATGCCCTCATAACTCCAGGCGTCTCCCGAAAGGGTAATGCTACCCAGCTTTTCCAGCTCATTATTATAGGTAATTTCCGCAATATCGCCCGGCTGCAGCTGAACCACGGCCATTGCGCTTCCATACCTGTCGTTAATCACCGTAGTTCCGTCATAGCTGAAGACTCTGTTCTCATTACGGTCCGGCAGATACATGGCCATTGCCTTACTTTCTTCGCTTACAGCCTCTATCACCGCCGACGCCGAGGATGTGTAAATATTTACCGGCTCCTCTTCTTCCACATTTTCATAAGCGCTCTCGAAGGTGGATTCCTGCGCCAGACTGGCGGCGCCGCATCCCGTCAGTATCAGACAAAGGCTTAAAAGCAATGGCTTTATCGAATTTTGTATCTTTTTAAATTTCTTCATTTTTCCTCATTCCCGCATAAACCGCTTTGCGGTATCCTTTCGAGCTTAGTGATTCCCCACTCTCACATCTTCAAGTATACCACGCCCGGCCAAATATGAAAAGCACTAAGATAATCCATATCTGGTCCGAAATTTTTCCAGAAAATCCTGTTTATCCTTTTCCTGCCCGGTTACGCGGATTAATTTTTCCAGATTTCTCCCCGGAATCCAGGCTTTTCCTGAATTATAATAAAAATTAACTATCTTCCAGAATTTTTCCGGATAGGCAAGACGGTAATACAACTGTCTGAATTCTTCTTTTTCCATAGGCCGTATCTTGTCATAGGAATTAATCAGCTCAAAGCCGATGCCTTCCGCCCAGTTATTTTTTTCCATCAGCTTTCTCATAAAAAGGTACAAATCCCTGACGGGACTGTCAGAAACACATTTTTCAAAATTAATCAGATAAATCCCGTCTTTGCAAAACATAATATTGTGATGCTGATAATCGCCATGGCAGATAAAGCGGCTTTCCTCCCCGCTCTTAAAAAACCGCAGCTCCTCCGTCATCTGCAGCGCCAGGTTAAGAAAATAATCATAATTTTTCATCAGATATATTTCAAAATCTGTCTTCGGGCTTTTGTCCCACAGAAATTTCCTGACTCTTTTAAGCTCTTTGTTATGCTTTTCAAATTCCAGATGCGGAGTGCGGGGCACACAGACGCCCGGCAAAGGCTCCTCCGAATATGACGCCCTGTGAAACTGTGCAAGCGTTTCGACTGCCTGCACGCACTCGCCCGCGTCTCTCACGTTGCATTCTCTTCCTTCAAAACAGGTCTTAAGGATATAGGAAGTCCCATCCGCGTCCTGTGTCAAAAGTTCCTGCTCTTTATTTTTAAGAATGCCTTCCACATTCTCAAAACCGTTTTCTTTCACCATGGTGAGCAGAGCATTCTGAAAAACGGCCTTTTCCTTGCGCCCGGCGTATTCCTTCCATATATAAGTGCCCTGTTTTGTTTCACATAGAATAGCGCCCCGACCTTTCCAGGTGCGAAGCACTTCAATATCATAATTTTCCAACAGATTAACGCTTCTGTCATTCACGGCGATTACCCCCAAGTTGTGTCATATCCTATCATATGAATAACCGCCATAAAGTATTACTGGAAATGTTGCCGCTTTCCGGCACTCTTATCCCTGATGCTTTCCGGCATCCTGACATCAGCACTGCTTTCTGCTTGCCGGTTCCTCCGCCGCAATGGCAAGCAGCGTTTCTTTTCGGTTCAAATCAGGGTTTTCAATCACAATATCAAGGAGCTTCCCAAGGGTTTCTCCCAGCGCCGGTCCCGGCTGCATTCCGGCACCGTCAATTAAATCCTTTCCTGTCACAGCAAGATTTTTTAAAGACAGACAGTGACGCTCCTTAAGAATCTGCTCATATACCTCCCCCACTGCCCGAAGCCGTTCTTCCTTTTCCGGGCGCAGATACGTGCTCTGAGCCATCATATCCGCATACTTGACCTCCAGAAGAAGCGGAAAAATATCTTCCCCCACCTTCCTGACCGCCCGCCGGACGTATTTTGCCTCCGGAAGAATGTCATAATCATGATAAAGAACAAGCCGGGTGACCGTCTGTATGGTGCGGGTGTCAAATTTCAGTCTGTGCAGAACCCGCCGGGCGATTTCTTCCGATATTGCCGGATGACCGTGAAAATGGGAAATTCCTTCCGGGCCTTCCGTCAGCGTCTCTGGCTTTCCGATATCATGAAAGAGCATGGCAAGGCGCAGCCCTTTCTCCGGCCTTATCTCCTGCATGGACTTTAAAATATGTTCTCCCACGCTGTAACAGTGGTGGGGATTATTCTGCTCCGTTTCCATACACCTGTCAAACTCGGGCAGAATAATTTTTGTAATGCCCGTCTCCCAGGCAGTCCGCAGCTTTTCCGGATGGGGGGACACAGCCAGCTTTGTCAGCTCCACGGCAATCCTCTCCGCGCTGATGAGCCGCAGCCGCTCCGCCAGCTTACTGATTGCCGCCGAAGTCTTTTCTTCTATTTCATATCCCAGCTGGGCGGAAAAACGCACCGCCCGCATCATGCGCAGGGCGTCCTCCGTAAAACGCTCCCCGGCGTCGCCCACGCATCGGATGATTTTATTTTCAATATCCTGTAAACCCCCGAACTCATCCACAAGCCCCGACTGTTCATTGTAGGCCATGGCATTGATTGTAAAATCTCTCCTTTTTAAATCTTCCTTAAGGCTGGCGGTAAAGGTCACGCTTTCCGGGTGTCTGCCGTCCTCGTACTTGCCGTCAACACGGTAGGTAGTCACCTCAAACCCTTCCTTTCCAAGCATCACCGTGACTGTCCCATGCTTAATTCCGGTGTCTATGGTGTGCCTGAAAAGCTCTTTTACCAAAAGGGGTGAGGCGGAGGTGGTAATATCCCAGTCCGCCGCCTCCCGCCCTAAAATGAAGTCGCGGATACAGCCCCCTACGGCATAGGCCTCGCAGCCGGCTTCCATAATCGTATCTATGATGAATTTTACTTTTTCAGGTAGTTGTATCTCGACATTCATATTCTTAGTTCCGCTGATTCCGGTTCCTCTTTTATCAATATGCCCTGCCCCAGTAAACCATTTTCTTTGCGGGCCTGCCGCAGTAAACGCAGGTATCAGACAGGCACTCCTGCTCAAAGGGCATACAGCGGCTGGTGACGGCCATGTTCTCTTTAATGGCTTCCTCGCATTCCCGCTCTCCGCACCACATTGCCTTCACAAAACCGGATTTTTCCGCAAAAACCCTTTCAAATTCTTCTCTGTTTACCGCTGTGTATGTGTGCTCCTCCAGATGCTTTCTTGCCCGTGCAAGCATGTCGGACTGAATCGTTTTCAGCAGCTCTCCCACGGTTTCTTCCAGCTTATCCAGGGCAACTTCTGTCTTTTCCCTTGTGTCACGGCGGCAGATTACGCATTTACCCGCTTCGATATCCTTAGGGCCGATTTCCACACGCATGGGAATGCCCCGCATCTCCTGCTCGGAAAACTTCCATCCGGGGCTCTTGTCACTGTCATCCACCTTCACGCGGAAGCTCCCGAGCTTATCCCGCAGCTCATAAGCCTTATCGAGAACGCCTTCCTTTTTCTGCTGAATAGGGATAATCATCACCTGTGTGGGCGCAATTTCAGGAGGCAGCACCAGCCCCGAGTCGTCGCCGTGAACCATGATAATCGCTCCGATGATTCTGGTGGAAACTCCCCAGGAGGTCTGATGGACATATTTTAACTGATTGTCCTTATCCGTAAACTGAATGCCGAAGGCTCTGGCAAATCCGTCGCCAAAGTTATGGCTGGTTCCCGACTGGAGCGCTTTGCCGTCGTGCATCAGCGCCTCTATGGTGTAGGTGGCCTCCGCCCCCGCAAACTTTTCCTTTTCCGTCTTGCGTCCCTTTACCACAGGGATAGCCAGCACTTCCTCACAGAAATCCGCATAAACGTTCAGCATCTGCTCCGTGCGCTCCTGCGCCTCCCCGGCCGTTGCGTGGGCTGTGTGGCCCTCCTGCCACAGGAATTCCCTTGAGCGCAGGAAAGGACGGGTCTCTTTTTCCCAGCGGACAACGCTGCACCACTGATTATATACCCTGGGCAAATCTCTGTAGGAATGGATGTCCCCTTTATAGAAATCACAAAACAGGGTTTCCGACGTGGGGCGTACGCACATTCTCTCCTGAAGGGGATTTAAGCCTCCGTGAGTCACCCATGCCACTTCGGGTGCAAAGCCTTCCACATGGTCCTTCTCCTTCTGTAAAAGGCTCTCGGGAATAAACATGGGCATGTATACATTCTCCACCCCTGTCGCCTTGAACCGCTCGTCCATCCGCTTCTGGATGTTTTCCCAGATAGCATAACCGGCGGGCTTGATTACCATACAGCCTTTTACATTGGAATAATCGATGAGTTCCGCTTTTTTGACCACATCCGTATACCACTGGGCAAAATCCTCGCTCATGGATGTGATTGCTTCTACTAACTTTTTCTCTGCCATTTTCTCTCTCCATTCCAGTTCCGCTTCAGCCCACAACCGCACCTGGGTCTGGAACGATTTTCACCTGCTTTCGCATCTTAAAATCGTTCCGTGCGGTTGTGGGCTTACGCTGTTTTTCTGTTCCGCTTCAGCCCACAATCGCACCTGGGTCTGGAACGATTTTCATCTGCTTACACATCTTAAAATCGTTCCGTGCGGTTGTGGGCTTACGCTGTTTTTCTGTTTCACAATAACTGCAACACAAAGGGCGGCACACCTATCCACCCTGTAAGGGACCGGATTCCGGCGGTACCACCCTGATTAATGCTTTCACATTCTCTTTTCTTACCGTTATCGCCGGTGCTACGCTGTATTTTCATACAGGGCTCCAAGGCAGGTTCCGAACATTGTCACCCGGAAATCTTTCAGCACCTTTTGCTTTTCTATGCGGCCTCCATGCTTCGGAGCATGTTTTTGGATGGCTGCTTCTGCAAACGGGATTCCCTCTCTGACGGCTTCCTGTGCGTACTAATCCTTTTCTTCGCCACGTTTTTTCCTTGCGGAAAATCATTTTTCCGCTGCCGGTTTCAAAACCAGAAGCTTATCTGCAGGTTTTGTTTCCGACATCGTACCATGATTGTAGAAAAATTCTGCCGATTTGTCAACACCCTTTGCGTAATAGTTCAGAGGCCTTTCATCATGCGGGTGGACATCAGGCAGGTTTCTCCGTTGGTAAAATGAACCATCCTCTTTTTAACATCCACTTCTTTTATATTATTTTTATTTACCAGAAACGACCGGTGGCAGCGCACAAAGTTATCGTCTAATGTGTCCGCCAGTTCTTTTATTGTACCGGAAAATTCAATTTGACGGTCTTTCCCGTGGAGAATGACCTTATGGATATTGCCGGACGTCTCAAAAAAGAGAATGTCATTATAATCCACGCTGATTTTCCGTCCGCCGAACCGGACGGTATAGACCTTATGTGTCCTGCCCGTCTGGAGCGTATGGCGTTCCATTGCCTTTAACAGACATTCTCTGATTTTCATCTTCGCTTCGGCAGGATTGTCAATTGCTGCCGAAATATCAAATAGATGATTGCCATCTTTTGCATATTTTA
>CAMSTM010000183.1 GCA_947063675.1 uncultured Lachnospiraceae bacterium | reverse complement strand
TTTGTATAAACGGTCTCCCCAGAAATCATATAAATCCCGGCTTTTACCCACAGATAGCTTCGCCTGCATTTCCAGACGGTAGGGCACAACTCCGTCAAAAGGCGCAAGAATACCGTAAAAGCCGGAGAGAATACGCAAATGCTCCCCTATGTAAGAAAGCGCTCCGGTTGTAAACACCCCCGGAGCCATATGCTGGTACTGCAATCCCTCATAAGCTAAAACCGCCGGCGTCAACGCCCGCTCCAAATCCATCTCCTGAAAACGCCGGTAATTCAATTCCGTAAGACGCTCGTTGCATTTCCAAAGCTCCCTGGCCTCCTGAAAAGACAGCGTCTTTATTTTCTCCATGAGGATTCGCGTATCGTCAATAAATTCCGGCAGCCTTCGCACCTCGTAAGAATCCGTGTTAACGTTCATTTTCTTCGCCGGTGATATGATTATTTTCATTTTCCATTTCTCCTGACAGCTTCCTGAAGCTCTGCGCGCTGCCTGAATTTTCTCTGCGGCCCGCGCCGCTTCCTGCACCTGTTTTTCAGATACAATCCAGCATCTGCGCCGGATTCTCCGCCGCCTTTACCTTGTCGAAGGCTTTCACAATCGTCCCTTCCCCGTCAATCAGATAAGTAGTCCTCACTACGCCCATGCTCACCTTTCCGTAATTTTTCTTTTCCTTCCATACATCGTAAGCCTGGATGCAGGAGAGTTCCGTGTCGGAAAGCAAAGTGAAGGGCAGTCCGTACTTTTCTTCAAATTTCTTATGGGACGCCACGCTGTCCTTGCTGACGCCGAGCACTACCGCGCCCTTTTCCTGAAACTGCGGATACAGCTCGCCAAAGTTGCACGCCTGCTTTGTGCATCCCGGCGTGTTGTCCTTCGGGTAAAAGTATAAAATCACTTTTTTGCCTCTGTAATCCTCAAGCGTATGGGTCTTCCCGTTCTGGTCGGGTAATGAAAACGATGGTGCTTTTGTTCCTGTTTCTAACATTTTGTGTTCCTCCTGCTGTTTTAATCTGTTTACTTTTCTCCGGCCTGCTCCAATACGAAAGCTTCAACCCGAGAATCTATATGAAAACCATTCTGTTTCATTTTTGACAATAAAGGGGAAACTTTTTCCACAATTCCCTGATGCTTTGCTTTCAAAAGAATCCCTAATGTGCCGGTAACAGTTAATCCGAGATATTTTGCTGTTTTCTTTGCCGCATTATCATCAATGATAACCAGATTAGCTCCCTCTTCCTGCGCAAGAATCATCACCTCAACCTCTCCTGCATGCAGTTTCGCTTTATACATCTTCTTTTCTCTGTTATCACATATCGGTTTTACGTGAATCCACTCATACGCCGCCTTAATCTGCATACTGGCAGAATCCTCTATTGCAGTAATCTCCTGAAATACTGCAGTCGGAATAAAAATTTCCTGATATAGTTTCTGCAATATCTCTAATTCCCCTATTCCGCAAAGCACAATAAGAGGTGTAGAATTAACAATCACTTTATGCATTGTTTAATTCCTCCACAAACTCTTCCTTGCTGTCAAAATGAAAAATAGAAACATGATTTTGTCCAAGATATTTAATGAACTCCTTCTCTGTCATTCCTGCAATCTGAGCGCAATAGCCTATAGATACGCCGCTCTGAGTATAATAACCAAGCGCTACTGCACATCTTGCAAACTGATTTGCTTCATCAATATTCATTTTCGTATCGTATAATACCTCATTGGGTATGTTGATAGCAATTTGACACATAATATATCCTCCCTGACATTATACTTCCTTCGGCTGGCACACCGGGCAATAATACACTCTTCCGCCCATATAGGCTTCCTTCGTGATGCTTCCGCCGCAGCACGGACAGCCTGACTTATAAGTCATTTTCGACATTTTCGTCTGATATCCGCCCGGCCTGCCGAAGATATCCTTTTCCGTATCTCGCCCGCCCTTGTCCGTCATTTCACGCAGCACAGAAACAACGGAACCGCGAAGCATCTCCCACTCGTTCTCCGACAGCGTTTCCACCTTCCTTTTTGGATGAATTCGCGCCGCAAATAAGATATCCTGCAAAACGCCGTTTCCGATTCCGGGGAAACGCTGCTCCGTTGCCAGAAAGGCTTTTGCACTGAGATTTTTTTTACTTTCCGCTCTCCGCCTGGAAAAGTATTCCTGAAATTCCGGCGCAAAGGGCGAAACCGCCTGCCTGCTTTTTATATAGTATTCGTTGTCATAATCTCCTTTATGCAGAAAAATCCCGCCGTACATCGCAACCGTGAATACCAGCGCCAGTCCGTCCGCAAACTCCACCAGAAGCTGATAATTGCGCGGCGCCTTTGAAACCGGTATCAGCGACATATTGACGCCGTCATTCACGCAAAGCCTCATATCGTCCCCAAAGGAAAGCTCCACGAATATCCCGAAGCCCTCCGCCCCGGTAATTTTCTTTCCGGCCAAAGCATTGTGATAAGCGGCCGGCTCTCCGTTATACCAGCAGAATTTATGCTCCTTTGACGGCGGACGGACACAGCTTACCGTTTTTCCTGCAATATAATCCCGTATCTGAGCCGCTCTGGCTGACACTTCCGGTAATTCCAGCATTTTTATTCCTCCCTTGATGTTGTTGGCAGAATTTTGCCGAATTGATATCCATGTTCTCCGGGGCGGATTCACCCGTCAACAATCACAGAATGGCTGTGAATATAAAATTCCTCCTGGCACGGAAGATATTCTTTTTTCATCGGCTCGAACTGCCTGTCAAATTCTTCTGCTGCTTCTCCGTCAAAACTGTAAGCGGGGCTTTCACTGTAAAATCGCTTTTTTCCGTCAAGAACTCCCTCTTTCAGTTCTTTTACCAGCATGGCCGACGGATACGCGCCGTCTTGCCTGCACACATTGTATTTCTTACAGCTTTTAAAACCTCTCGCCACATAATTATCAGGATTTCCGTATATTACAATCACTTCGTATCCCATTTCCGCGGCTTTCACAAAGCTGTGCTCCAACAGCATTCTGCCGATTTCCTTTCTCTGATACGCCGGATGGACGCTGATTGGACCGAAAGTAAGTACCGGCATTTCCCTCCCGTCTTCATCTTTCAGCTTTGCCAGAGTATACATCACATTACCCGCTATGGTTCCGTCCGGCATTTCCGCTACGAAATCAAGCTCGGGGATAAAGTCTTTGTGTCCCCGCAGAATATGCGCCAGATAATGCTCGTTGCAGCCGGGTTCGTTCATATTCCAGAAAGCTTTTCTCGTCAGCTCCTCAACGATACGATAATCCTCTTTCCTTTCATTCCGTATCTTAACCATCGGCTTAGTTTCATTATCATTCATTTTCAAATCCCCGCTTTCTTCTATATATTCAGTGTACTTGAAAACCGCCTGCAATACAAGAAATTAATATTCTAAAATTTCTTAGAAAATTTACCTGTTTTCCTTTATAATAAGAATATAAATAAACCGGAGGATATCAGAATGGAATTACGGGTACTACAATATTTTCTTGCAGTCACAAGAGAACAGAGCATTTCCGGGGCGGCGCAGTCCCTGCATCTCTCCCAGCCCACCCTTTCCAGACAGCTGAAGGATTTGGAGGATGAGCTCGGCAGGCAGCTTTTTGTCCGCGGGAACCGCAAGGTCACCCTGACGGAGGAAGGCATGATTCTGCGCAGGCGCGCCGAGGAAGTGGTGGCGTTAATCGGCAAGACAAAGCGTGAAATCACCACTGCGGACGATGTTATTGAAGGGGATATTTATATCGGGGCCGGGGAAACGGACGCGGTGCGATACCTTGCGAAAGCCGCCAGAAAGCTGCAGCAGGATTATCCGAATACCCATTACCATATTTCCAGCGGCGATACCCGCGACGTTCTGGAAAGCCTTGATAAAGGTCTGATTGATTTCGGGCTTATTTTCGGCCGGGTTGATGCGGCCAGATATGAATATCTGCGCTTTCCCACCCCTGACAGCTACGGAATTTTAATGCGGAAGGACAGTCCCCTTGCGGAAAAAGAGGCCATTTGTCCCGAGGATTTATGGGACAAGCCTCTTATGTTTAACCGAAATACCCGGGACGGGGATATTCTCACTACCTGGCTCAAAAAAAGCCGTTCCGAAATCCGTGTGAGCGCCACCTACAACCTGATTTTCAACGCTTCCCTCATGGTGGACGAAGGGATGGGCTACGCTTTTGCCCTTGATAAGCTGATTAACGTAACCGGAGACAGCAATCTCTGTTTCCGTCCCTTAACCCCGCCCCTTTTTGCCGATATGAGCCTTTTGTGGAAAAAATATCAGGTCTTTCCCAAGGCCGCACAGAAATTTCTCGAGAAGTTTCAGGAGATGACAGGCGGAAATCAGCCATAGGCATTTGTTTCCGCAGCCTGCCATTCTCCCTGTGTCAGCGCTTTTTGAAATCCTTTTTTCCAGAGTGCCAGGGCAAGCGGTATTCCCACAGCCTCCGCAATAATAAACGCCGTCCAAATCAGGTTTAAGTTTCCGGCCCTCTGCAGAAGCACGGCAAAAAGCAGAGGCAGAATTGCCTGTCTGGTCATGGTAATCATCATACTGCCAAATCCCATGGACAGCCCCTGCAAAGCCGCCGCCATCACCAGTCCCGGGATTCCGATAAACCAGACCAGCGCAAAAATACGAAGCGCCGGAATTCCGATTTCCAGCATATATTCCGATGCATCGAAAATCTGAAGTACTGCTGCCGGAAATATCTCGAGAACTGCAAAAAAGAGCAGATAAAGCAGCGCGCCGTAAATTATCGCCCATTTCACAGCATCGGAAATCCGTTTTTTGTTACCCGCGCCGTAATTATAGGCAATGACAGGAATCAGCCCGTTGTCGATTCCGTGAACCCCTACCGTGCTGACAGCGGAAATACGGGTACATACGCCATATACCGCAACCGCCGTGGTGGAAAACGCCAGCAAAATGGAATTCATCAAAATTCCCACAAAGGAGGTGAGCACCTGTACCAGCGTGGACGGGATTCCCACCTTCAAAATCATTTGCACACTCTCCCCGTCAGGCCAGAGAGTAAAGCCAAAGGGGATTTCCCTGTTCCAGCGCCGGTTGATGAAAATCCCTGCTATCATGCCGGCGCTCTGGCCAATCACCGTGGCGATTGCTGCTCCCATAGTTTCCATCCTGGGCAGCCCGAACCATCCGAAGATAAACACAGGGTCCAGAATCAGATTGGTAATTGAAGCCGCAGAGAGAGTAAACAAAAACAGACCGGAGCGCCCGCTTGCAATAACAAAACGGTCAAACACCCACTGTCCCATCTGTCCGAAAGAAAACAGCATACATACCGTCAGGTATCTGACGCCGTATTCCGCAATCACTTCGTTTCCCCCTGACTGCCATTCAAAATAAGGTCTTACAAAAAACAGGCACAGAAGTATAATGATTCCCCAGGAGCATAACGCTATAAATATGGCCGCATCCGCCGCCCGCCGCACCTCATCCGGTTTCTTTCTGCCAAGAGCTCTGGAAATCACCGCATTCAGTCCCACCGCATTGCCAAGCCCCAGCGCCGATACCAGCATCTGGACAGGCGCAGCCAGTGAAAGTGCGGTAAGCGCGTCCTCCGAAACCCTTGAAATGAACATGGAATCCACAAAATTATACAGAGAATTGATAAACAGGCTGAGCATCAGCGGAATCCCCGTAGAAAGTATCAGCCTGCTCATTTTCTGCGTACCCATAATGTTTTCTTTTTCCGTCATTTGCTTTCCCTCTCCCATTTTTGCAATATACTTTAAGTCTTCTATGTGCTTAGTTTAACTGAAAAAACAGAAGATAGCAAATACCTATATCGAATACTGCACCATAGCTTTTATCTATATAACTCCTTTATCTTCAAAGACATCTCCCGGGACCTCTACGAAGTTCTCTAGCGGCTTTTTGAGTCTGAAGCCCCGGCGTTCTTTGGCGCTTCCGCTTTCAGCTTTGAGGGCTTCGGGGCAGTTGCCTGAAAACTGGTATCAATCAATTCAAAGATTTTTTCCTCCTCCACCGTACCGTCCAAAAGTACGGTAATCCAATGCTCTTTGTTCATATGATAAGCCGGAAAGATGCCCGGCTCCCGGGTGAGTATGTCATGAAACATTCTGTCACTGATTTTCAGGTTAACCGCGTCCACGTACCCGGCCCCCGGAAGCCCTAACTTTTCTTTGCCGACTTCCATCACCAGCGCAAACCACTTCCTGTTGCCGCTGTGACGGAAAACTGCGTCCTTGTCGTCTTTCGCCCATGGGTATTCCGGGAAAGCCTTATACTTCTTTTCGATATAGGAAAAAACCGATTTTCTCATTTTAGAGTTCCTCCTTCCTTGCAATGCTGACTGCCTCTCAGAAATGCATACCCTGTATCTCTGCAAGGTGTCCATATATCTCTGACCGTTATTATACTGCTGTCTTTGTTATCTTTTTCCGCATAAATCTTTCTTCCGCAGAGAATTACTGATTGCTATAATCCGATACGATTTGAATCGCAATTTCCTTTGCCAACGGACTCGATACATTCATGCCGTCCGTTCTTCCAAGACGCACACAAAAATATAACTTCCCCTCTGCGGTTTCTGCGAATCCGGTAAACCATGCGTCAACAACAACGCCATCGGCCTTGCCCATCCCCGTTTTCCCATAGACCGCAATATCTGTCCGCTCCTGCTCCGTTACCAGCATGACCTGTTTCAATTCATTTTGTGTTTCTTCTGAATATTCCGAATTTTCACCAAAGATGCGTTCCATT
>CAMSTM010000182.1 GCA_947063675.1 uncultured Lachnospiraceae bacterium | reverse complement strand
TCCTGTCCATAAAAACCGGAATATCGTAAACAGGCGCTTCTCTCTCGAAATATGGCGCATAAGTTTCCAAATCCCCTGCCACCACGGCAATATCCCGATAACAGTAATCCTCCTCCAACACCAGCTTTTTAATCTGAATGCATACCTGACGCACCTCCCCGGCGGGATTTAAAGCCTCCATGAGACGGATACTCTGCATATTTCCTCTCTCATCCTTTTGCAAATCCTCAGATTCAGAGCTGTCTGCATTCTCCCCGCCCTGTCCTCCGATTCCCCCGTAAGGCCGCAGCGGATAGCGGAACAGGCTTTTCTCCAGATGCGCCATCTCCTGGTTATCCCGAAATCTTGGCAGAGGATTTGCCATGAGATACACATCCTTTTCCCTTTCCCCGCCTCCTCTTTTGCCGCTGCTCTCCCTGTAAAGCCGGCAAAGGTCGCCTGCCGTCTTTTTGCTCAGGTAAAATAATTCCTGTTCGCCGCCCGTCTGAAACGGATTTTCCCTTCCGTCAATGGTTATGGATACAATCACCCTCTCCGCCAGCCCAAAAAGCTCCTGAATCAGCCGGTACTGTATGGGCGTAAATCCTGTAAATCCGTCGAATACAATAACGCTCCCCTTTATAATTCCGGATTTGCCCACCGCCCCTGTAAGGAGCCCCAGGGTTTCCTCCGTAGTGATGAACCGCTCTCTGATATAATCGGCAAAGCCCTTATAAATCACTTCCAAATCCTTCAGCTTATAATGCAAAGCCCCCCGCCCCTTTGCAAACTCGGAGAGCTCTCCCACCTGAGAGGCGCTGATGCCATACTGCATAAATTCCGATATGGCGGACTTCACCTCATGGATATACCCGATTTTATTCAGATTTTTCCCGATAACCGGCATCTGCTCCTGCAAAGAAGCCGCCACCTTCCGCAGCACCAGGCTCTTTCCGGTATCGTCCAAAACGGGCTTACTTCCATAGCCGGTTTCCTCAAAAATACGGTGGGAAAGCCGTCCGAAGCTCAGCACGTCAATATTCATAATACCGCCGCAGTCGCTGGCATTCACCAAATCCACCTGTGTCTGCATGGTAAACTGGTCGGGCACCAGAAATAGAAAATTCCGTTCCGGCTCCCGACCAGCCCATCTGACAATATCCTTATGTAACTGTCTGCTTTTCCCGGCGCCCGACGCGCCGAAATAAAACTGTAATCCCATAGATACTCCTTATAAAAACGGAATCATTTCCTTCACGGATGTAAAAATTAAATCAGGAATTATCTTTGATTCCTCCACATCCTTCCTGCCGGCCTCCCCGCTTAAGACCAGAATCCCGGTATACCCGTTATTGACCCCTGCCGCCACATCCGTATACAGCCTGTCGCCTACCATGGCCGTTTCTTCTTTCAGGACGCCCGCGCGCTCTCTCAGATAATCCATAATATCCCCGCTGGGTTTTCCCACAATATGGTCGGGATACCGGAATGCCGAGGCATGAATAAAAGCGTGAATCGCCCCCGCGTCAGGGATAAAGCCGTTTTCTGTAGGACAGTTATAGTCGGGATGGGTGGAAATATAGGGAAGCCCCTCCCTTACCAGGTCGCAGACTCTGCACAGCTTTTCATAGGTCAGGGTGGTATCAAACCCCACCGTCACCACCTCCGGCGCCTGCTCGTCCAGCAAAATCCCTTCCCCCGCAAACTCTTCCTTTAAAAGCTCGTTGCCAAGCAGATAAACCCTTTTCCCCGGGAAATGAGTTTTCAAATAGGAGACGGTTGCCATCCCCGAGGTTACAATCCGCTCCGGCCCGGCCTTAAGCCCCATCCGCTCCAGCTTTTTCAAATAGCTCTCAGGACTTTTGGAGGAATTGTTGGTCAGAAAAACATAGGTTTTTCCGGCATTCTCCACCGCCTCCAGAAAGTCCCTTGCGCCCTCAATCCACTTTTCCCCCAGATAAACGGTCCCGTCCATGTCAAGGGCAAAGCATCTGATTTTTTTGAGAAGCCCCTTTTCGTCTGTATCAGTTTTCGGTATCATAACATTTCCTCTCAGACCGCCCTCGTAGCGTCTTTAAGCCATGCCAGCTCCTCTCCCTCAAAATAAGGAGACAGCTTTTCATAAACTTCCTTATGGTAATCATTCAGACGCTTCTTATCCGTCTCCCCGAGCAGAGAAACCTCCACGGCGTCCAAATCAATGGGGGCAAGCGTCAAATCCTCAAAGTACATGAACTGCCCGTACTCATTCTCATCCCCCTTCCGGCACAAAAGCTCGTTTTCAATCCTGATTCCATGGCTTCCTTCTATATAAATACCCGGCTCGTCCGTGGTCACCATGCCTTCCTCCAAAACCGCGCTTTCCTGTCCGGGAATCGGCTTCCATCTGAAATTGTTGGGGCCTTCATGGACGTTTAAAATGTACCCCACGCCATGACCGGTTCCGTGCTTGTAATCAAGGCCCTTTTCCCAAAGCACTTCCCTCGCCCTGACATCCAGATTACTTCCCCGGCAGCCGTAAAGGAACTTCGTTGCCCGCATATTCAGCATCGCCCGCAAAACCAGCGTGAAATGCTCCTTCATCTTTGCTGTGACAGGCCCTAATGCAAAGGTTCTCGTGATATCCGTGGAGCCCTCCAGATAATGGCCGCCGCTGTCCACCACCAGAAGCCCTTCCGGCGCAAGGGTAAGACAGTCCTGGGGGCTCGCGCTGTAATGATTGATTGCGCCGTTGGCGCCGTAAGCGCAGATAGTGTCAAAGCTCGTCTCAATGAAATTATCGTTTTCCTGCCGCAACTTATCAATGTATTCCGTCGCGCTCCACTCCGTCATGGGAATTTTGCCGATATTTGTCTTCAGCCAGTACATAAAACGGGCAACCGCAACTCCGTCTTTTAAGTGAGCCCTGCGGAGATTTTCCATCTCTGCAGGATTTTTTACAGCCTTCATAAGCTCCGTGGGATTGGGCTTATCGATAACGGTTACATCTTCTGCCAGCTCCTTCTCCACACGGCAGTTCACGCGCCCCCTGCAAAGCAGAACCCTCTCCCCGTGAATCCCGGAAATATAATCGTAAAAATCATCATAAGAGCAAAGCTCCGCACCGTTTTCTTTCAGATAATCCAAAAGCTCCGGCGTCCAGACCTCGCATTTTTCGCCGTCCCCTGTCTCTTCCCTTTCCCCCTTTGCAAAAAGCATTACCTTTTCCATGGTGACAATTACATAGGAAAGAACGATGGGGAAATTCTTCATGTCGTTTCCGCGCAGATTAAGAAGCCATGCAATATCGTCAAGGGAGGTTAAAATGTGCTTATCCGCCCCCTCCTCCTTCATCTTTTCACGAACTCTCGAAATTTTTGAGGATGCGCTCTCTCCGCTGTAACACTCCTTAAGCACAAACACGGGCTGATGGACAATGGCCGGCCGTTCCGTCCAGATAGCCTCGCACAGGTCCTTATCCCAGAGAAGCTTTCCCTTTTTCTTTTCCAGTATCTCCTCGTACTCCCCGGCATCGACAGCCCTTACCACCCGTCCGTCAAAGCCCAGAGTCTGGCCTTCGGCTATCACCTGTTCCAGATATTCCTTAAGGGTGGGAACCTTCGGCTCATTCATCTTCATCAAAATAATGCCTGTACCCTCAAGCTGTCTGGCCGCCTGTATAAAATATCTTGCGTCCGTAAAAAGCGCCGCCTCGTCCTTCGTCACCACCAAAGTGCCTGCGGAGCCGGTAAAACCGGTTAAGAATCTGCGGACCGCAAAATAGCCGCTTACATATTCGCTGTCGTGGTAATCCGACGTGGGAACCAGATAACAGTCGATTCCGGCAGCTTTCATACATTCTCTTAATTTGCTTAATCTCTCGCGTATCATAATTTTTTCACTCTCTTTCCTGTTATAATATTTATTATTATAACTGCTGCGGGAAAAAAGGACAACTGCAGGAGTTTATGAAACCTCGCATAAAAAAGAAAAATCCACACATAATAATCTACAAAATCAATGTCTGGAGGATTACCATGGATTATTTTAACGCTTTCTGGGTGGGCGGACTGATTTGCGCACTGATTCAGATATTAATGGAAAAAACAAAAATGATGCCGGGACGCATTATGGTGCTTTTGGTGTGCGCCGGAGCCGTTCTTGGCATATTCGGATGGTATCAGCCCCTGATTGACTTTGCCGGGGCCGGGGCTTCCGTTCCTCTTCTGGGCTTCGGAAACGTCCTCATGAAAGGAGTAAAAGAAGCCGTGGACACGGAAGGCTTTATGGGGCTTTTTACAGGCGGTTTCAAAGCCGGGGCCGTAGGGACGTCGGCTGCGCTGGTATTTGGCTATCTGGCAAGCCTTGTGTTTAATCCCAAAATGAAGAAATAAATCCGTTCCTGATAAAAGCTGCTGCCGGCACATTGCCCCGGATAAGGGACCGTATGCCGGCAGCCTTTTTTCTTACAGGTTTGCAAACACTTCCACCTGCTTCTGCAAATCCCTGACGATTTCCTGATTCGTCTGCATCCGTGTGGTAATATCCGCCATATCGTCTACCAGACTGCGGGTGCTGCCTGCGGCGCTGATGACATCGGCCGCCGCTCCGTCAATGGAATCGGAAATACCGGAAATCGAACCGGCAATTTCGTCCATTACCGTGCGCAGCCGCTCTACCCGGCTGTTGAAGGCTTCTATACAGTGTTCTATGTAAACGGCGTCTTCCCTGTACTGCTGTCCTGACCTTGCAGACTGCTCAAACTGTGATAAAATAGACTTTCCGAGATAGTCCACCATCTCCTGGGCGCTGTCTGCCAGATATTCCACTGCCCCGGTTACCACCCCGTTGACCTCATTGATGTGATTTGCCGTTGCGGAACAGGCGTCCGCCAACTGGCGTATTTCCTGCGCCACAGCGGCAAAGCCCTTTCCTGCCGCTCCGGCCCGCGCTGCCTCTAAGGAAGCGTTTAAGGCGATAAGCTCTGTGGACGAGGAAATCGACAGGATATCCTTCGTGAGCGCATTGACCTGTTTGACGCTCTGGCTCTTTTTGATGGCTTCGTCAAGGACGGAAAGAATTTCCCCGGTCCTCCTCCGTATGGATTCTATCTGCTCCTGCGCGGACGCTTCAACCGCTTCCGCCCGGCTCCGCATATCAATGGAATAAGAGGTAATGGAGGCGCATTCATCCGCCATACTCGCCACATCGTCCTGGATACTGACCGTGCTTTCGCGGATGGAAGAAGCGCTGCCCGAAATCTCCTCGAAGGTGGAGGAAAGCTCCGTGGTCAGACCGGAAAGGGTCTGCACACTCTCATCCGAGCTCTGGGTGCGGCTTCGGACGTCGCCCACCACGCCGCTGAGTCCTTCGGAGCTGTCCTGCAGCATATTCATGGCGCCCCGGATAGGCGCAATAACCGATTTCCGTATACTTCGGAAAGCCGCAGCAACCAGCAAAACCCCCAGAGTCAGCGTAACCACGCTGGTAATCAGAGAGGAAGTATAAACAGCGGAAAGCCTCTCCCGGGCAACATGCGTCTTTTCACTGACGGAATTATACAATGCATCAATGTTGTTTTCCGCGGCCTTACTGTATAACGCCACATCCCCGTTGGCCATACCGTAAGCCTCCTGCGTCTTGCTGCTGGCGCTGGCACATACCAGTTCCACCAGCGAGTGCTTAAAATCCTCATATCCTTCAAGGAGAGCGCTGTAGGTCTGTAAGTCCTCCTGCGCCACATAACCTTTATAGCCTGCCAGCTTTTCATCCAGCTCCGCTTCCCTGGCCTTAATTTCCTGCACCAGCTTTATCATCGTGGCATGGTCCTGTGCCACGATATGGGACAGCGCAAGCCTGTGGATATCCATCATGGAACGCCGGATTTCCTCCAGCTGCGCCTCGCTGGCCATATAATCATCCGCAATAGTTCCCGCATTGGAATTGACATTATTAATGCTGAATACTGCCAGCACATTGGACAGTACCGCCACCAGTCCCAGCAGGACAATAGGAAAAATCAATCTTTGTTGTAATGAAAGCCTGTTCTTCATGAAATCTCCTCCCGATAATTACAGTCTTTTATGATTAAGAGCATCTGCTACCGTGCCGTTACACGCTCCACCATACTATCCAGCTGCGCCTGAAGCGCCTTGCGGGAAGGGTTCCCCATGGCGATATTGGTTGCAAATTCGGTAACCGGGTCCCAGAAGTTTCCTCCAATCCGCTGAATCTGGGAAAACTCCGACTGTGCAAGCAGCGCCGAAATTGCCGGGGAGGACTGTACTTCCAGTGAATTTGCCGCGTTAATGTTGGACGGTCCCTGTCCCCGCATGGCAAAACGGAGCGTCTGGTTTTCCTCACTGGTAATCCACTGCGCAAGCCGCGCCGCCCAGTCGGGATGCTTTGAGTAGGCGTTCACGCCGATAAGCTTGCAGCCGGAAAAGGAAGCCATCTGAATCTCTTTTCCCGCGCAGGTATAAGCCGGCAGCCGCGCCGCGCCCGCATTTGCTCCCCATGCCTCTTCAATGGCAACCGCGTTCCACACGCCGCTGACTCCTGCAATAACGGAGCCGTCCTCTACCCCCAGGATAAACTCGCCGTCCGTCTTACTGGCAAACCCGGGGCTTGCCGCTATGTCCGCCATAGCCATGGCCACGTCCACGCCGCGGATGGGGCCGTCGGTACTGTTCCATGTACAGTAATTGGTGATGCCGTCCTCATTCAGCCCCACCTCCAGTCCTGTATTTCCGAAAAAGGAATAAACATACCAGGCGGAAGACCAGTCCATAACCACCTGCCGCTCCGCCAGTGCGGCAACCTCTGTCATGCGGTTGAAA
>CAMSTM010000181.1 GCA_947063675.1 uncultured Lachnospiraceae bacterium | reverse complement strand
TTTACCGCCATAATTCATTTTCCTCTCTTTCCGCACCTTGCTTGTGCCTGTAAACTTTATGTTTTTTATTATAAACCTTTCGGGGAAATATTTAAGTAGGATTTATGTCATTTTTGTGGCGCGGATGTCGTGTTTTTGAAGTTTTCTCTTCTGATTTCATTATGGCATTTCTGCCAGTGGAACATGATTGACCGCCAATTTTCCCCATGCTACAATAGTCAAAAGGACAGCCATACCAATCTTTCATACAAAAAGGATTTGCAGAAAAAATGAACAACGAGAACCCCAAAACCCTTTATACGGATATGGACATCCGGTTTTCTATGGACGGCGTTTCCATCCGGGCGCTGAACATTGTCCTGGAATATTTTGACCATGCCCTCCCCTCCCACAGCCACGGAAGCGGCTGTTACGAAATTCATTATGTACCCCAGGGCTTCGGCAAACTGAAGGTGGGCGGAAATTACCGCGAATTTGCAAAGACGGAGGAAGCGGAACCGATATATGACATTACACCCAACACCCTTTTTGTGACCGGCCCTCATGTGGAGCATTTTCAGGCGCCCGTGCCCCCTGACTCCATGCAGGAATACTGTATCTATCTGAAAATCAGCAGTTCCTCCCGGAAAAAGGCGTCCTCGCCCGTACTTGACGCTTTCACTTCCATCCCCTTCTGGATTGGAAAAGATACTCAGGGCGTCCATACCCTGATGCGGCAGCTTTTTGATGAACTTTCCAACCGCTATACCGGCTATCAGAATCAGGTGGAGCTGCTTTTGTCCCAGCTTCTGATTTACACCGTACGCAATTACGAGCAGTGCAGACCCTCCCGGACGGCATTTTCCAAAAACAATCTCACCGATTCCAAATCGGTTATTATTGAAGAATATTTTCTGTACGAATATCAGAATTTGTCTCTGGAGGCCCTTGCCGACAAATTGAAGCTCAGCGCCAGACAGACCCAGAGGCTTTTAATGGAATACTACGGAAAAACCTTCCAGCAGAAAAAAGCGGAGGCCAAAATGTCAGCCGCCGCCGTTCTCCTCGCCGATAAAGCCAGAAGCATCACTTCCATTGCGGAGGATTTGGGTTATTCCTCCGCTGAACACTTTTCATCGGCCTTTCGGAAATATTATCAGAGCAGTCCCAGAGAATACAGAAAGCAGGCCCTGTGAGCCTGCTTTCTCAATGTGGCATTCCAAATCTGCCGGATTATCTGGTTACGATATCAACCGGTACGTTGAAAATCTTCGCCACTTTCAGAATCGTATCAATATGTCTGCCTGTAGCCGCCGCAAAGTGATGGGTCGGGCCGCATTCGCTCCAGCGGTTCACGAACTCCCTCGCTCCGCAGGTAAAACGCGTTCTCATGTTGGTATCGCCAAAGGAAAGAATCTTGCCTTCCTCGTTTACGCCCTCCGCAACAATAAACTTAAAGTGTCCGTCCCCGTCCTGGGTAATGGCAAGATAGGTGACGGGGCCTGTATAAGGATAGAACTGTGTCAGATAGCCGCCGCCCGTCTTTCCGTGGAACACTTTCACAATCTTCATGGTAGGCTTCTTGTCGGAAATATCCGCATCACCGGAGCCGCTGTGCCCGATGATGGCGATATCGTCGTTAAAGTCAATGGAATACATTTCGGCAAGCTGCCCCGTTCCTGAGATGGTCTTTAAAATACTCATTGCCATGGCAACCTTCATGTCGCCCTCAACGGCGCAGGCCGTCCCCTGCTTAATCAGCATGGAAAAGGCGGGAATCAGCATACTGTCCAAAACCCCGGCTTTGCCCTGTGCAAATCCGTCGTAATGGGAAGCAATCAGGCCAAGCTTTTCATCCTTCACCCACTGCTCAAAGGCAACCACATATTTTGCCATTTCCCATACTTCTTCTATACTTCCGCCGCCCTCGATATCAAAAGTGTCGAGAATGTCCTGCGCCTTTGCGCGGATTGCTTCCTCGTCGGTAATCTCATCGGCAATGGCCCACATCTTTTCCCAGTCAAACTGCTTGGTGTAAAGGTGCATTCTTCTGTAAAGATTGGACTCGTCGATATAAAGGTCCATCATGCCCGGATAAGGTCTTCCCACCTGAGCGATGTTGGTATCGCGGAACCTTCTTCTTACCTGAGCCGCACGGCACCACTGCTCGATTTCTTTCTGTACGCCGGGGTCGCCTCCTTCAACAACTCCCGTAATTACAGCATGACGCTTTCCGTACCTCTCAAGGTCGGCCACCATCTCGCCCACAGCGCCGCAGGCATAGCCTTCGCCAAGCCATGAAGCAATATCTGTGTGGTCGTAGTCAAGGGCTTTCAGCTTCTGCACGTTCACAAGAACCACCGGCACATCCAAATCCTTCACTGCGGGAAGCATGTTGTAGGATGTCGCGTAGGTAAGAAGCTGCATAAATACCAAATCAACATCCGCCGCGCGGAACAAATCTCCGGCCGCCTGAGACTGCTCCTTTGTGGTTACCATTCCGCCGTCGATAATCTCCACCGTATCGGGGAGCGTCTTTTTGAACGCCTCGTATTGCGCCTCAAATTCAGGCACCAGCGACGGGAACTGCGGCAGATATGCGCCTAATGCGATGGAAAAAACGCCTAATTTTGCTTTTGTGTTAACTAACATGCTTTTTAATCCTCCTGTTTTCTTATTTTATTGTTCCGGTTTGTAAACCTGTATTTCAAAAGAATCGTAAATACAGCTTCTTGCGTCGCGGAGATTCTCAAGCTCTCCCCCTGCAATCATCTGCGCCGCAATGTTTCCGATTGCGGTTGCCTCCGTAGGCCCCGCGTAAACGCATCTGCCTGTGGCATTTGCAGTAAGGCGGTTCAAATAGTCCGCATTTGCACCGCCGCCCACGATATGGATACTGTTGTAGGAAAGCCCCGTCATTTTTTCGATTTCCTTTACGGCTTCTTTGTAGCACTGCGCCAGACTGTTGTAGATAACTGCCGCAACTTCCGCAATTCCCTCCGGCACCTGCTGACCGGATTCCGCGCAGGCCGCCTGCACCTCTTTTGTCATATTGGCCGGCGCAAGGAAACGGTCATCGTTGCAGTCAACAATGGAAGAAATACTGCTTTTTGAAGCCATGTCGCAAATTTCCCCAAAGCCCAGCTCTCCCCCGATTTCCTTTTTCACGGACTGTATCATCCAAAGCCCCATAATATTTTTCAGATAACGGAAACGGTAATCATACCCGCCTTCGTTGGTCAGATTGCACGCCTTGCTCTCCCTTGAACAGTTTGCCACGGAAAGCTCCGTTCCCATAAGCGACCAGGTCCCTGAGCTGATATATAAGGCTGCCTCCTTATTGCTCGGCACCGCCATAACCGCCGAACCGGTATCGTGAGTAGCCGGAAGAACCACCTTACAGTCGTAGCCGATTTCCTCCTGCATTTCCTTTGTCAGGCTTCCCAGCTCGCTTCCCGGCATATGGATTTCCATGAAAATGTCCCTCGGATATCCCAGCTTCTCAATCAAATCGAAATCCCAGTCCTTTGTTTCCGGGCTTACAAGCTGCATTGTCGTAGCATTGGTGTACTCGGTAACAGCCTTTCCCGTAAGCAGATAGTTAAAATAATCAGGAATAAGCAAAAGCTTTTTCGCCGCCAAAAGACGCTCCGGCTCCCTTTCCTTTACCGCCATAAGCTGATAGATTGTATTGAAAATCTGCTTCTGGATTCCCGTCCTGGCATATAAATCATCCTCATTTATGATTTCATAGACCTTTTCGTCCATCCCTCTGGTGCGTCCGTCCCGATATGCCGTCGCATTTCCCATGCGCTCTCCCTTTTCATCAAGAAGAACAAAATCAACGGCCCAAGTGTCAATCCCCACGCTGGCGGGAATTTTGCCCAGCTCTTTGCATTTTTTCATGCCGTTTTTGATTTCCGCAAAAAGCCTGTCCGCTTCCCAGACCAGCTCGCCGTCATTATCGACCATTCCGTTGGGAAAGCGATAAACTTCCTCGAGCACTATCTTTCCGTCTTCCTTATGCGCAAGAATGTGGCGCCCACTGGAGGCCCCGATATCAATTGCCAGATAATACTTACCCATACCTTCTCCTTTCTCCGATTTTGTATTTTATAATTATTTTACCGCAAAAGAGAGCTGAAAAAAAGACACCTTTTGTTTAAAAAAGTGTCCTTATTTGCAGGCGCTGAAATAAGGTGTTTTTTGTGCGGTTTTCACAGATTTCAATAGTCACCTCCATACGATTTTTGTCTGTTTATAACAATCACTTTGGCATAACTTTGCATATCCCGGCATATCTTTTCCGTGAATTGGTGTAAAATTGGTGTAAAACCAAATGCCTCTCAGCCCAGTAAACAAGCACTTTCCCGGTTGTCTGCTTTCGTGAATTCTCTTTTAACCCGCTCCAAATCGGCATGATTATATATATTCATCGTCAAATCCACTGTTTTGTGTCCCATAATTGTCTGAAGAACCTTAATGTCAATCCCGGCTTCCGCCATCCTTGTACATGCGGTATGCCTTAAAATATGCGGTGTAATTATCGGCAACAATTTGGGTCCCCTGTTTTCTCTGTCCGCCAGCCTGGTTTCTTCCTTATTATACTTCTTACAGGCAGCTACCAGTCCGTCTCCAAATTGCCGTGGAATTAGCACGTTGTTTTTCTGACCGTTTAAGAATATAAAATTTCTATAACCATCAATACTTACTTGGGAACGGAGACTGTTAAAATCCTCTTTCTCCTTTAAGTTTTTTAAAAGCAATACAGCTTTCTTACTTAAAGGCACCGCCCTCTTTCCCAAATCGGTTTTAGGTGTTCCAATTCGAAAAATATATTTTCCACCCGTACTGCAATACTGTAACTGATGGTCAATATACAGAAACCCTTTTTTGAAATCAACGTCCTTCCAGGTCAATCCTAAAATTTCTCCCCTTCTGAGTGCTGTTTCCAAAACAAGTTCCACAATAGGTAGGTACTTTGAGTAAACATTATCTTTTTCCAAAAAGTTTAGAAAAATCTTCTCCTCTTCCGATGATAGCGCCTCCCTCCTATTTAAAGGGTCATGAGGATATTCCTTTAAACATTTTTCTGAGGGATTTTTCCTAATCCAGTCATTGTCCACTGCCATCTGGAACATCGGGGACAAAATATTATTATGGATGATATGAATGGTTCCATTAGATAAACCGGAATCTGAAATAGTTGCATACAGGTTTAGAATATCAATTTTCCTGATATCTTTTACCAGACGATTACCTATCAAACTGTCTTTCACATGCTTGTTATAAAGGCACACATAGTTATCCTTTACGTTGCTTTTTAACCTTTTCTTCGTACGGATATACTTCAAAAACAGCTCGTTTAACGTAACGGAAGCCCCGTTGATGTTTATACCGTCCATCAGGTCCTTCTGTATCGCTACCTCCATTTCCCTCAGGGACAGTTCTTTCTTTTTTCCTGCCGGGTGTGAATCTGTTTCTACAAGCCTCCAACTGTATATTGTTTTTCTCGTGCCGTCAGGTGACTGGTAACGGTACATATATCTGCCGTCATCTCTCTGTGACTCGCCATCTTTCAGTATACGTCCTTTATTATCTCTCCTCCTTGCTCCCATTTGTCTCTCCTCCTTAAAATGAAAGAGAGCCTTGATATGATATTCTGATAATACCATAATCAAAGCTCCCAATCAACTTAATGCTACTCATATCACAGTTGCCTTATTTATAAACTCCTCGAATTTCTCACGCTTAATCAATACTTTACTTCCGTTTTGTAAAGCAAATCCGCAATCGCCATTCTCTTGTGCCAACTTCCTGATTTTTTTCTCTCCGATGTTAAAATATTGAGCTGCTTCCTGAATGGTAAGAGTAAATTTCTCCCAAACAGGAATATCAGTTGCCTGCATGTCCATACTATTTGGTATTGTACTTTGTACGATTCCATATTTCCGCTACCCTTTCCCAGCCGCCGGTAGCCACCAGATATACAATAAAAGCGGCAATAAAGGAAGCAAATATGTAGTACCATACAAGCACGATTTTGAAATACTGACAAGCGATAACTACCGCTGTAGGGCATAAAACCAGAGCCACTGCCAGTACTACCACACTGGTGGGTATGGCTTTAAGTAACGGCAGCTCTTTAATCACCTGCACAATCACACTTACGACAAACGCAAGCGCACCAATAACCATAAAGAAATATGCTGCATACTGCATTAAAAGTTCCATGTTCATAATTTTTACCTCATCTCTTTCTTCAACTTTTTACATTCCAATCTTTCTAAATATGAATCCTATTGCTATGCCAAGAATAGTCGTAATGGTATGACTTACTATCTTGCGCCACATCTCCCCATCCCTCGATTCGAGAATCTCCAAACGCTTCCCCTGCTGTACTAATTCTTTCAACATGCTTTCCATATTGACGGCCAGTTTTTCAATGGAAATATTTAACAGCTCAAGACGTTTTGCATTTTCTTCCAGCAGTTCGATACGTTTGTTTTGTCGATTATTCTCTTCTTCGATTCTACGACAGAATTCCTCGTGTTCTGCTCGACTGATTGGCGTATCCATTTTTATCACCCCCTTTATTGTGATACTTTTTCTTCTTCATAGTGTTTATAGCATATTGAGCAGTCACCTAAATACGGTCTTTTAAGTTGAAATATTTTTACACACAAAAAAAGACCAATTAAGGTCTCTTTCAATTCCGAAATAAATGATAATTTGAATGGCAACATTCTGACTTATAACGAAAGTGAGGATGCTTATTACATCCAACATGGTGCCGATGCAGTACCAAAAAAATTGGGTAGTAGTGTGGAACTCACCTTGTATGGAAGTAATAAGCATCCAGATCGGAAGAGCACACGTCTGAACTCCAGTC
>CAMSTM010000180.1 GCA_947063675.1 uncultured Lachnospiraceae bacterium | reverse complement strand
AGGATGTGGTGGGAACAGAAGAAGATCAGCTGGAAGAGCTTGCGGATTATTTTGTGCTGCCTGAATTTCATGTGGTCTGCTTAAAGCCGGGCAGCGCCGAGATGTTCGACTTATCGGGGGATAAGGCAAACATTGAATGGCTGAAGGTGGACTGGGACGTAAGCCGCAGCGGCAAGGAGGGCTATCCCTTTTATATGGAAAAGGAAATCATGGAGCAGCCCGAGGTTATCGGGGAAACCATTATGCCCAGAATCAGGAACGGAAAGCCGGATTTTTCCGCGGAGAAAATCCCGGACGCCATGCTTGCGGACTGTAAGCGGATTTGCGTGATTGCCTGCGGAACCGCCATGCATGCGGGGCTTGTGGGAAAGAGCCTGATTCAGGCCATGATTGGGATTCACGTGGATGTGGTGATGGCTTCCGAGTTTATGTACAACGACCCTGTGGTGGATAAAAACACACTGGTGATTGCCATTTCCCAGTCAGGAGAAACCATCGATACACTTGAGGCGCTTAAATTCGCAAGAAAATGCGGCTCACCCAGTATTTCCATTGTAAACGTAAAGGGAGCTTCCATTGCCCGCGCCAGCGAATATGTGATTTATACCAATGCCGGGCCGGAAATTGCGGTTGCCAGCACAAAGGCGTATACCACCCAGCTGGCGGTGCTTTATCTGCTCACGGCCAGAATGGCTATGGCCAGAGGACTTTGGAGCGAGGATGAGATTTTTTCTTATATGAAAGAGCTTGAGAGAGTTCCCGCAGTAATGAAACGGATTCTGGACACAAAGGATGAAATTCATTGCCTGGCAGGCTGCATATTAAATGCCAGGGACGTGTTCATGATAGGCAGAGGGCTGGATTATTCTATTTTGCTGGAAGGCTCTTTGAAGCTGAAAGAGGTTTCCTATATCCATTCCGAGGCCTATGCCTCCGGCGAGCTGAAGCATGGGACAATTGCGCTGATTGCCGAGGACACCCCTGTGATTGCAGTGGTGACCCAGGATAAATTAAAGAGCAAGGAGCTGTCCAATATCCGGGAGGTTCAATCCAGAGGAGCCAGAGTGGTACTTTTAATCAAGGAAAACGAAACCCTGGACGAAGGCGGAGAGTGGAGCTGCGTCTACCGGCTTCCGAAGATGGCGGACCCTTTTATGGTAATGCCGGCTTCCATTGTGCTGCAGCTGATTGCCTACTATGTGTCTCTGGATAAAGGACTGGACGTGGATAAGCCGAGAAATCTGGCAAAGGTTGTCACGGTAGAGTAAAAAATAAACGAAAGTAAGGAAACAATGACAGAGATGAGAAAAGAAGATATAATCGAAATCACCGTAAACGAAGCAGGGTTTGAGTACGATATCCATTCGCTGGTAAAGGCTTTTTACCCTGCATACAATGTAAAGGTGTCCGTCTGTCCCGACGGACGGGAAAAAGAGCCTGATTTATCCAATGCGGATATGGCTTTTCAATTTACAAAGGAAGCTGTTTTGCTTTTCTTAAGAAAAGAGGAGAGCAAAGCGGCTTCTTTTGCTGCAAAAAGGAATTTTTCAGATAATGATTCTGATGAAAAAAAAGACATGGCAGACGAGCCGGAAACGCTGCCGGAGAAGATTGTGAAATTGTCTGCGGATTTGTCGGACGAGCTGTCCCGTCCGGAGGTGAAAAACAGAATAAAACGGCTTATCTATGACGCCCTTTCCAAAGAAACCGGTAAACAGCTTCCCTGGGGAACACTGACCGGGATACGGCCTGTGAAGATTTCCATGACTTTGCTCGAGGAAGGGAAGGCGGAGAATGAAATCACGGATTATATGAAGAAAACCTATCTTATCAGCGACGAAAAGGCTGATTTGGCGGTAAGGATTGCCGAAAGGGAAAAGGCCATTCTGGAGACGCTCCATTATGAGAACGGTTACAGCCTGTACATCGGGATTCCGTTCTGTCCCACCACCTGCCTGTACTGCTCTTTTACCTCCTATCCCCTTGTCTCGTGGAAAAAGAGGGTGGGCGAGTATCTGAACGCGCTGGAAAAGGAAATCGATTACGTGGCCGAAAGCCACAGGGGAAAGGTGTTGGATACCGTTTATATCGGGGGCGGGACACCCACCACCCTGGAGCCGGCGCAGATGAAGCGGCTTCTTGACAAAATAAGAGGAAGCCTTGATTTGTCCCATTTGAAAGAATTTACCGTGGAAGCCGGGCGCGCGGACAGCATTACGCCGGAAAAGCTGGAGGTTTTAAGGAAAGGCGGCGTTACCAGAATTTCCGTGAATCCTCAGACTATGAAACAGGAAACCCTTGATTTGATTGGCAGAAGGCATACGGTAGAACAGGTGAAGGAAGCCTTTGCCATGGCGAGAAGCGCAGGTTTTTCCAATATCAATATGGATATTATCCTCGGGCTTCCGGGAGAAAATGCGCAGGATGTGCGCCATACGATAGAAGAAATAAGAAAGCTGAACCCGGACAGCCTGACCGTCCACTCTCTGGCAATCAAGCGGGCCTCGAAGCTCAGCCAGTGGATTGTGGAAAACGGAATTTCCACCCTGAACAACACGGAGGAAACCATGGAGATTACCGCACAGGGCGCTGCCTTGATGGGAATGGTTCCCTATTATCTTTACCGCCAGAAAAATATGTCCGGTAACTTTGAGAACGTGGGGTATGCAAGGGAAGGGAAGTTCGGGATTTATAATATTCTGATTATGGAGGAGAAACAGAACATTGTGGCTCTCGGCGCAGGCAGCATCAGCAAACGGCTTTTCCCCGGCGGGAGGATTGAGCGGTGCGAGAATGTGAAGGAAGTGGCGCAGTATATCGAGAGAATCGATGAGATGATTGAGAGGAAGTGTGTATTATTCCGTGATTTATAATGCAGAATTCAGTATGAAATATTGAGTGTAATATGGGGTTTGAAAAGTTGGAAATGGTAAAGTCCAACAAAAGTCCAACAAATCAGTGTTAATCCAAAGATGTCTAAGGAGCGTTCAGTAAATAATCGAAACGCTCCTTTTTTGTGCCTGTCAATCCAGATATGAGTTCTATAGAAGCTTAAAATAGGGATGATACAATTTAATGTAAATTTTATTGTAAGGAAAGGCGTTTTTTTGTATAATTAAAAAGTAGCGGGAGTAAGCTATATCGTGTCTTCTGATATAGATTTTAAGAAATCGGGGTGAAAGGATGCAGGGCGAAACGACAAAACCAACATCTGAGCAGGAAGCCCAGGGGATACGCCCCACGGCGAAGCGCACAGCAAAGAACAGTGTGTTTTTGGACCTTTTCCAGGATAAAAAGAATTTACTTGCGCTGTATAAGACGTTACACCCGGAGGATGTGGACGCAACAGAGGACGAACTGGATATTGTCACAATAGATAACGTTTTGACAGATAACCTGTACAATGATTTGGGTATAATGGCCGGGCACGACAGACTGCTTTTGTTGTTGGAAGCGCAAGCTTCGTGGACGATGAATATTTTAATCAGGATACTGTTATACCTGGCGCAGAGCTACCATGAATATTTTGAGAGGACATCACAGAGCCTGTATAAGAGTACAAAGGTTAAAATGCCGAAACCTGAATTATATATTATCTATTCAGGAAACAGGGGGAGGAAACCTGATACCATATCTTTATCGCGGGAGTTTTTTGACGGTGCGGATATTGACATTGAAGTAAAGGCAAAGGTCATTTATGAGAACGGTAAGGATGACATCATCAACCAGTACATTATTTTCTGTAAGGTTTTCAACGAGCAGACAAGGCAGTATGGGATGACACAGAAGGCGGTTAAAGAAACAATCCGTATCTGCAAGGACAGGAACGTTTTAAGGGAATATCTGATAAACCGGGAAGTGGAGGTGGTAACGATTATGATGAGTTTATTTGATGATGAGCAGATAATGAAAACATATTGGAAGGATATGGAGAATACGCTTTCGCATAAGAAGGACAGAGAAACAGCGGAAAGAATGATAAGAAAAGGTAAAATGTCACTGGAAGAAATTGCAGATTATATTCCGGCATTATCATTTGATGAATTAAAGGAAATCGAAGAGGAGGTTATGCAGCTGGCATAACGGGATAACAATTTCATATTAATCATAACAATGCATCTGCAGGGTGTATTTGTAAAGGCGCATGGAACAGGAATCAGCAATCCATGCGCCTTTTTCTGTGTTTTAAATGCCCAAAAGGGGTAAAGAACATGGATAAAAGGATGCGGCATGAAGGTGAGCCGGGTGGTGGGCAGGTGAAGGAATTGCTTGCGGGAAAGAAGGTTCTGTTAAAGGGATTGAGGAGCAAGGCGAGGGAAGATTTAAAGTTAAGATGGAATTCCCAAAGAAAAAATCTTCAGATAGGAAAAAGAAATGAGGGAATGGAAACTTTGGTATGGAATGTGATAGGGATAGAGAAATAAATGTAACTGTGGTATGATATTAGCAGTATAAATTTGACGGAGGGATGATATATGGAACTGGTTATACAGCCTACTTGTTTTACATGTGGACAGGCTTGCATTGCCATGATTGCAGGAAAAAGTGTTGATGAAGTTATCAAAGATATGAAAACAGACGGAGCCACAAGTATCGGTCAACTGATAGAGATACTTGACTTTTATGGTATCCGACACGCGGAAAAGAACAAGCGTGTTTCAAAGAAGAATCCTGTTCCCTATAAGTATTCGATTTTGACGGTTCATACGGATGCTGGATATACCCACTGGACATTGCTTTATGATAATAAATATTATGACCCGGAGTTTGGTCTGATTGAGGGCGAATACACACATGGAAAAATCACGTCATTTTTGGAAGTATATGCGGAATAGTAAATTCGGACTTGTGAGGAAGTCAAAATGAATAAAAAGAATCACCTGCCGTTATATGGTGTTGGACCAATTATAGTGTATGGACAATTTGTATTTACAGCAATATCAATTATTTTAACCTGTATATTTGATGCCAAATTTCCAACAATTAATGTTTTTAATATATTGTTCAAGATAGTAGGGATTTTACTGATAGCATTTGGTTTATATCTGGATTTAAGTGCAAAGTTAAAATCAAAGCTTTTTAAAAGTGTTGAAGATAATAAACTTATAACGGATGGAGTATATGGCATTGTTAGAAATCCTGTATATAGTGGTGCTTTACTTGCCTGCACCGGCGTAGTATTAATTGCAAATAATCTTATATTACTGATTGTTCCTGTGATTTGCTGGCTGTATATGACAATCTTCTTAATCAAAACAGAAGAAAAGTGGCTGAAAGAATTATATAGACAGGAATATATTTCGTACTGCAAAAAGGTGAACAGATGTATTCCATGGTTTCTAAAGAAAAAGTAGTTTTGCAGTTTCGCAAATCGGGATTGTGCGCCCAGACGAAGGGCGGATAGTCTAACAGATGGAAAGCCTGTCTGGAAAGGTTTAACCAACCACCAATAGAGAGTCAACTGTTTATTTAAAAGCAAGACCGAAAAGGCAATTTGAAATTTGATAAAGGAGTATGACAAATATGTTATGGTCTATTTGTGGAGGAATTATATTCTTTGCATTAGGTATTTTCATTTTTTTGAAGCCGTATTTGATATGGAAAATAACAGAAGAATGGAAATCTTATAGTGTAGATGAACCCTCTGATTTGTATATAAAAAGCACTAAATTTGGTGGTGTTTTATTTATTGTATTTGGAATCATAATAGCAATACTTCCGTTCGTTTTAGAATGAAAGGAATGTTTGATTATAAACCGCCAAATTCAGGACATCAGGAGTCAGGCCGGAAGGAAAGTCGAATAATAAAAACGGAAAGGTATCATATACAGCCACCATGAATTTACGGGAATTTCGAATAGCTCACAGCATTTTGATAGAGCATTATCAGTTTATAGAGATGCATCTGGAAGGAATTTATGCCGCATTAAGCGGCAAGCATTTTTATATCGGCTTAAAAGATGTTGAGAGATATAATGCCAACAAAATTATAAAAATGATTCAGGAACAGGAAAGAAACAGTGATAAAAGAGTGATTTCCGATTCAGAATATGAAGACTTAAAGTTGGTTTGCCTGAGGAGAAATTATTGGACTCATAACTGTTATACGAATATGGTTTTTGATAGAAAAACAGGTGCTCCGAAGAACGAGACAGATGTAAGGCAATTACATCATGATATGAGGGAAGCAGAGAAGATGAGAGAGCATTTATATCAGAAGAACTTCAAGCTGATGAGAGAAATGAGAGACAGTATAATTTAGGGTACTTATAAACGATTTTTGACGCAAAATGGCAAACTTTCTGCGTAAGAAAAATACCTATACCAATGCAGATTTTTCAATTCTTCCCGCTTTCTTTTAGCGGCAGCAGACATCTTGGTATACTGTTCCGGTGAATTTTCATTAATGACCACCCATAAGCATATCTTTTTTCTGGTTTAATTCCTACTATTATGAGTGTATCTCCCAAACATTTTTTATTATGATATAGGCAAGGGAAAGTATGCAGAAAAGTAATTCAGTATAAATAATAGCTGATAGGATATTTTAATGTGTATTTAGGCAGAAATATAAATTTTGTAGCAATTTCGTAACGTTTATGCTTTCTGTGTGTCATATAAATGAAAGGCACAAGAGAGAGGTGGCATAATGAGTGCTTTTGAAGAATTATATAAGCGGTATTACAGTCAAGTCTATTTCTATGTGTTAGGATTATGCAGGAATGAACATATTGCGGAGGAAATCACATAGGAAACATTTTTGAAAGTGTTAAAGAAAATGGATACTTTTAAAGGAGAATCCGACGTCATGGTTTCTGAACTTCCAAAAGGACTGTATCGTACAGGCGATTTCAAGGTTCTGCACCATTCCCCAATAATAGTGATGCCAAAAACGAACCATCCTGGCCTGTAATCCCTGTAATTAATGCCCTTTTGATAA
>CAMSTM010000179.1 GCA_947063675.1 uncultured Lachnospiraceae bacterium | reverse complement strand
TCGCAGAGAAATTTTGGCATCTTGATTGTACGGTTGCTCTTTTTTGTTTTCGGATATGTAGGAAAGAACGTTTTTGATGGAGTTCAAACGTCCGGCCTCTGCAAGGTTGCAGGTGTTTTCCTTATATAAATGTTCTTCCAAAATGATGCCGAGGAGCTGATAAAGATACCCCTGGGTCATAAATTCATAGCCTGTGTGCCTGCCGGAAAGCGCGGAGGTAAGGCTGTCCACGATGGGCAGGATGGCGGAACTGTCTTCGGAGAGCAGCGTGTTTATGGTGATTTTGTGGTTCATAATGTCGAAGATGGACTTTGAACAGATGTGGTTGTCCTTCATAAGTATCTGAAGGTCAAATACAATACAGTCATAAACGCAGGTATTATCGTCTGGGTTCCCGCCGTGCAGCATTCCGTCCGTGATAAAGATAACGTCTCCCGCGTAATAGCTTCTGGTATTGCTGTCGAGGGTAAGATGAAAGGCGCCGGACATAATCCGGAGGATTTCATAGTGGTGGTGCCAGTGGTAGGGCATGTGGTATCTGGGGCTGTGGGGATTTTCATGATAAAAAGCAATCGGAAAATTGAAAGTCCCCTGTTCCCTGTGCTCTCTGTAGTCAAGATACTTCATTGATGGTGCTCCTGTGTCCCGAAGGACGATAAACGGGTGAATATATTACTATTTTTTTATAGTATATCACTTTTGTTTCGATTTGTCATTCTTTATAATCAAAACAATAAGTAAACAATTCGTTTTGTTACATATTCACAAAGCAGTTGCGTGAGATACAAAGCAACATAATCATTATGCTTAAGGAGGTTTTACAATGGCAAAAAACAGATTGGTGGGAGATTATCCGGTTATCGGAATCAGGCCTACGATTGACGGGCGCAGAGGAGCGCTTAAGGTCAGGGAGTCCTTAGAAGACCAGACAATGAATATGGCAAAATCTGCCGCCAGATTATTTGAAGAAAACTTAAAATATTCAAACGGCGAGCCGGTAAAGGTCGTGATTGCCGACACTACTATCGGGCGTGTGGGCGAAGCGGCTGCCTGCGCAGCAAAGTTCAAAAAAGAGGGCGTGGACATCACGGTGACGGTTACTCCCTGCTGGTGCTACGGTTCCGAGACCATGGATATGGATCCTATGACCATCAAGGCCGTATGGGGATTCAACGGCACTGAACGTCCCGGCGCGGTTTACCTTGCTTCCGTTCTGGCGACTCACGCGCAGAAAGGCCTTCCCGCTTTCGGTATTTACGGACATGAGGTGCAGGAAGCTGACGATACCTCCATACCGGAAGATGTGAGAGAAAAGCTTCTGCGTTTCGGACGCGCGGCTGTGGCTGCGGCGACCATGAGAGGAAAATCCTACTTACAGATTGGTTCCGTGACAATGGGAATCGGCGGCTCCATCATCGACCCCGCTTTTATCGAGGAATATCTGGGCATGCGTGTGGAATCCGTTGACGAGGTGGAAGTGATCCGCCGCATGACGGAAGAAATTTATGATAAAGAAGAATATGAAAAGGCGTTAAAGTGGACGAAGGAAAAATGCAAAGAGGGCTATGACAAAAACCCCGACTTCGTAAAGGATTCCGACGAAGAAAAAGAAAAATCCTGGGAATTTGTGGTTAAGATGATGGTAATCATCAAGGATTTGATGAACGGCAACCAGAATCTTCCGGCAGGCTGCGAGGAAGAAATGGTTGGACATAACGCCATTGCGGCGGGATTCCAGGGTCAGCGTCAGTGGACGGATTTTTATCCCAACTGCGATTTCCCGGAAGCGTTGCTCAATACATCCTTTGACTGGAACGGAGCGAGAGAGCCTTATATCCTTGCAACAGAAAACGACGTATTAAACGGTCTGGGAATGCTGTTTATGAAACTGCTTACCAACCGCGCCCAGATATTCGCCGACGTGCGCACCTACTGGAGCGGCGATGCGGTCAAGAGAGTGACCGGATATGAGATTGAAGGACACGCAAAGGATGCCGACGGCTTTATCCATCTGATTAACTCCGGAGCCGCCTGTCTGGACGCCAACGGCGAGGCGAAAGACGAGAACGGCAACGGCGTGATTAAGCCCTGGTACGATGTTACGGAGGAAGACCAGGAGGCAATCTTGAAGGCTACCGAATGGTGCGCGGCCGACAATGGATATTTCAGAGGCGGCGGCTTCTCCTCCAGATTTGAGACAAAGGCGGAAATGCCTGTTACCATGATTCGTTTAAACCTTGTTAAGAATTTAGGTCCGGTTCTTCAGATTGCGGAAGGCTGGACGGTACATCTTCCCGGGAAGGTTTCCGATACCCTCTGGAAACGTACCGACTATACATGGCCCTGCACATGGTTCGCGCCGAGATGCACGGGTGACAAATTCTTTAAGACCGCTTATGACGTGATGAATAACTGGGGCGCAAATCACGGCGCTATCAGCTACGGACATATCGGGGCAGACGTGATTACTCTTGCTTCCATTTTAAGGATTCCGGTATGTATGCATAACGTTCCTGAAGAAAAGATTTTCCGCCCGTCGGCATGGAATGCTTTCGGTATGGACAGAGAAGGTCAGGATTACAGGGCATGCGGCGCATACGGTCCCATGTATAAGACTATCAGATAAGTTCTTATAATGACTTTACAGGCAGCGATATCGGGAAACGGCAACGGCCGTTTCTCCGGTATCACTGTGCTGGCCGTTATGCATCTGTGCTGCATTGTAATTGTTTATGTTTTTTGATATACTGAATGAAAGTTTTGTCTGTAGTTGGGAGGAAAGAAATTGGAAAAAATTAAAAGAAATCCAATTGTTGAAAAACTGGGGTTTAACAGGATTGTACTTGGCTGCGTACTGATTTTAATGTATGTGCTTTTTTCTCTGTTAAGTGAAAATTTTGCGGGACTTCCAAGAATATTAAGCGCGCTGAATTACGCTTATTTCCTGGGCTTTTTGTCGCTTGGGGTAACGTTTGTAATCGCTACGGGCGGGATTGATTTTTCCATCGGCCCGGTGATGTTCTGTTCGGCGCTGGTGGCGGGCTACTGCCTCACGTCCTACGGCGTTCCGGTAGCGCTCAGTCTTGTAATCAGTATCCTTGTGGGTGCGCTCTTTGGCATTTTCAACGGATATCTGGTAGCATACTGGTCGGTGCCTCCGTTTATTGTGTCCATGGCCAGCATGAATATTGCAAAGGGCGTGGCCAGCGTTTTTACAAAAACGCAGTCTGTGAGCTGGCCTCAGGGAGCCAGCGAGCAGGGATGGTTCCGAAACCTGGTAAAAGTGGGAAATTTTCCGGTAGGGCTTGTGATTTTTCTTGTATTCGCGGTTATCTGTTCTGTTATCCTTAACAAGACCAGGGCGGGGCGTTACATATTAAGCCTTGGGAGCAACAAGGAAGCGGTAAGGCTCTCCGGTGTCAATATTAAGAAGTGGGAAATGCTTGCGTATGTGATCTGCGGCATTCTTGTGGGGATTGCGGCTATTTTCTTTGTGGCGGCCTATACGACGGTTCAGCCCGGTTACGGCGACCAGTACAACAATGAGGCGATTGCCGGATGCGTAATGGGAGGCACTTCCATGGCAGGCGGACTGGCGTCCATTGGCGGTACGGTAATCGGCGTGTTTATCATTGCGCTTTTACAGGAAGGAATCCTGGCTCTTCATTTTACAAAGGATTATCAGCTTATTATTACGGGCATCATTGTTATCGTGGCGGTTTATGCGGACGTTGTTGCGAGACGCAGAAAGAATTAGGAAACGGATAAGGCCAGACGGTTGGAAAGGTGAGGTAAAAGTATGGGCGAAGTAATCTTGACAATGAAAGAAATTGATAAATCTTTTCCCGGCGTACACGCTTTGGACCATGTTAGTTTCGAGGTAAGAAAAGGCGAGGTGCACGCCCTGATGGGAGAGAACGGAGCGGGAAAATCCACTCTGATGAAGGTACTTACAGGTATTTACAAAAAGGATTCCGGAACGATTACTTACGAGGGGAAGGAAGTTGAGTTTCATAATACGAGAGAAGCGCAGAACGCCGGAATCGTGATTGTTCACCAGGAACTGAATATGCTGGGGCATCTGACGGTTGCGCAGAATATTTTTATAGGACGGGAATTTAAGAAAGGCATCGCCATCGACGATAAGAAGATGAACGAGGAGGCGAAAAAGCTCTTCGACAGGCTTCACATAGACATAGACCCTACGGAAACCATGAGCAGTTTAACGGTGGGCAAGCAGCAGATGTGCGAGATTGCCAAGGCGATTTCACATGACGCGAAGGTAATTATTTTTGACGAGCCGTCGGCGGCGCTCACGGAAACGGAAATAGAAGAGCTGTTTAAGATTATCAGGGATTTGAGGAAACAGCAGCTTGGTATTGTATACATATCCCACCGTATGGATGAAATCAAGGTGATTACGGACCGCGTAACGGTTATGCGGGACGGCACTTATGTGGGAACCCTGATTACGGAGGAGTCCACCAAGGACGACATCATCAATATGATGGTGGGGCGTGTGATTTATGAGGATCCGAAGCAGCACAGCATGGTTGCAAAGGATGCGCCGGTGGTTCTTAAGGTGGAACACCTGAATGCGGGAAAAATGGTTCAGGATGTGAGCTTTGAGCTTCGCAAGGGAGAAATTCTCGGATTTTCAGGTTTGATGGGCGCCGGGCGTACCGAAACCGCAAGAGCGATTTTCGGGGCCGACCCCAAGGAGAGCGGGGATATTTATATTAACGGCAGGAAAGTAAACATCAATTCTCCTGAGGACGCGGTTAAGTGCGGCATCGGTTATCTGTCGGAGGACAGAAAGCGTTACGGTATCGTAGTGCAGAAGACGGTTGCCGAGAACTCCACCATGGCGACGCTTGAGAAATATATGAAAGGTCTGTTTATTGACAAGAAAACGGAGAAGCAGGTCAGCCAGGAGTACGTGGATTCCCTTGCGACCAAAACTCCCAGCGTGAACCAGCTTGTGGTGAACCTTTCCGGCGGTAATCAGCAGAAGGTTGTTATTGCAAAATGGCTGGTCAGAAACTGTGATATCCTGATATTCGACGAGCCTACGAGAGGTATTGACGTAGGCGCCAAGAACGAAATCTACAAGCTGATGAACAAACTGGCGGAGGACGGGAAATCAATTATCATGATTTCTTCCGAGATGACTGAGATACTTAGAATGAGCGACCGTATTGTGGTTATGTGTGAAGGGAAAAAGACCGGTGAAATCGCCATCGAGGACGCTTCACAGGAAGCAATTATGAACATGGCTACACGGGAGATAAGTTAGGAGGAGGAGAACATGAGTAAAAACAGTGTACCGAACATGCAAAACAAATCGGTGATTTCAAGGCTGGGGGGACAGAAATTTATTGTGCTTCTGGTGGTTATAGGCTTAATCATATTCTTCAGCGCCGTCAGCCCCGATTTCAGAAAATATTCAACGGCAATGAGTATTTTGGACTACTCTTATTATATTACGCTTATGGCAATCGGCGTTACCTTCCCGCTGATTACGGGAGGGGTTGACCTTTCAATAGGAACAGGGCTTATCTGCTATTCCTTAACAGGCGGTTTCCTGATTGTCCAGAAAGGGTGGCCGGTATGGGCCGGAATGCTGGTGGCAGTTTTACTGGGTATTGCGATTGGCTTTTTAAACGGTGTGCTTGTTTCCATTATGAATCTGCCGCCGTTTCTGGCCACACTGTGTACCTGCATGATTACCAGAGGGCTTGGCTCTATCTTTTCGAAAGGATTCGGTATTTCGTGGCCTACCACGGGAGCGCCGGGAAGCTGGTTCCGTAATATTTTTAAGATTACGGTGAACGGCACCAAGATTCCTCTTGGGTTTTTGTGGGTGCTGCTGCTGGTGGCGGTTATGGCCTTTGTGCTAAACCACACGAAAATCGGCCGTTATACCATCGCCATCGGAAGCAACAAGGAAGCGACTGTTCTATCCGGTATTAATGTGAAGTTTTACCACATTATGGCATATGTGATTTCCGGATTTTTCGCCGGGCTGGCGGCCATTGCCTATTCTGCGGTATTTTCCACGGTACAGCCGGGAACGGGAGCCGGGTTTGAGCTGGAAGCCATCGGCGGCGCGATAATCGGCGGCGTATCCGCAAGCGGCGGCGTGGGAAGCGTTGTGGGTTCCCTGATTGGCGTATTTGTTATCTGTCTGTTAAAGACCGGGCTCCCCTACATCGGACTTCAGGCGAACTGGCAGCAGATTATCACCGGACTTGTACTTATCGGAGCGGTTCTGATTGATATTATGAAAAAGAAGAAAGAAAAAGGCTGATATGAAACTGTTTTTGCAGTTACATATAAATTATTTACTATCCATATTAAAAGGAGGAAAAAAATGAAAAAGAAAGTATTAACAACTCTGCTGTGTGTAAGTTTGGCAGCTACCCTGCTTGCAGGATGCGGCGGCGGTGAGGACAAATCTGCAAATGCAGACCCGGCGCCTGCAACAGATGATGCGGCTCCCGCAACGGACGATGCAGAACCTGCAACAGATGATGCGGCATCTGGCGACACGGCAGAAGCAACAACAGGCGGCGATTACAAATTTGAAATCATTGTTAAGAGTTATCAGTCATCCTACTGGCAGGCAGCCGTAACAGGCGTAAACCAGAAAGCCGGAGAACTGGGCGTAACCGTAAACTGTACAGGTCCTAACAATGAGAGCGATATTGCAGACCAGGTAAATATGCTGAACAATGCAATCAACAATGCTCCTGACGGAATCGGCCTTGCAGCCTGCGACCAGGAAGCATGCCTTGACTCTCTGCAGACAGCAATGGACAACGGAATCCCGGTAGTATGTTTTGACTCCGGTATCCCGAACGCTCCCGAAGGCTCCGTACTTGCAACCATCGCTACAGATAACCGATATTCCCGGCTTTCATTTCCTCCCAACACTCTACATAAGATCGGAAGAGCGTCGTGTAGGGAA
>CAMSTM010000178.1 GCA_947063675.1 uncultured Lachnospiraceae bacterium | reverse complement strand
GGAGACCTCAGCACCTCGTTCAGCAACTATATGAACCGGACGGTTTCCGACTATATTGCCGAGGTAAAAATCGAACATGCCAAGGAGCTGATTGATTCCGGGGAATATCTGATTTATGAGATTGCCAATCAGCTGGGCTTTGAAAACGCCTACTATTTCAGCAAGGTATTTAAAAAAGTGACGGGCATGTCGCCTAAAAATTATGAATGCCGGCATAAATTAAGCCGGAACTGAAAACCGTGATTTTATTCTTTTGAAAGGAGATGTACTTCTATGAGCAAAAAAGTAATTCTTATCATGACCGACACCACACGGGCCGACATGTTGGGCTGCTACGGCAATCCTGATATGTATACCCCAAATCTGGATAAAATGGCGGCGGAGGGCATCCGCTTTGACCGGGCCTACACCACACAGCCGGTGTGCCAGCCTGCCCGTTCCGCCATCTTCACCGGCTTCTACCCCCATTCCTGCGCCGGCTGGTCCAACTGTATGGGATTGTCCGACAATGTGCAGAATATCGGACGCCGTCTAAAGGACTGCGGGATTCACAGCGCTTATATCGGGAAATGGCATCTGGACGGGGGCGATTACTTTGGTCTTGGCAGATGCCCCGACGGGTGGGACCCTGATTACTGGTACGATATGCGCAATTATCTGGATGAGCTGACCCCGGATGAACGTTATATCTCCCGCCAGACCCAAAGCATGGAATCCTGCGATATCAGGGCGGAATTTACATACGGGCACCGGTGCTCCGACAGAGCTGTGGATTTTTTAAGGAAGCATCGGGATTCGGAGGAAGACTATTTCCTGGTGGTCTCCTACGACGAGCCCCACGACCCCTGCCTGTGCCCGAAGGAGTTCTGGTCCAGATACGAGCATGTTGAATTTAACCGCCGGAAGAATCTGGGCGACACCCTTGAGGACAAACCGGAGCATCACAGAATCTGGGCGGGAAATAGTTATATGAAAGCCGCCTCCCCTGACTTTCCAATGAATTTCAAATATTTTCTGGGCTGTAACAGCTTTGCGGACTACGAGATTGGCCGCGTGCTAGAGGCAGCAGACGAATATGCGCAGGACGCCGTCGTCATCTATACCTCCGACCACGGCGATATGCTTTATTCCCATTCCCTCACCCAGAAAGGGCCTGCCATGTATGAGGAAATCACCCATATACCATTTATTGTGAGGGGATTTGGCAAAAATCAGGTTGATTCAAATCCCGTTTCCCACATCAATCTGGCTCCCACCATCTTTGACATTTTCCAGGTGCCAAAGCCAAAGCTCTTTGAGGGGAAAAGCATCTATGAGGAATTGAAAACAGGGAACAGAACCAATGATTACATCTTTATGGAATTTGGACGCTACGAGGTTGACCACGACGGCTTCGGCGGTTATCAGCCTGTCCGCTGCGTCTTTGACGGGCGGTATAAATTGGTTATCAATCTGATGACGTCTGACGAGCTTTATGACCTTGAAAAAGACCCTGACGAAATGGATAATCTGATTCTTAACCCGGCTTTGGATAAAGAAAAGAAACGCCTGCACAAAGCGCTTCTCGATAATATGTATGACACCCGCGACCCCTTCCGGGGATACTACTGGGAAAACCGCCCGTGGAACAGCTACCCCATGGACAAAACCTGGGACAGCCGTCTTATGACCAGGCAGAGAGAAAACGAAGAGTATGAGCCCCGGCAGCTGGATTACGGCACCGGACTCCCTATAAAAGAGGCTGTACGGAAAAAAGGCGAGTGCACCTCCCAGATAAAAATAGAAGAATAGCAAGGCGCCCCCGAAAAATCCGGGGGCGCACTCTCAGATGCTCTGAGAGTAAATTATCCTAAATATACTTTTTTTCTGCCAGCCGCATCATCTCATCCCATTTTCTCTCCATATCGGCGGCCAGTGCAAACTGCGTCCTGGCTCTGTCCAGATTGTGCTCCGGCCTGTGAATACGGAAATATTTGTCTCCCTCCAGATAATCGGTGAGGAAACGCATACCGCATTCCATGGTCATAAGCTTTGCCCCCCAGGGAAGGAGCCTTACCTCCTCGTCGGTCAGGCTTCCCGCACAGCCCTCGATAAAGCCTCTCGTATAGGCTTCAAACAAGGGGAGGGAGAGCGATACCTTTTCCAGATTCTTTTCGTCCTCCGCCGCCGTATTTGCGCCAAAGCGGATGGAGTCACCAAAATCAAACAGCGCGGTTCCCGGCATCACCGTATCCAAATCGATAACGCACACCGCCTGTCCCGAGCGGTTATCAATCAGGACATTGTTCAGCTTTGTGTCATTATGTGTGACTCTGTAAGGAATTTCACCGTTGCCAAGCTTATCTGTCAAAACGGATAATTCTTCCTTTCTGTCCATGACGAACGCAATCTCCCTCACAGCGCCCTTTGCCCTGCCGCAGACATCCTTCTCGACCGCTTCGCAAAACGCCCTGAAGCGTTTCGGCGTATGATGGAAATCGGGAATCGTTTCCGTCAGGAGCTCCACCGGATACCGGTTTAAGAGTCTCTGAAAATGGCCGAAAGCCTTTGCGCTCTGGTAAAAATCCTCCTCCCTTTCCACCGCGTCATACCCTGTGGCGTCCGTGATAAACAGATACATTCTCCACCAGTACCCCAGAGAGTCCACATAATAATCCTCTCCCGCTCCGGTCTTTATGAGGGTGAGGGTCTCCCTTTCCGCATCGCCCCCCGTTTTCAGAATCTGCTCCCTTAAATAGCCGGTGACGCCGGTTATATTCTGCATCAGCCCCTTCGGATTCTGAAACACATGGGTATTCATCCGCTGTAAAATATACCGATGATTCCTTTCCCTGTCGTCCACCGTACAGAGTAAAAAGGTGTCGTTGATATGTCCGTTTCCATAACGGCTGCACTCTGACGGTTCCCCTTCCACACAGAACTGGCTGGCAGCCTCCTCTATCCTTTCGCATGCGCCTGTGGCGACTGTCTGATAATTCACTATTCTTCCTCCCACAATCTTTCCGGGTACAACCCCTTTTCCTTTAATCTGCAAATCGCCTTCACAACTCTTTCCCTGTCCTCCTTATAGGTAACGCCGTACCAGTTGTCGGCGCTGCAAAGCACCTTGACGTCCGCCCGCTGCTCCCGAATCAGCTCATCCACCACAAAGGGCAGGAAATACTCGCCCTTTTGCGGATTGCTTTTCAGGCAGTTATCAAGGAACGGCGGGAAGCGGTTTTCCAGCTCCTTTAAAATCCCCGGCGTAAAGCCCCACAGGTTCATGGATACTGTGGTCTGCTCCGGCAGCGGCGTCCAGCTCGCCCCGTCGTCCTCCGTAAACTCCGCCCGGCCTTCATGCCGCTCAATCCGCGTTCTTTCCACAATCTCTCGCAGCATGCCGTCCCCGTCCACGGCGCACACCCCTCTGGCCACATGGCCGTGGTCCGTCAGCGTTTTATCAAGGGCGTATCCCACCATAGTATAGTGATACCTGTCGTCGTCCTCCATCCGGGAAAGCTGCTCAAAGATGGTTTTAAACGCCGACTTCCCGTAGTAGTCGTCCGCGTTGATTACGGCAAAAGGCGCGTCCTTCAGCTCCTGCGCGCAGCAAAGCACCGCATGGCCTGTTCCCCATGGCTTTACCCGGCCCGCCGGAACCTCATAGCCCTCTGGCAGACGGTCCAGCTCCTGATAGACATACGCCGTTTCCACATGCTTTTCCATCCGCCTGCCGATATGCTCCTTAAATTCCTCCTCTATTTCCTTTTTGATTATAAAGATTACTTTTTCAAAGCCTGCCTCCGCCGCGTCGTAAATGGAAAAATCAATCATCAGATTTCCATACTCGTCCACGGGGTCAATCTGCTTTAATCCTCCGTAACGGCTTCCCATTCCCGCCGCCATAATCACAAGTACCGGTTTTCTTTTCATCTTTTCCTCTCCTTCCTGTTCCTTATCCTTCGCTTTCCCGTTCCTTCTCCCACAAAAAGGGGTCTCCCAGCATATCCAGATATTCCTTCAAAAGCTTCCTGAACTTTAAAATCTCCGGCTCCTGACAGCCTCTTTCAATTACGCGCGGATGAAGCTGCCACGGGTCGCGCTTATCATCGTAAAGATATTCCGCCTGCGCCTCCCGGGGCATATAGCCGTTGGTAATCACATAGGTATTCTCCCGCGTCTTTATCCCCCGCCACCCGTGAGCCTTGTGGGTCTGCCCCAGCGCAGCAAAGGCCGAAACGCTTTCCGGGGCTCCCGGATAGGAACATAAAAACATATGCTCCGCCGCCTTCTCCTCCATTCCCAGCACGGTCTTTCCGTGGCTTTTTCCCTGACAGGTTTCCGGCACAGGCAGATGAAGGAGCTCCAAAAGGGTAGGCATGTGGTCGGGGCTTGCAAAAAGCACGCTGCTCTTTCCGGGCCGTATCCGGTTCTTCTGCCGCATCAGCAGCGGAATATGGATTGCCTCCTCATACCAGACATTCTTGCTCATAAGCCCGTGGGAGCCCAGCATCTCCCCGTGGTCCGACGAGAGCACCACCAGCGTACTCTCCTCCATCTTCTTCTCCCGAAGATACCGGAGTATCCGCCCGAACTGCCCGTCAATTCCGTACACCGCGGCAAAATACTGTCTGGCTATGGTCTCCATCTCTGGCGTGCGCATTTCTTCCGGCACATTGGGACGCCATCTTATCTCCAGATTCCGAAATCTCTCATAATAGTATTCCGGCACCAGCTCATAGGGCAGGTGCGGGGGATTATAGGACACGAAAAGCGCAAAGGGTTTCTCTCCCTTTCCGTGGCCTTCCAGATATTCAAGGGCTTTGTCCGTCTCATATTCCGCCGACCATTTCCCCGGACAAATCTGCCGGGGCGAGTCCGCCCAGTAGTGAGGATTTAAATGGTCGTCGCAGGCCCCATAGGAAAGCCAGTAATCAAAGCCCTGCCTTCTCTCTCCCGGCGGCGTATAGGCATCCCAGTTCTTTGCCCCTGATTTTGGATTTTGCGTAAAATTCTGTTCCGACGCGTCCAGGTGCCACTTTCCAATGTACCCGGTATCATATCCGTTCTCCTGCAGCACATTTCCGATACAGACTTCCTGGGGCTTTAACATCAGCTTTTCCTCCAGCCCCGTCTTGCAGTTAGTCCACAGGCCGATGGAAAAGGGATACTTTCCGGTCATCAGGCTCCCGCGGTGGGGCGTGCAGAGGGGAAAGGTGCTGTACGCGTTCTCAAAGCAAAGGCTTTCCTTTGCAAAAGCGTCCATGTTGGGCGTGAGAACCTGGTCCCCCTCCGCGCATCCCATGGCGTGATATCTCCACTGGTCTGCAAAAATATATATCAGATTTGTCTTCATCCCGGCTCCTTTCGCTGCCTACCAGTACATCTTCCAGTCCGAAACAACCCTTGTCAAAGCCTCCATATAGAAGTAATCCCCCCAGGTATTGCACTCGTCCACGCCCCGGTTCTTACAGGTATTTTCCTCGGACCCTCTCGCATAGGTTCCGTGGAGGAGGAGGCCGTCAGACTGCGCGATATCCCTGTTGCCGCATTTTTCAATCAGGGCGTACAGGATTCTTTTCGCCGCCTCCGTATATTTCTCCGCCCGCTCCTTATCCAGATATTTTGACATCTCCAGCATTCCGCACACCGCAATCGCCGCTGCGGAGGAATCCCTCGGCTCCGTACTCCCCGTATCAAAATCAAAATCCCAGTAAGGAATCAAATCCTCCGGCAGATGGCGGAGAAAGAAGTCCGTCACCCTCTCAAACAGCCGGATATAGGATTCGTCCTTAAGATAGTGGAAGCTTAACGCTATTCCATAAATTCCCCAGGCCTGCCCTCTGGCCCACGCGGAATTGTTCCTGTTCCCCTGATGAGTCACGCCGTAGGCCGGGTTTCCCGTCTCCCTGTCGATAAAATAGGTATGGTACGTGGAATCATCCTCCCTCAGGATGCATTTCATTGCAGTTCTGATATGATTTTCCGCCATTTTGGCATAACGTGCCTCTCCTGTCGTCTCGCTTGCCCAGTACAAAATAGGGAGGTTTAAAAGACAGTCAATAATCAGCCTGTACTCGGAAGCCTCGCCCACATTGCCCCAGGCCTGGAGAAAGCTTCCTTTTTCCCGATACCGCCCCGCCAAGTTCTCCGCCGCCATCAGCGCCGCCTCTCTGGCTCTCCCGTTTCCCGTCAGCTTATACGAGGCCACACAGGAAAGGCTGAACAGAAAACCCATGTCGTGATGATTCACATCAATCTTATTCTTTATCCTCTCATAGAAGCTTTCCACCTGTATCTGCGCCGCTTCCCTGAATACATTGTCCTTCGTATATTCATAGGCCAGCCAGAGGACTCCCGTCCAAAACCCCGTGGTCCACTCCACATTTTCCGTGGCCTCATAAAAACCGTTGATACTGTTGGAGGACGGAAAGCAATCCGTGAATCTTGCCAAATCTTCCCGGACAATCCCCGCGGCAGCCTCCAGCGCTTTTCCGGCCAGCTTTTCGTCCGCTGCCGGGTATTTCATAATCGTTTCAAAAGTCTGAGCCATAATCTTCCCTGTTCCTTTCTATCCCTTGATGCCGCTGGCAGCCACGCCTTCCACAAAGAACCGCTGACAGCTTAAAAATACTATCACAATAGGTATCAGGGAGCATACGGAGGCGGCCATAATCCATGCGTAATCCGCTCCGTACTGAGAAATAAACATTCTGATACCAAGCTGTACCGTCTTAAGTTCTTTGGTCTTCAAATAGATAAGCGGGCCCATAAAGTCATTCCACACATTGGTGAAGGTAAAGATGGTTAACGTCGCCATCGCCGGTTTCCCCAGCGGAAAAACAATTTTTCTGAAAATACCGAACTCATTGAGTCCGTCGATTCTTGCCGCCTCGCACAGTTCGTCTGGAATGCTGATATAAAACTGCCTCATCAGAAATACGCCGAAGGCCGAGAACGCCTGCACTCTTGGCGTACCGTCATACTTGTTACTGTCATAAATGACTTCTTT
>CAMSTM010000177.1 GCA_947063675.1 uncultured Lachnospiraceae bacterium | reverse complement strand
ACGAGATGCCTAAGTGACTGGAGTTCAGACGTGTGCTCTTCCGATCTAGAACTTCGGCTCTTAATAATACGAATGTTGATAAACTGGAAGAATTAATTTCATATACAATTCAAAATTATTCCTCATATTCTGTGGTATTTAATAAAAAGTGGCTTGCTTTAAAAGAGCAATTGGAGGATATGGAAGTACCATATATTTCCAACAGAGAATATGTGGAAATATGTCAAAAACATAAAATCAATGATATGGAGTTACAAATAAGTTTATTGAAATGGTTTTGTGACCTTGGGGTTTCTTATCATTACACAGGATTTCATATCGACTATGACCCTGATGCAATAAACGTTTTAAATCCAGAATGGGTCACAGTTGGCATGTATCGTTTGCTTTTGCACACAGAGGCAAAAAAAGGAATCGTTTCACTTGAAGAAATATATAAAGTAATGATAAGTTTTTATAAAAATGATGTAAATTCGGCTCTTAAATATACAAAAAGAGAAGTGGATTTCATACTTGATGTTATGCGGCAGAAAGGACTTTCACATCAAATTGGTTGTCAAGAAGAATTAATTCCTTTAAAACTCGAAGAGGGTTTACCAGATAAAAAGTCCTTTATTGATAAAGAATCAGATAACGTCCTGCATTTCGCAATAAAGGGTAATTATTTACCCAATGGTATTATACATAAACTGATTATTGAGCGAATTGACGAAGTAGATTTGGATAATATTTGGCGTAAGGGAGTTTATCTTTACAATAAAGATAAAAGGGTTAATGCTTTAGTAGAGCTAAGGTATGAGTATGGGTATCGGCTAGATATATATATTTTGGCAAATAACCAGACAGATGAGAAAGAGTATTTAAGTATTATTCGTGATAATATATTAAAAATCATTCATCAATATGGCTTAAAAAAGTTTGAGGAGGTGATTTGTTATCAATTTAATGGATTAAGGGGAGAGGAATTATATTTGAGGGTTTGGGAGCCATATTTAAGGGGAAGTTCAGAAATTTATTTATTAGATATAAATGAATTTGAATCTCCGGCATCTTTACTGAAAGTAATATATACAGAAAAGCAAATAATAGAAAGGGAGAAAGGAGTTACAGTGAATAAATTCATTAATAATGGAAATATAACGGATGCAAATATTTCATTTGGAGAGGAAAGTCGATTATACAAAAACACAAGGCCAAGCTACAAGGTTGTAGCAACAAAATTATCAAATATTGAGGATATTTCAGATAGCGATTATCGGAAGTTATTGAAATTATTGGAAGAAATAAAGGATAATCAACAACTTCCTATAATACAACGCTTCGAATTACGTGATGTTTTAAAAAATAAAGATAAAAAAAGCGGATGGAAAAAGGTTCAGGATTTTTTGTCAAATGCTGCTAATTTTACAACAATCTTGAATACCACACCATTAATTCTTCAGAGCATTTGTACTTTATTGAAGATATAATATTTGGCTGATAATTTGACTAAGTTTTTTTAAAGAAATATTTCCAGAATGTAATTATTATAAATGATGACAACAAAGTAATATTTAAACAGCAATGATTTGTAGACGAATCATTGCTGTTTTTAATCTCTCAGGGTCTAATTCCCCGCAGCTCTGCTGTGGGGAATTTCACTTATATGAATATGCATGAAGAGGAGGGTTAAATTGAGAAAGCGTGATTTGATTTCCGAATTGGTAAGGGAAACTGCAAAAAGGATGGTGTGGGACGGGGAAAGCTGGAGGAAATATCTGAATACGGCTTCACGGATATATAAGTACCCGTTCAGGGAGCAGATATGTATTTATGCCCAGCGGCCTGATGCGGAAGCCTGCGCCTCTATGAAAGAATGGAATGAGGTCATGCACTGCTGGGTAAACGGCGGCGCAAAAGGGATTGCCCTTCTTGATGATGAAGTGCCTTATACGGGCCTTAAACATGTTTTTGATATTTCCGATGTACATAAATTAAAGGGGAACGGGCGTTTCCCTTATATCTGGGTAATGCGGGAGGAGCATAAGGAGGCTGTAATCGGGAGGCTGGAAGAGCTTTATGGGGAGACGGTTAAGGAGAGCGGCTTTGGTGACAGGATAAAGGAGATAGCGGGCCGGATTGCAGAAGACGTTTATGAGCAGGCGGCGGATGAAATGGGGTATACCTGTGCCGGAAGCTATCTGGAAGAGTATGATGAGCTGAATTTTAAATTGAGGATAAGGGAGACACTTGCAGGCAGTATTGCTTATACGATATTGAGAAGATGCGGAGTGGGGGAGGCGGAACTAGCGGAGGAAATCAGCTTCCCTTATATTTTTGAGTTTAATACCCTTGGGACACTCTCTGTGTTGGGGGACAGCATATCCAAAAATGCAATGCCCGTGCTTATAGAGATAAAGAAGGTTGTCCGTGCATATGACAGGGAGCTTGCAAAAAATCATGAGGCAGAAAAGAATAACGGAAAAGTGCAAAACGGACTTGCAAGTATAACTGCAAGAGATTATAATACTTTAAAGCGTGAAAGCGACAGGCGGGAACCGGAAAGCCGGGACAAAGAAAAGGGGGAACAGAATGGAAGTGAGATACGAGAGAAACGGGGATTACCTGATTCCGGCATTACAGGCGGACAGACAGCCGGAAGGGGAGCTGACGAAATACGGCCTGATGCGGAGGGATTACCTGAAAGAGCACAGGAGCGGGATTTATACGGCGCTTCTGCTGGAAGGGAAGCTGAAAGAACATTTGCTGATGGTTCAGAAACAGGCGGAGGAGAGGATGGAAGATATGACCGGACGGATGATGGTACAGAGAGGGGTAAACGAACAGCTCAAAGCCGGGAACCAGTTACTTTGGGTTCAGAAAATGAACGGAATCAGGCAGGCGGCGGAGGAGACAGTTCTGGAAGAGTTGATATACAGTTAAATATTGGAGAGCAGAAACCGGAGGATTCAATATCAGCCGGTTTTTCTTTTGGGGATTTTCTTAAGGGCCCGGCGGGGGTCGGTGCAAGTCCGTCCCGGAAAAAAGGTTCAAAGAAGAAGGCGCAAAAGGAGGAATATGTGCAGTTAAGCCTGTTCCCGACTGTTGGGGAGCAGATGGGGACGGTAATGTCTGCCGGTGTGGACGTAAATGCTTCCGCATCCATGCTGCTTCCTGTTCAGGATAAATATATTGAGGGGATACTTTGGACAGGGGGAGGCAGGAAGGGCAGTAAGGAGCGCATCTGCTCGCAGTATCAGGCAGGAGGCAGAGCGGAGGAAATCTCAGAGTTCCTTGCCGGGGAATATGGAACCGGAGGGAAGGGGGTTGAGATAGACGGGCAGGAAGTATGCACGTGGTTTGACAGGGAGGGGATGCGGTTTGCTTACGGTACTGCCGCAAAGGAAGATTATTCGGTATTCCTGACCTGGGAGATGGCTGAAAAAAGAATCCGCGCTATGGTTGAAAGCCATACTTATATGGATAACAAGGATAAAACGGTGCAGTGGCGGGAGTTTATTACGCAGGACGAGATTAACGAGGTGCTGGTTAGGGGGAGCGGGGCTGACAAGCGGCGTATTTATGAATTTTTTTCACAGAACCATTTCCCGAAAGAAAATGCGGATTTCCTGCGGAGGGAATACGGAACGAGAGGCTACGGCGGCGCCCTGCCGGGAACGGACAGCAGCTTTGCGGGCTATAGTCCAAAGGGTATCAAGCTGGCAAAAGGAAGCCTGATTGCGCCTGTGGCGGAGGTACTGGTCAACTGGCGGAGCGCGGAAAAGTGTATCCGTATGCTGATTGCGAAGGGCAGCTACCTGAATGCGGAAGAAATGGAGGATTATGCGCGTTACAGGCAGGGGCACAGGGAAGCCGGACGCGCTGGTTCGGAGAGCGGGAGCCGGGAGCAGGCGGAAATTTCGGGGAAGCCGGAAGCAGTACGGGGAGAGGCAGTTACTGCCGGGGACAGGGCGGAGGCGGTTAATTTCCGGATAGTATCGGGGGAGGAAGAAAAGGTCAGGCTGCCTCTTAAGGAGAAATTCAGGAAAAATGTGGAAGTGGTCCGTCTGCTGAAGGAGATAGAAAGTGAAAACCGTCCTGCGCTGCCGAAGGAGCAGGAGGTCTTATCACAGTATGCCGGGTGGGGCGGCCTTGCGGACGCCTTTGATGAAAACAAAGGGGGATGGAAGGAGGAATATCAGGAATTAAAGGGGCTGTTGTCAGAAGAAGAATACGCCGTGGCAAGAGCCAGTACATTGAATGCCTATTATACGCCGGACGCCGTTATCCGGGCAATTTATGAAGTGATTGATAAGATGGGCTTCCAGAGGGGGAAGATTCTGGAGCCTTCCGTCGGAACCGGGAAATTTTTCGGAATGCTGCCGGAGAAGATGCTGGGGAGCAGGCTGTATGGGGCGGAGCTTGACAGCCTTACCGGAAGGATTGCAAAGATGCTTTATCCGAAAGCGAATATTGAGATAGCGGGATTTGAGGAAACAGCTTATCCGGACGGTTTCTTTGATGCCGTAGTCGGGAATGTGCCGTTCGGGGGATATAAGGTAGTGGACAGGCAGTATGATAAGTACAATTTCCTTATCCATGACTATTTTTTTGCAAAAGCAATAGATAAGGTGCGAGCGGGCGGTATTGTGGCGATGGTGACGACAAACGGCATGGGGGGAGGGACTTTTGACAAGAAGGACAGCCGGGCAAGGAGGTATTTTGCGCAAAGGTGCGATTTGCTGGGGGCAATACGGCTCCCGGAGAGGACTTTCGAGGATACTGACATTACTACTGACATCCTCTTTTTCCAGAAAAGGGAGAGGCAGAGGGATTTATCCGCCAGCCTGCCGGAGTGGGTGGAAACCTCTGTGGTTTATGAGGGGGATTATGTAAAGGAAAACGGGGAGAACGGCCACAGCAGGCTTTATATGAACAATTATTTCCTTGCGCATCCGGAAATGGTTCTGGGAAAGATGGAGGTCACAAGCGGGCCGTTCGGGCCGCAGATGAAGTGCCTGCCGGTAGAGGGGAGCCTTGGGGAAAAGCTGGGGAAAGCAGCAGCCAATATCCGGGGGCAGATAGAAACCGTGGAGGCTGACATTGATGAAAAGGAGGCGGAGGAGGAATTGCTTCCGGCTGAACCGGGAGTAAAAAATTTCAGCTATGCGCTTGTGGATAACAGGATATATTACCGTGAAAATACAGTTATGAAGCCCGTAAAGGTATCTGATACGGCGGAAAAACGGATAAGGGGCATGCTGGCCATACATGGCTGCGTACAGGAGCTGCTGAAGATACAGATGGAGGAATCGGAGGATTCTGCGGTCAGGGAAAAACAGGAGCTGCTGGGCAGGCTTTATGACGGGTATGTTGAAAGGTTTGGCCGGATAAATGACAGGGCAAACAGGCTTGCCTTCGGACAGGATTCCGGGTACTTCCTGTTATGCTCGCTGGAAAAGCTGGACGAGGACGGGAAGTTTGCGGGTAAGGCGGATATCTTCACTAAGCGCACGATTAAAAGGCGTACTGTCATTACAGGCGTGGACACGTCAGCCGAGGCTCTGGCGGTATCCCTGAATGAAAAGGGAATGATTGACCTTGATTATATGTCGGCCCTTACAGGGCGGGATAAAGGGAAGGTGGCTGAGGAGCTTTCCGGCGTGATTTTCCGCAATCCCGTCACGGAAAAGTGGGAAACGGCAGACGAATATTTAAGCGGGAATGTGCGGGTAAAGCTGGAGACGGCAAAGGCTTTTGCTGATAATAAAGGAGAATATGCCGTTAACGTGGCGGCGCTTAAAAAGGTTCAGCCAAGGGACCTGGAGGCGTCTGAAATTGAGGTGACATTAGGGGCAACATGGATAGAACCGGAGTATGTCAGGGATTTTATGTATGAAACTTTTGAAGTACCGGAACTTTACATCAGGCACAAGTTATCAGACGTCCGGTATATAAAGGCTACCGACCAATGGGTCATCAAGGGGAAGAATGTCAATGAGGACAGCGCTACGGTGAAAGTGACGTATGGCACGGGCAGGGCAAATGCATACAGGCTTCTGGAAGACGCCCTGAATTTGCGGAGCACCCGCATTTACGATTTGGTAAAGACAGAAGATGGGGAAAAGCGGGTGCTGAACAGGACGGAGACGGTGCTTGCCGGACAGAAACAGGAAGTGATTAAGAATGCTTTTAAGGAGTGGATTTTTGCGGAACCGGAGAGGAGGCGGGCGCTCTGTGAGAAGTATAACCGTTTATTTAATTCTGTCAGGCCGAGGGAATATGACGGTTCCCACCTGACGTTTCCGGAGATGTCGCCGGAATATCATCTCGAACCTTATCAGGCAAATGCGGTGGCGCATCAGATTTATGGGAAAAATACGCTGCTTGCCCATTGCGTCGGTGCAGGGAAAACCTTTGAGATGGTGGCGGCGGCAATGGAGAGCAGGCGTCTGGGGCTTTGCAGTAAGAGCCTGTTTGTGGTGCCGAACCATCTTACGATGCAGTGGGCGGGGGATTTCCTGCGCCTTTATCCGGGCGCTAATATACTGGCGGTTACAAAACGGGATTTTGAACCGGCCAACCGGAAAAAGTTCTGCTCCCGGATAGCCATGGGCGACTTTGATGCGGTGATTATAGGGCACAGCCAGTTTGAGAAAATCCCTTTGTCGGTGGAGAGGCAGATAATGATTATCGAACGCCAGATAGAGGAAATACAGGAGTCCATCAGGGAAATGAAGGCGGCGAACGGGGAGAATTACGGTATCAAGCAGATGGAAAAGACGAGGAAGTCTCTGGAGGCAAGGCTGAAAAAGCTGAACGACAATACGAGAAAAGACGACGTTATCACGTTTGAGCAGCTTGGGGTGGACAGGCTGTTTGTGGATGAGAGCCATTTTTACAAAAATTTGTTTCTGTTTACAAAGATGCGGAATGTAGCGGGGATTTCCCAGACGGAAGCACAGAAATCTTCGGATATGTTTGCGAAATGCCGGTATATGGATGATGTGATATGTTGTGAACTGTAGATGTAAACATTTTCGGCAAACG
>CAMSTM010000176.1 GCA_947063675.1 uncultured Lachnospiraceae bacterium | reverse complement strand
ATGTATATTGCGGATTATCCGATTTACGGGACGATTGCCAATATTAATGCCTTTGCCCTGGGGGCGAAAATGATTAATCCCAGAGCCGAGGTATATCTGGAGTGGTCAACCAGAAAGGATATCGACATTGACGAGAGAATCCGCGAGACCGGAGCGACCTGCGTGTCGGGCAAGGATATGGTGATTCCTGAGGAGGCTTCCCGGTTTTTCGGGATTTACCATATGGAGGGCGGATATTCCAGAAGTCTTGCAATGCCCCTGTACCACTGGGGGAAATTCTACGAGCAGCTTATCGGCACCATTATGGACGGCACATGGAAGCACGATGACAATCCTTCCGCCACAAAGGCGATTAATTACTGGTGGGGAATGTCCGCAGGCGTTATCGACGTGATTTGCTCCAACCGTCTGCCTATTGGGACAAAGCGTCTGGTGGAGCTCCTTAAGGCGACTATCAGCACGGATATGTTTAATCCGTTTTCCGGTATTTTGTATTCACAAAACGGCGTGGTATCTGACGACGTGAACAGAAGCCTTTCGCCGGAGGAAATTATGACCATGGACTGGCTGGCAAGAAACGTGATTGGCACGATTCCCAAAGTGGAGGAGCTGAAGGAGCAGGCGGAGCCTGTGATTAAACAGCAGGGAGTAATAAAAAAGGAAGGTTAGTTTACTTATGAAAATACTGGCGATTGCGGATGAGGAATCAAAATATTTGTGGGATTACTTTGACAAGAGTAAAATAGAGGGAATCGACCTTATTATTTCCTGCGGGGATTTAAACCCTCACTACCTTTCTTTTCTGGTAACCTTATCTTCTGTGCCGGTATTATATGTTCACGGGAATCATGACGGAAAATACGAAAACATTCCGCCGGAAGGCTGTACCTGTATAGACGATGAGATTTATGTCCACAACGGGATAAGGATTCTGGGGCTGGGCGGTTCCATGCGTTACAAGCCGGGGCCGCACCAGTACACGGAATGGCAGATGCGCCAGAGGGTGGCGAAGCTGAGGTTCAAGCTGTTTAAGAGCCGGGGCTTTGACATTTTAGTGACCCATGCGCCGGCTTATCAGCTAAACGACGGAATGGATTTGCCCCATCAGGGCTTTCAGGTATTCAAGACCCTGATGGAAAAATACAGACCCAAATATTTTCTCCACGGGCATGTGCATCTTTCCTATGGGAGAGGGCACAAGCGGTATGACAAATACCAGGATACCCATGTGATTAACGCTTACGAGAGATGTGTGTTTGAGTTCGAGGACGAAAATCCCAGAGAGCATATCAGATAAAATCAATCAGCGTATGGGCCAGTCCGTCGTGGTCATTGTCCTCGTGGGTGACGACGGTTGCGGCAAATTTTACGTCCTTGCTGCCGTTTATCATGGCAATTCCAATGCCGGCGGCCTCTATCATGGACATATCATTCTGGGCGTCTCCGGCGGCAAGTGAAAAATACGGATGGATATCCAGTATTTCACATAATGTTTTAACCGCAGTTCCCTTTCCTGAAATCTCAGGTATGAATTCCAGATAATTCGGATTGGAATAAATCATGGATATTCCCTCTTTCTTTGCCCAGGGCAGGAGAGAGAGACGGAAATCCTCCAGCTTCTGCAAATCTTTAAGTTCAATGGCAAGGCATTTGCATGGTTCCTGCGACAGGTCGTCCGCCAGATTTTCACTGATAATCAGGGGCGTTTTGATTGCATGCTGATAATAATGCAGCTCCTTGTCCATTTTCGGGGCAAGAATATGGGTGTCCGAGTAGGTGTGAATGTGAATTCCCCATTTTTCGGCTTCCTTCAGAAGATGACGGGTCTGGGGAAGCGTCAGTGTGATTTTGTGCAGGGTTTCCTGCTTTTCACAGTCATAAATCTGCCCGCCGTTATAGCCGATGAGGTACATGCCGGGCAGGTCGAGACCAAGGTCGCGTTTCACATCGGCGACGCTGTTGATATCTCTGCCTGAGCACAGCGCAAGCTTATGCCCGGCGCGGGACCAGGCGGTTAAAATTTCCCTTGTATAGCCGTCAATCTGCTTTTTGCTGTTTAGAAGGGTGCCGTCCAGGTCCGTGAAAAGGATTTTGGCGTGCCGCAGTCTGTCGGGGTGGGCGGACATCCAGCTGCGCCTTTCTTTTATTTTATCAAGAAGCTCCCCGGGAACGAAAAGCTTTCCGTAGCCGGTGGCAAGGTCAAGTCCCGGTTTGGCATTTCCGTGAAAATCAGAACCGCCGCTGACGCAGAGATTGTATTTTTTCGCAAGAGAGCGCATTTCCCTTTCATCGGAGGTACTGTGGGTGCTGTAGACACATTCAAGTCCCTGCAGTCCCATTTCCGTGAGAAGGGCAACGAGCTTTTCCAGCCGGGCTTTGCTGAAATGATAGAGCACCGGATGCGCCAGTATGGGAAATCCTCCCGCCTTTAAAATGATTTCCACCGCCCGCATGGGGGTTATTTTTTTGCGTGGCACAAAACAGGGGCCGTGGTCGCCGATATAGCGGTCGAAGGCTTCTTTGAGGCTGTTGATATAGCCGTGGTTTAACATGAATTTGGCATAGTGGGCGCGGGTAATCACGCAGTCGGGGAATTCCGCCGTAAGCTCCTCGTAGGTTACGGGGATTCCGTGCTCGGTGAGGCGGCGGCACATTTCCTTATTGCGGGTGATGCGCCCCTCCACAAAGCTGACCAACCGACGCCTGAAAAAGTCGCTTTTGTAATCAATGTAAAGACCGACGATATGGATATCCTGTCCCTCGTATTCCGTGGAAAATTCAATGCCGGGTATGACTTCAACCGGCCTGCCTGCCGCCACGGCAGCCTCTGCGGAGGCTAAGGCCTCGTCGATACCGTCCGTGGTGTCATGGTCGGTTAAGGCAAAGGCGGAGAGCCCCTTTTCAATTGCGTAGTTTACCAGCTCCGTTGGGGTGAAGCTGCCGTCGGATTTATTGGAATGTACATGTAAGTCAATGATGTTCATAATACTCCTCATTTCGTAACCGTAGGATTCCCGCAGGCGACGGGCCGGGTATGGAAGGTTCCCGGAATTTAGTTGTCATCCTCCTCGTTCTGCTTGGTGTAAACCGTACGCTTTCTTGCCATCTCATCGCTTGCCAGATATTCGTCGTAGGTAGTGATTTTGTCAACCAGAGTTCCGTTTGGAAGGATTTCCATAATCCGGTTGGCGGTAGTCTGTACAAACTGATGGTCATGGCAGGCAAAAAGCGCCACGCCGGGGAATTTAATCAGGCCGTTGTTTAAGGCCGTGATGGCTTCCATATCCAAGTGGTTGGTGGGCTCGTCCAGAATCAGGCAGTTTGCCCCGCTAATCATCATCTTGGAGAGCAGGCAGCGTACCTTTTCACCGCCCGAGAGTACCTTTACCTTTTTCACGCCGTCGTCCCCGGCAAAAAGCATACGTCCCAGAAAGCCGCGCACATAGGTGACGTCTTTGATGGCGGAATAGCCGGTGAGCCAGTCCACAATGGTATAATCATTGTCAAATTCGGCGGTGCTGTCCTTGGGGAAATAAGCCTGCGAGGTGGTAACGCCCCATTTGTAGGAGCCTTCGTCCGGCTCCAGCTCGCCCGTAAGAATCTGGAATAAGGTGGTTTTTGCCAGTTCATTGCCGCCCACAAAGGCAACCTTGTCGTCGTGTCCTAAAATAAAGGAGATGTTATCCAGCACCTTTTCGCTGTTAATAGTTTTTGAAATGCCCTCCACCGACAAAACCTCGTTTCCGATTTCCCTGTCGGGACGGAAGTCAATATAAGGGTATTTCCGGCTGGAAGGCTTGATTTCGTCCAGCTCGATTTTTTCAAGGGCACGTTTTCTGGAAGTAGCCTGCTTGGATTTGGAGGCGTTGGCGGAGAAACGGGAGATGAACTCCTGAAGTTCCCTGATTTTTTCCTCCTTTTTCTTGTTGGCTTCCTTCATCTGCTTGATTAAAAGCTGGCTTGATTCATACCAGAAGTCATAGTTTCCGGCGTAAAGCTGGATTTTTCCATAGTCGATATCCGCCGTATGGGTACAGACCTTATTAAGGAAATAACGGTCGTGGGACACCACAATAACGGTATTTTCAAAGTTAATCAGAAATTCTTCAAGCCATGCGATGGCGTCCAAATCCAGGTGGTTGGTAGGCTCGTCCAGAAGAAGGATGTCCGGGTTCCCGAAAAGCGCTTTGGCAAGAAGAACCTTTACTTTTTCATTGCCGTTTAAATCCTTCATCTGGCTGTAGTGAAAGTCAGTGTCAACGCCAAGGCCGTTAAGGAGCATGGAGGCATTGGATTCGGCTTCCCAACCGTCCATCTCGGCGAACTCGCCCTCTAACTCGCTTGCCCGGATTCCGTCCTCGTCGGTAAAATCCTCCTTGGCATAAATGGCGTCCTTCTCCTTCATAATCTGATAAAGGCGCTCATTACCCATAATCACCGTATCCATGACGGGATATTCGTCGTATTTAAAATGGTCCTGCTCAAGGACGGACAGACGCTGCCCGGGAGTGATGGACACGTTGCCGTTCGTGGTGTCAAGCTGCCCGGAAAGGATTTTCAAAAAGGTGGACTTCCCGGCGCCGTTGGCTCCAATCAGACCGTAGCAGTTCCCTTCTGTAAATTTAATATTAACGTCTTCAAATAAGGCTTTTTTTCCGATTCGTAATGTTACATTGCTTGTACTAATCATTTCCTGTACTCCTCTCAATTATGCTGTGTTTGACCAACAGGGCTCACTCTTTCATATTTTACAGAAAAATAGTGATTTTGCAAGGAATTTATGGAAATAATCGAAAGGAAATGATGGTTTATAAGGGCGTTTGGTGTTACAATGAACAGGTAGAATCTGATTTTGGAAATAAAGGGGGGTTTTACCGCCTCTGGCGTACTGAAAAAGAGAAGTGAGGAACGAATATGAAACTGAATTACAGGAGAACTTTTTTTATCGGGCTGGCATTTTTATCGATTTCGGCTTTCTGGCAGATGTACGATAATATTATCCCGCTTATTTTGCAGGGAACCTTCGGGATAGGGGAGACCGTCACGGGAATGATAATGGCGGCTGACAACGTGCTGGCGCTGTTTTTGCTGCCGCTGTTCGGAAGCCTTTCCGACAGGGTGGACACAAAGGCGGGAAAAAGAATGCCTTTTATCGTGACAGGAACCATACTGGCGGTAATCTTTCTGATGATGCTTCCGGCGGCCGACAGGTCGGTAAACCTGCCGCTTTTTGTGATAGCGCTGTTTGCCCTTTTGATATCCATGGGAACCTACCGTTCTCCGGCGGTGGCTCTTATGCCGGATTTGACGCCCAATAAGCTGCGAAGCAAGGGCAACGCCATCATCAATCTGATGGGTGCGGTGGGCGGCGTTTATACGCTGATAATGATAAAGCTTCTGGTGGGCGGGGGAGAGCATCCCGACTACCTGCCGCTGTTTTTGAGCGTGGCGGTTCTGATGATAGTTTCGGTGGCAGTCCTTGTGCTTACCATCAATGAAAAGAAAGTAAAAGCCAGGGTGGCGGCGGAGATGGCTGCCAGCGGGGAAAGCAATGTGGAGGACGAGGCGGAGGACGCCGCTGCGGAGAGTATGTCCAAAGCCGCCGCAGTGGACGGTGCGCCCAAAGCCGGTACAGACGCGGAAAAAATGGCGGCGGGCAGCACGAAAGCAGGGAATGCGCCTTCGCAGGTCCAGGGCAAAGGGACAGCAATGCCGCGGGAGGTAAAGAGGAGCATGATATATCTTCTGGCTTCCATCTTTTTGTGGTTTACGGCCTATAATGCGGTTACAACGGCATTTTCCCGTTATACAAAGGTAGTGTGGAAGCTGGAAGGCGGCGGCTTTGCGGACTGCCTGATGGTGGCGACGGTGGCGGCGATTATCAGCTATATACCGATTGGAAATATCGCCAGCAGAATCGGCCGCAAAAAGACCATCATGGGCGGAATTATTCTTATGACTATCTGCTATCTTGCGGCAATTTTTGCAAACGCCTATCATCCGGTAATCAACATTGCCTTTGCGGCAATCGGCATCGGCTGGGCGGCAATCAATGTGAATTCCTATCCCATGATAGTGGAAATGAGCAAAGGACAGGATATCGGGAAATTTACGGGAACTTACTACACCTTTTCCATGACCGCGCAGATTTTCACACCGGTGCTGTCAGGATTTCTTCTGGAGAACATTTCTTACAGAACGCTGTTTCCCTACGCTTTCGTTTTCTCCGCACTGGCGTTTATCACCATGTCTCAGGTACGCCACGGAGACGTGAAGCCGGGAAAGAAAAAGAATGTGCTGGAAAACTTTGATGTGGAGGACTAGAGAGGACTGATAAAATGAAAGTGAAATACACAATCCCAGCTGTTGCGGCATCGGCAGCCGGCCTTTATCTGCTTGCAATTATGCCGCGGATGGGAAACAGAAAAAGACGGAAAGATTTTTTGAATGTATACTATGCGCACCGGGGGCTCCATGACAATGACGCCGATGCGCCGGAAAATTCCATGGCGGCCTTTCAAAAGGCGGTGGAAGCGGGATATGGAATAGAAATGGACGTACAACTGTCGAAGGACGGCGTTCCCGTGGTATTCCATGATTTTACGCTGAAAAGAATCTGCGGGCAGGAGGGAAAAGTCTGCGATTATACCTGGCAGGAGCTTGAAAGCTTCCGGCTCTGCAATAGCGGGGAAAGGATTCCCAGATTTGAGGATGTATTAAATGAAGTGAGAGGGAGAGTGCCGCTGATTGTGGAGCTGAAGGTGGAGCGGGTTGATTTGTCTCTATGCCCGGTAGTGGACGCTCTGCTTGAAAAATATCACGGGCCATACTGCATAGAATCATTTAATCCTCTGGTACTTCGATGGTACAGGCAAAATCACGGTAAGGTGGTAAGAGGGCAGCTTGCCGACGGCTTTCTTAAATCCGGCGAGTTTCAGAGTCCGCTGTATTTCTTTTTACAGAATTTGATGCTGAATTTAATCAGTACGGCGAATTATATTACGAATGTTTTGAAAAATGAGGATGCGGC
>CAMSTM010000175.1 GCA_947063675.1 uncultured Lachnospiraceae bacterium | reverse complement strand
TTCAACCGCCCCTCCCAATCAGAAATATCACAATTGCCATACTGAAGCTTTTCCAGTTCCTCCTGCATCCTGTCTTGCCCAATGTCATCTATGAGCTGTCTGTAATACCACACGCAGGAGGTACGGAACGCTTCCCTGAAATCAATATCTCTGTTCCAGTCCTCGTTCCAGAATACTTCGCCGCTCCATGCCCGAGTGGAATCCTCCGGCTCAAGGATTCCGTGTTCCAGCGCAGTCAGGGAAGATATAATCTTAAATGTGGAACAAGGCGGTCGCCTGTCCGCCGCAAGCTCATCATTATAGATTGTATAGCACATATTAGAAACATCATATATTACCGCCGTTCCGTTCAGTCCGTTAAAATACTCTGACCAGTCTGCGTGAACAATCTCCGGCTTCACTGACATGTCCTCCGTATCATCTTCCGTATCTTTTGTATTTTCCACTAACGAAACATTGCCTGATTCCATTTCCTTCCCCTTCTTTTCTTCTTCCTCCGTTTCTTCTTTTACCTCTTTCACAGCAATCCTTTCTTCTGTACTGTGTTCTCCCGAACAGCCCGTCAAAAGAATCGCCCAAATAAATATCCAATATCCCAATTTGAAATAGTTGTTCCGCTTTTTCATAATTACCTCCCCTTTCTTCCGATATTTCAAACTTTTCATTTCAAACTTTTTGTTTCTCAGATTTCCGCCGCGCAGCCCCGGCACTTATGCTTTCTAATTATAGCAGGCTTATGTTTCCTTTACAATTTTCTCCTTTATAAAGCATATATTTTGTTTTTTATTGATTTAATCCGGTTGCGTCTTAAAAAATAAAACACTATAATTTAACCAGAGGTTCTTCAAAACAAATTCATGGGGGAAACGAAAAGATGGAAAAACAGGTGATTCATATTTACGGGGCGTCCGGTTCAGGGACTTCCACTATCGGAAGGTTTATCTGCGAAAAAACAGGATATTATTTTATGGACACGGATGATTATTTCTGGGAGCCGACCAATCCTCCCTTTACCATTAAGCGAAAAATCCCCGACAGAATTGCACTGATGAGAAAGGATATTGCAAAATATGAATCGGTGGTTATTTCCGGTTCGCTTGTTGACTGGGGAGATGAGTTAATCCCCTTATTTACTCTTGCCGTCCGGGTGGAAACCGATACCGCGGTACGGATTGAAAGACTGAAAAAAAGAGAGCGGGAGCGTTTTGGAAACCGGATTGATATGGACGGCGATATGTTTGAAAATCACCGGGAATTTATTGACTGGGCGGCTTCCTATGACAGCGGCGGTCTGGATATGAGAAGCAAGGCAAAGCATGACGAATGGCAAAAGCTGCTGCAGTGTCCGCAGATTCTGCTGGACGGGAATCAGCCTGCGGAAAAAAATTTTGAATATTTGGCAGCAGCTTTCGCTTTTTAATGCCAGAGTCTGTGCTTTATCGTTGAAAATGCCCTGAACGCATGATTAGTTCCAAGCAGTATCGAATGTTATAATCCCCGCGCCGCAGGCCGCCCTCTCTATTCCGGCAAAAAATTTCGACGCGGCATCAAACACGTCACACAAACGAAATTCGTTGTAACTTTTTTCTTCCACGGACCATCCTCTGTGCACAAACTGATTGCGTATTTTTCTGACCTTGTCTATGTAGGCCAGTTCGTTTCCCAGCGCTTTTTCCAAATCGCACTGACAGCACTGTCCGATTTTTCTGAGATAAAACGTAATTTCATTGCTGCCCTTTTCTTTTCGTCCCATAGAAAGCGAGCGTTCCTCACAGAACCATTTTGCAATTTCATTCAGGGAGGACTCCAGATAAGAAAGTACCAACAGCAGTAACGTGCATTTATTGATATCACGGGAAAGCCGCTCCCACGTAAATACCGGTGAAAACATATAGGCGGGGTCAAATAAATCATTCATTTCCTTTGCCGTGCGCTTTTCTTCACCGCGGCAGCCTTTTATCAGCTCAAAGGAAACCTCCGAATCGTCAATCAGCGTTTTCAGCTTATCTTCCAGCCGGCACAATACAAAAACGCAATAATCGTTAATTTCTGCCAGTTCCTCCTCATATTTCACAAAAGGATATATGGAACTGGCACTGCAGAACAAAGAATATGGCCAATCCACATCTTCATACAATTCCTGGCTCTGAACCAGACCCTCTTTATCAAAATATACTTTCATGGCACCTTCCTTAACTGTGCATTGACCCGCCGCCAATCTTTTCAGCCCACTCAGCCTCCCTGAAGCCTACAAGCACCGTCTCGCCGTCAACTATTATGGGACGCTTCACAAGCATACCGTTTCCGGCAAGGAGCGCTATCTGCTCCTCCTCGCTCATAGCCGGAAGTTTGTCCTTAAGCCGCATTTCTTTATATAAAACGCCGCTTGTATTAAAGAACTTTTTAAGCGGAAGTCCGCTCTTTTTATGCCATTCCTTTAATTCCTCTCCGGTAGGACGTTTCTCTGAAATATGGCGGTCCGTATAGGTAATGTTATTTGCGTCCAACCATTTCCTGGCTTTTTGACAGGTGGAACATTTGGGGTATTGTATAAACAGCATAAGTAAATCCTCCTTTAATTGTTTGTCTCAAATTGCTCCCTCGCCGCCTCAAACAGATTGTGAAGGTAAGGGTATTCCCATTTATCTGCGCCTGCGTTGGGGATTGTACCATCGCCCCATCCCATGCCCGGCTCGCCGCCGTAATCAACGAAACTGGCCGCCATGTAGCGGACGGTATTCACCAGCACAGTGTTCGGTTCCTGCTCGCGCACGCCGATTACTTCCGACATATTGGCTTTGCCGAACTTAAAGAAATCCACATATTCCAGAATTTCTTCCCCCGTATCATATTCAAAATAGTATCCATACAGGTCGCAGCCATCCTCCAAATGACTCTTTTCAAAAGTGAGATTCGACACCTTTCCCGGGCACAGTTCTTCGCTGCACCGTATCGCCTCCGCCTGAAACGCTTCCCAGTCCTCCGGTTCATGGAATGGATTTTCTCCCACGGGATTCGTTACCGGCAGACTGTGAATCTGGTTCTCTTCTTCCCAGGGTATATAAGACACATCACCGTTGAGAAAATAATTCGCAAACCCGGCCGGCTGTTCAATCTGGAAGCTCCCCTCGGAGCGCAGACCGCCTCTGGAATACGGGTCTTTGCGGATATAAAAAATCTCCGGTATAAATACTGTCTCGCCGACCGGCAGATAATTCGGATTCTCCGGCGCCTCCCCGGTTCTTGCTATTGCCGTCCATTGAAATCCTGTTCCGTAAAAACGTTCGCTGATGCGCCAGAGGCTGTCTTCCTCCTGCACTTCGTATTCCTGCATCCTGCCGCCCGTAAGTTTGATATAGTCCTTTGGTTCCTCCCATTTTGGCAGTTCGTAAACCGGCGCAAAAGAATCTCTCCGCTCCCGCTTGGTCTTTTCCTCCTGTTCTTCCTCCGTTAAGCCGTTTGCCACTGCCCGTGCGCTGTTCGCCACCTCTTTTTCCGTCTTATACGCAAACTGCTGCGTCTGCGGATCCCATAGCAGATAAGAGGGCGGCGTATAATCCTCTTCCGTCGCTTTTGCACCGCTTACATGAACCGGCGCGCCAATCCGCATATCCGCGTAACCGTCTCCGTTTAAGTCAGAATAAGTAATCGTATCCGGCAGCTCGATGCTCAGAGATACCCTGCCCTCCTGCAGGATTTCGCCGGTCTCCATATCCGTCACTGTCATGTCGTAGGGTTCGTCCATGCAAAAGCCATTCAGGAGATAATAGCGAAGTTCTTCTTCCTTATCGTCCTTCGCAAGGCAAAAGTGCAGAGAAAGCATCCTGCCGTCCTCCATAAGGGGCAGCTCATAATCGGCCTCCGCAAGAACACCAAAATACCGCATAACCCCTTCGTCTCCGGAAAATTCCCAGTTCTCATCAATCCCGCGGACTTCCAGAAAGCTACGCTTCGGGTTCTCCAGCTCGGTCAGACGCTCGCCATGGTCAATCCAGTACAGATTTTCCTCATCCATCCCGTGGCCGAAGTCCAAATTTCCGTAACGCTGGAAAACATCATCAAACACATATTCCAACGTTTCGTCGTCATTTTCCGATGGCGCGTTCAACAGAGTAAGTCCGTATGCCGTCCGGTCTTTCATATAAAGATTAACCCTTGAGCTCCGGCTGTACAGATAATAAAACTCATTGCCGTCCTCCTCTTTCACTGTTTCCTGTATATAGTAAAACAGCTTCCCGTTGTCTGCGCTCCATACCGACAGAGGATGCTCTTTCGAGTCGAATCTCCTTTTCAGCGTATCGTATAAATCGAGGGCGTGGTCGTCCTTTGTCATGGGAAAGGTATAGTACAGAAAATGAAGCGAGTTCTCATCAGTTTCTTCCATAGCCGCCTTGTTCAACGCCGTCTCCATTTCTCCGGGAGAATTATAAAACCGCCATGTCACATCCGCTTCTCCCCCGAACCGAAAAGCCAACGGCGCACCCCACTCGGTTTCCAGCTTTTCCCCCTTATAATCCCTAATCGTAATTTCCGCGCCGGCATAGGGGCTTACAGGAGTATATTTATACAGATATCCGCTAAGCTCCTGCACCTCGCAGCTCTCATGCTCTTCCGGCCACTCTCCCGGTTCTTCCTTTCTTTCAGCGATTTGCGTTTCTTTTGCTCCTCCGGACGGCGCGCCGCAGGCCGCAAGCAGCAAACCAAGGGCGGCCATGCCGATGATACAGTTTCCTGTTTTTTTGTTCCGCCGTCTCCTTTCGTTGGAATCGGTTTTCTGATTTATTTTGGTATTCTGATAAAAATCTTTTGCCATATGTTGTCCTTCCAGCCGTCAATCTGCTATCCCGATTTGTGCTATTTTCTTTGTCATGGCGCCCCTATTTACCGTAATTGTACCATAATTTCATTTTGGCGAGTAGATTTTCCGAAAATGAAACCGGCATTTTTCAAACATGCTCTAAAAAAAAATTCTCTGCCAGCCATGAGAAAATCTTGTGATGAAAAAGCCCTTTAAAGCATAATACATAAATAACCACTAACAAAAAATAAAGAAGGACCCAATTATGTCAGTGAAAGAAAACGAAATTACCCTGCACACTCATATTGAAAGCAGAAAGCATACGGTAACAGCACAGCAGAAAATCGTAGAAAATACTCTTTCCATCTCGTCCGCACACGAATTTTCAGATTCGCTGCACGCAAGGGAAGCAGATGCCGAAAACGGATATGACTGGTATTTTATCAAACAAACGCCTAAATTAAACGGCGAACCGGGATATGATGCGCATTACGCCCATACGCGGCAGGATGTAAACGGTGAAAGCTGGTATGTAGGAGAGGGAAATGTTGCGCTTTACTATGTCAGCTCATATACATTGGAATCCCTAATCACGGAAACTGGCAGCAATAAAGATTTTATTTCAAAAGTCGATACAATTGAATTTAAACCTACCGCTATCAACGAAGAGACAACATACGTCTCCAGCTTTGGCTATAATATAGGCGGTGCATTTGGCATTGAAGGAGGCAAAGAGGGCGGCGACAGCGGTGTAAAAGGTTCTGCTTCTTTAAGCTGGGGCATAAATTTCGATGAATCCATCTCGGTTTCAATAAGAGATTGTGACTGCGCCGCTTATACAGGCGGAAATGACAATGAAAGTCGGGTAAAATGGGTATATACGTTCAAAAGGCCAAAGGGGAAATATCAAAAAATAGAAGGCATTCCAGATTTAGCGCATTCCACTTTTACACCTGAAAATATATGGATTTGGAGAATACCGACAAAGCACAGAAATCTTTTTAAAACGTTCTGTTCTTCTGTACAGGTAAATGTATCCAGCATCATCTCCCGTTACAGCGGTTCACAGAGTGCAAAAATTATCGATTCCGCCCCTCAGAGCGTATCGGACACTTTTGACCTGCCTTTTCCGCCATTGCTGTGCTGTGAAGAACAGTTCCTGACATTTGACAAAGAAGGCGGAACAAAACATCTTCCGATTATGACAGAATACCGCAAATTGGATTTTTCTATTATAGACGAAAACGGCGAACCCTGCGGCTGGGTAAACGTAAAACACCTGCAGGCGCACACTGAGAACTCCATGCTTGAAATTTCAGTTGAAGAATTATCCGAAGCGGCAAAATCAAGTGACAATAGAAACTGCAGAATTATTATTACAGGTAATAATGATAATAAAACCATGTCTTATCAGAATACTTCACAGGACCTGGAAAGTATTCAGGTGGTCGTGTCACAGCTCGTAAAACCCGCCAAATAGGCTTTCCTTTTCCTGCTGTTCCATACGATTTTCCCGGCTCCTTATCTGCCGGAACTGTTCCCCTGGCCTGCTTTGCATTGTCATACCTGAGTGTAGTACGGTCAGGGGACTTTAAGGTGTACATGGTAAATAAATCGACGACTTCCAATTATTTTTCGTTATGAGATGATGCCTGTAAAGCGTGAAAAGTTTGCAATGGTGTTAGAACGTAAATAGTACAAGTTAAGCATGGCAAGGACCACACCGTATTTTACAGTGTCCTTTCAGTACATCTATTACGTTGTCATATTCGGTTCCGACAACTCCATTTTCTTCCATCTAACTTAATTGCTGATGTTGGAAATTGGTATATTCTGGCATTCATCACATCTTCATTTATCAATGCCTGTTCCATAATCCTTTCGTCTGCCTGTGGCAGCAGACAGCTTCCGCAGTCATAAATCGGAGCAAGGCTTGCCTCTTTCGTAGAATCGTCATACAAAAAGCCCCAGTTTCCATTGTGCCTGTCAAAATTTCCAAGCAGGGCATCTACCACAAAAACATTCCAAAAGTGCTGCATCAAAAGTGTAGGCTCTACATACTGCTGTTTTTCTATGGTATCCATAATGTCTGCCAGTTCTGTTCCACTTCCTCCGAAATCGGAATCCAGAACGGTATTTTTTATGGAGCAAAAGTCAAACAGCCAATATCCTTTCTCCGTAAAATCCCGGCATGCACATATCACCTTCATTTTCCCGCTTACTTCATATGTTCCAAGCAGAGTTTCCTGTGCCTTGATACCAACCATGTTAAAAATACTGCTTGCTATATGGCAATCAGTTCAATCTCCCTTTCACTCTCAGCCTTTTCTTTCAGGAACCGGCTTTCCTGTGCGGCATTAAAACTGTTTTCATCTGGATATGTAAGCAAATAATC
>CAMSTM010000174.1 GCA_947063675.1 uncultured Lachnospiraceae bacterium | reverse complement strand
AGTGATTACCTGTGTGATTTCTTTCGCGGCAGGCGGCGCGGACATCATTTTGATTCCTGAAATTCCCTATGACATCAAAAAGGTAGTGAACAAAATCGAAGAGCGCAACAAAAACGGCAGCCGGTTCACGATTCTGGCGGTAGCGGAAGGCGCAATTTCCAAGGAAGACGCCAAGCTGTCCAAGAAAGAATACAAGGAAAAGATGAAGCATTATAAATTCCCTTCGGTGTCCTATGAGCTGGCGCAGCAGATTCTGGACAAAACGGGCCACGAGGTAAGAGTTACGGTTCCGGGACACACTCAGAGAGGCGGAAGTCCCTGCCCTTACGACCGTGTATTTGCAAGCCGTCTGGGTGCGGAAGCAGGCAATCTCATTCTGAAGGGCGAATACGGCTTCATGGTCGGTTATAAGGACCGCGAAGTGGTGAAAGTGCCTCTGGAGGATGTGGCAGGAAAGCTTAAGATGGTTTCTCCTGATGCGACCATCGTAAAAGAAGCAAAAATGCTGGGAATCAGCTTCGGAGATTAAAAGGGGCAGTCCGGCAGCCGGAGAAGAAAGCGCAGGCGCATTGCCGGCACATTATCCGGCGGGGATAAATTGCCATAAAGAGAAAGGAAAGGGAAGATATGTCGTATACAGCCCTTTACAGAAAGTTTCGTCCTGCGGCCTTTGAGGATGTAAAGGGTCAGGAGCATATCGTTACAACCTTAAAAAATCAGATAAAAGCAGAGCGCACAAGCCACGCATATCTTTTTTGCGGAACCAGGGGAACCGGAAAGACCACCATTGCAAAGATATTTGCAAAAGCGGTCAACTGCGAAAATCAAAGGGACGGGAGCCCCTGCGGCGAGTGCGCCCTTTGCAGGGCAATCTCGGCGGGCGCCTCCATGAACGTCATTGAAATTGACGCGGCGTCCAATAACGGTGTGGACAGCGTCCGTGAGATTGTGGATGAAGTGACCTATTCTCCCGCAGAGGGGAAATATAAGGTTTATATTATTGATGAAGTTCATATGCTTTCCATAGGGGCTTTCAACGCGTTGCTTAAGACATTGGAGGAGCCCCCTTCTTATGTGATTTTTATACTGGCCACAACGGAGGTTCACAAGATACCGATTACCATTATGTCCAGATGCCAGCGGTATGATTTCAGGCGGATTACCATTGATACCATATCCGGGAGGATAAAGGAGCTTACGGAAAAGGAGCAGGTTTCCATAGAAGAAAAGGCGGTCAGATATATTGCAAAGGCGGCGGACGGCTCCATGCGGGACGCTTTAAGCCTTTTAGACCAGTGCATTGCCTTTCATTTCGGGCAGGAACTTACCTATGATAAAGTGCTGGATGTGCTGGGAGCCGTGGACACGGAGGTGTTCAGCAGGTTGCTGCGCGTGGTTCTTGACGGCGACGTGACGGAAGCCATTTCCCTGCTGGAAGAAATTGTGATGCAGGGCCGGGAGCTTGTGCAGTTTGTTTCGGACTTTACCTGGTATTTAAGAAATCTTCTGCTGGTAAAGACGGCGGACGGAATGGAGGATGTAATCGACATATCCACGGAAAACCTTCTCCGGTTAAAAGAGGAGGCGCAGATGGCGGAAAACGATGTCATTATGCGCTACATCCGCGTGCTCTCGGAGCTGTCGGGCCAAATCCGTTATGCCGCCCAGAAAAGAATTCTGGTGGAGATGACGCTGATTAAGCTGTGCCGTCCTTCCATGGAAACGGATACCCAGTCCCTTTTGGACCGTATCCGGCAGCTGGAGGATAAAATGGAAAAGGGTATGGCTATGGCTACAGCTATGCCTATGGCTGCGCCGGCAGGTATGGGGGCGGGGATTCCCGGAGGAGAGGGATTCGGTCAGGGCAGCTATGCTTCGGCGCAGGAGGCGGAAATACGGGCACAGTTGCCGAAGGCAGTACCGGAGGATGTCAAAGCGGTGGCAGGAAAGTGGTCCGCCATTGTGGGCGAGGCCGTTATGCCCATGAAAGCATACCTGAAATCGGCGTTTCCAAGCCTGTCAGGGGAAGGAAATCTTCTGGTGGTGGTTTCGGACGGACTGCCTTTTGACTATTTCAGGGACAGCGGGCATAAAGAGGAATTGGAGCGCCTTATTGCGGATTTTTCCGGTAAGGAGATGAAAGTGGAGGTGCAGTGCGCCCGCCCGGGGAGAAATCCCGAGGAGATTTACCCTGATTTGACAAAACTAGTCAGTCAGGTTATTAATATGGAAGTGGAAGAATTAGACGAAGAAATGGAGGATTTATACTGACATGGCAAGACGCGGAGGATTTCCCGGGGGCGGTATTCCCGGCAACATGAACAATCTGATGAAGCAGGCGCAGAGGATGCAGCGCCAGATGGAGGAAAGCCAGAAGGAACTGGAAACAAAGGAGTTTACGGCAAAGGCCGGAGGCGGCGCGGTTGAAGTGACGGTAACCGGCAAGAAGGAAGTCGCAAAGGTAAAGCTGTCGGAGGAGGTAGTTGACCCCGAGGACATTGAAATGCTGGAGGATTTGGTGATGGCCGCCACAAACGAGGCTCTGCGTATGGCGGACGACGCAAATAATGAAATCATGGGCAAGATGGCAGGCGGTCTCGGGCTGGGAGGAGGCCTTCCTTTCTGATGGATTTATACAGCGGGCATATCAACAGGCTAATAGATGAACTGTCCGGTCTGCCGGGCATCGGGTCAAAGTCAGCGCAAAGGCTGGCTTTTCACTTGGTAAATCTGCCTCAGGATAAGGTGAAGCGACTTGTAAAAGTAATTATGGACGCCAAAGAAAATGTCCGTTACTGTAAGGAATGCTTTACCCTGACCGACAGTGAAATCTGTCCGGTGTGCGCCAATGCAAAGCGCGACCACAGCACCATTATGGTGGTGGAAAATACAAGAGATTTGGCGGCCTACGAAAAGACCGGAAAATACGAAGGCATATATCACGTGCTCCACGGGGCGATTTCTCCCATGCTGGGGATTGGGCCGGGAGACATTAAGCTGAAGGAGCTGATTGCCCGCCTTGAGGGCGACGTTTCCGAGGTGATTATTGCCACCAATTCCAGCCTGGAGGGGGAAACCACCGCCATGTATATCGGAAAGCTGATTAAGCCCACGGGAATAAAGGTGAGCAGGATTGCCAGCGGTGTGCCGGTGGGCGGAGATTTGGAGTATATTGACGAAGTAACGCTTCTGCGGGCCCTGGAGGGCAGAGTGGAGATGTAAAAGAAAGCCGCTGTGCGCGGCGTGTCAAAGCAAATGGAAAGTATGTATTATAAAAAGTCTCTGCGTGGAGGGAAAAATGATAAAAAAGGAAATTTTTGGAAAAACAAAAAGCGGGCAGGAAATTTACCGCTACTGGCTGGAAAATTCAAAGGGTATGAAAGCCGGCGTGATTAATTACGGGGCGATTCTTGTGAATTTGTTTGTACCCGATAAGGACGGAAAAGCGGACGATGTGGTTCTGGGTTACGATACGTTGGAGCCCTATTTTGACAATAACGGATTTTTCGGCGCAACTGTCGGTCCTAACGCCAACCGCATAGGAGGCGCGGCGTTTACGGTGGACGGGCAGAACTGTAAGCTTGACAAAAACGACGGAGAAAACAACCTTCACAGCCATAAGGAACTGGGGTATCACAAGAGAGTCTGGGACGCCCTGGAAAAGGAGGATGGAGTAACCTTTTCCCTTACGGACGAGGACGGAAATATGGGATTTCCCGGCAATAAAAAGGTGAGTGTGACCTATATTCTCACGGAGAATAATGAGCTGAAAATCAAATATAAAGCCGAAAGCGACAAGAATACTGTCATTAATATGACAAACCATACCTATTTTAACCTTGCGGGGCAGGGAAACGGCAGCATTTGCGGCCATATTCTCACGCTGAACGCCGGCGTCTATACGCCGGTTGTTTCAGGGGCAATTCCCACAGGGGAGGTGGCCAGCGTGGCCGGGACGCCTTTTGATTTCACGAAAGCAAAAGAAATCGGAGCGGAAATCGAAGCCGATAACGGTCAGCTTCGTCTCACCGGGGGCTATGACCATAACTGGGTCATCGACAATGCCGACGGGACTCTGCGGGAGTTTGCGGTGGTAAAGGAACCGGCATCCGGCCGTGAAATGCATGCATATACGGATTTGCCCGGGGTGCAGTTTTACGCCGGAAACGCTGTGGATAAGCAGGCCGGAAAGGCGGGAGCGGAGTACGGCAGGCGGGGCGGGCTTTGTCTGGAAACCCAGTATTTCCCCGATACGCCCAATAAGCCGAATTTCCCGTCCTCTGTTTTCGGACCGGAGAGAAAGTATGAAAGCATGACCGTCTATCAGTTTGTTTCCGCAGGCAATGAGTAAGACGGACGCGAAGCACCCGTTTGAGGAATGCTGCGGGGGTCAGACAGGAAGCGACGCCTGGGCATTTTGAAGTCTGTGCGATGATTTACAATCCACCTTCCCCTTATCTTATGCTAAACTTAAAAGCAGGTACAGGCTCCGGGGCAAAAAGCGCAAGGGAGCGGTTTGACCTGAGCGCCGCGTTACAGGCGGCGGAGCGGAGAATAACATGGTAAGGGGAGGGAAATAAATGCAGCTTCCGGAAATCGTAAAGCAGGTTGGAAAAGCAAACGGAAGAGAACGCGTATATTTGGAGGACTATGTCTATACCTATCTGCGGGAGCTTAAAAAGGAAGCGGGGATGCTTCCGGGGCGCGCCGCGCTTTATGGACATGTTTATCATAAGAACAGCTGCAATTTTTATATGATATACGGAGCTGCCAGCGTGATTGGCGGTCTTAAATACGGCAAAAACGAAGAACAGGTCAGAAAAGAGTTTTTCGGAGATTACGAGCTGATTGGCTACGTTAATATTTATGCGAAAGGCCGGGAGCTTCCGGGAAAAAAGGAAGGCTGTTACATTTTTTATGAAAAAAATGAGCCCATGCAGAATTATCTCCTTTCCTGCTATGAGCAAAAAAATAAGGAACGGGGAAGCGGAAAAAAGATAAAGAAAAGCGGACAACCATCTTCCATAAAAAGCACGGCAAAAAGGTTTTTTTACGGGGGATGCGTTATTTTGCTGGCAATTGCAGTAACGACAATTAACGATTATAATAAAATGCATGGATTTGTGGAGGCGGCGGGCAGAGCGGTTGCTTTTGCGGAGGCAGGAAGATAGCGGACTGTCTGCGGATACGAAAGACTTGAGGTTGTGCGAATGGCAAATGTGCGTGACTATTTAAAAGAAAAGGAAAAAAGGATAGATTATAAAGAAAAAATCCGCAGCCATAAGCTGGCGATTTTTTACCGGATTGTCCTGTTCCTTTTACTGACGGCGGCGATTGCCGCCTTTGTTTTCATACAATGGAGAGACAAAGTCTTTGTGGAAAGTATCGTTACCGGTTCGGCTCCGCTTACAATAGTACAGGGGGCGACAGTAAAAAACCTGGGAGGAAATGTTCTTTTATACAGCAAAGACGGGGCAAGCTGCATAGACGTAAAAGGAAATGCGGTGTGGAACCATACATATGAAATGCAGTCGCCGATGGTTGCAATCAGCGGACAGACAGTGGCAATCGGCGATTATAACGGGCGGACGATTTATGTCATGGACAAAAACAGCCAGAGGGGAACGATAAACACCAATCTTCCAATCAGGGATTTCTGTGTCTCCGAAAACGGCGTTGTGGCGGCTGTGCTTGACGATGCGGAGGTGACCAGAATTTACGTATATAATGGCAACGAAAATACGGAGGAGCCTCTCATTTACGGCCGTGCAACCATGGATAAAAGCGGTTATCCCGTCAGTATTTCCTTAAGCCCTGACGGAAAGCTCATGGTTGTTTCTTACTTATATGTGGACAGTGGAAATATGAAGTCCTCCGTGGCATTTTACAACTTTGGAGAGGTGGGAAAGAACGAAACGGACAATTTTGTGGGAGGGTACGACTATCTGGATACCATTATGCCCTATGTGCAGTTTATGGATAACGATTCCGCCTTTGCCGTTTCAGACGACAGAATCGCCTTTTTCTCCGGCGCGGAAAAGCCCACAAACATCGCCTCAAAGCTTCTGGACGAAGAGGTGCAGAGCATCCATTACAATGAAAATTATGTGGGGCTTGTCTTTATTAACCAGAGCGGCGAGTCGGCCTACAGGCTGGATGTATTCAACGAATCGGGAGAATTGGTGCTTTCACAGTTTTTTGATATCGAATATACGGATGTGGTTTTTAACAAAGACCAGATTATTATTTACAATGATCTGAACTGCCAGATTTGCAATATGAAAGGAGTGGACAAGTTTACAGGCGAGTTTGAGAAAAGGGCCGCATTGATAATTCCCACTTCCTCGGCATATAAGTATGTCGCTGTAACGGCCGATTCCATTGATTCCATAGAGTTGAATTAAAAACACCAGGAAGTATAGGTGAGCATGGCGTGAGGAGCAGCCTCATGCAGGCACAGGGATGGGAACAAAAGAAAGGGGACAAATGTATTATATTGCGCTGGCGCTGATTGCGGTTATTTTTATATGGAGAATTGCGGCAGGATTCCGCCGGGGAATGGTTCGGGAAATTATTTCACTGATTGCCATGGCTGTGGCGGGAGTCTGCGTTGTACTCATTATAGGGGCGGTGGGAAGTTATCTGGAAAAAGAGATAAGCAAGACAATCACAATGGTTGCGGTGCTCTTTATCGTATGCGTGGTGTACCGGCTGGTGCATGTGCTGTTCACTTCTCTGGAACTGATTTCCAGACTTCCGGTTATTAAAGGGGTGGATAAGCTATTAGGAGCGGTCACAGGAGCAGCGGAAGCGGGCGTGATAGTGGGCGTTCTGGTATATTTGCTGAAAAGCTGGGGATTATCGGTTCTGGCATAAGTTTTTTGCGGATTGTCGGCAAGACTTCTGACTGAAAAGTAAAGTTATAAACATGGAAAAAATCCTGAAAAAAATTTTGGAAAAAATTTTCAAAAAAGATGTTGACATACGTCGATAAGTTTGTTACAATGCTTAAGCACGTTGCGAAACGTGGTAATAAAAAAACAAGCACCTTGACAACAAAACAGCAATGCGACCCTGAAAATTCAAAAAGAAGAGAGAATTATTCAGAGAAAAGCGAAGAGAATACGAACCAAAAAGCAAAGAAAGCAACAGTGAACACGGAAACAGAGAGGAAAAGCCAGAAGAGGGCGTCCTTGAG
>CAMSTM010000173.1 GCA_947063675.1 uncultured Lachnospiraceae bacterium | reverse complement strand
GGAAGAAGAAAGACAGAGACAGAAAGCGGAGGAAGCTGCCCAAAAGCAAAGACAGAAGGAGGAAGCTGCCGCGGAAAGGCAGAGAGAAAAGGAGGAAGCCGCGGCTCAGAGAGCGAGAGAGAAGGAGGTTGCCGCACTGGAGAGGCAAAGGCAGAAGGAGGAGGAAGCCGCAAGGAAAGCGGCGGAGAAGAAAGCTGCCGAGAAAGACAAAAAGGTAAAATCGGCAGTAAAGAAAGCAGCCGGTTCGGCTGCCGGAACCATTGGCCGGGAATTCGGAAACAGTATCGGCAAATCTCTGGGAGGCAGCTTCGGAAAGAAAATCGGGGGCAATGTGGGAGCTTCCCTTGGAAGGGGGATTTTGAGCACCCTGTTTAAGTCATAAGGAATCACAGGCGCGCGCTTCTGGAGAAGTCCGGGGACTTGCGCCTGCCATTTAAGAAAATTTATATTATATACAAGGAAATTTTTTAGAAAAACGCACAATTTAATTTGAGATTGAAATGTCCCTGTCCGGTACAATAGTTATCAGACAGGGATATTTGTTACAATAAGCCGTCTCGCGAAGCGTGGCGGCGTTTGTTTACAATAAGCCGGCCCGCGAAGCATGTCGGCGTTTGTTTACAATAAGCCGGCTTACGAAGCATGGCGGAATTTATCTGGAGGAAAAAATACAATGGAATTGAAGATGGAACATTTAAGCAAAAGCTTTAAAGACAAAAAGGCTGTGGACGATGTCAGTCTTACTCTGACGCCGGGGGTATGGGGGCTGCTTGGCGGTAACGGAGCGGGAAAAACTACTCTCATGCGGATGATTGCGGATATTATGACGCCGGATGAAGGAAGCATCTGCTATGACAACGCAGATATCCGTAAAATGGGAAAGGGCTACCGGAGCCTGTTTGGCTTTCTGCCTCAGGACTTTGGCTATTCACGGGATTTTACCGTAAAGGATTATCTGGAATATATGGCTGCCCTGAAGGATATTCCGTTATGGAAAACGGGAAAGAAGATTGACAGTCTTCTGGAGATGCTTTCGCTTTTGGATGTAAAAGAGAAGAAAATAGCAAAGCTGTCCGGGGGCATGAAGCGGCGGGTGGGAATTGCGCAGGCAATGCTGAACGACCCACAAATTTTGGTGATGGACGAACCTACGGCGGGACTTGACCCCGGGGAGAGGGTGCGGCTGCGCAACCTGATTTCAGCATTTTCACATAACAGAATTGTACTGATTTCCACCCATATTGTTTCTGATATCGAGTATATTGCAGCAAAGAACGCGATTATGAAAGGCGGGAAAATTATTGATGTGGGGACGACGGACAAACTTGTGAGTGAAATTGAGGGAAAGGTGTGGAGCTGCACCCTGCCTGCCACAGATTTGGCGGGTCGGCAGGGACGCCTTCGGATTATCAGTCAGCGCAGCGAGGACAGGGGACGGGTGTCTGTCCGGTATTTATCGGAAACGCCGGAAGTAAAAGGAAGTGTGGCAGCCTCGCCCCGGCTGGAGGATTTGTATCTGTGGTATTTTCCCCAGGGGATGACTTTATCTGAAAGTTGATACTTTGACATATTTACAATTAAAAAAATGATGTAAACAGGTATTGAAAAGTGTACTATAGGACGTTATGATATAAAAAAGAAAGGGGTGGAGAAATGGATAAAAGGGAGATGTACAGGGAGCATAAAAAGAAGATTTATGCGGATTATCCGGAGGTGGAAAGATTTGAGAGAAAAAAGATAAGATGGCTCGAATTTCTGATTCTTCTGGGTATTACAGGCAATGTGTTAAAACTGGTTTATGCCAGCAGGATAATGGGGGGAGGAACTGTGGGAGCTATCGGGCTCGCGCTGGGAGGAATGATAGGATATGTGCCGGAGCTTATTATTCTTCTGGCGGTTATGTATCCAAAATGGAAATTGTCGATTTGTTTGTTTTTCCTGGGCGCTTATCAGTTAATTGTGTTCGGCGGTACAATCCGAATGGCTGCAGTTTCCTGGGATGCAATCCTTCTGATTTATGTGGAGATGGCCAGGAAATATCCCATTGCCATTTTGGGAGATGTCCTTTCGGTGATAAAGGTGTTGCTTTTCTTTGCAGTCGGCGTGTGGCTGGTGGCGGTCAGAAGGAACAGAGAACTGATGGAACAGGCGGAAGCCCTGAGGAAGGAACTGAAGGCATTTCAGTTAATGAACAGGTAGCTTCCGGTAAATATTATTATCCGGGCTAAACAGTCATAACCCCTCAAAACACTTCATACAATGTAAAAAAGTGTTCTGAGGGGTTTCCTTTTGAAAGATTATATTGAGGAACGCGCAATCCAGATTGCCAATTATATCATTGAAAATAATGCGACAGTGAGGCAGACGGCGAAGGCGTTTGGGATTTCCAAATCGACGGTACATAAAGACGTAACAGAAAGGCTCATGCAGATTAATTCAACATTGGCAAAAGAAGCAAGAAGGGTACTGGACGTGAACAAGCAGGAGCGTCATATCAGGGGAGGAATGGCCACGAAAGAAAAATACCGTCATATGCACCATGAAGAGGAAGACTAGAGCAGTACATGAATATTTTAAGCAATTCAGAAATTCGGGTGAGGATAACAAAGTGTCTGACAATGGCCTTGGCAAGCTGTCAGACACTTTTATAATAACGGAAAATGTATACAAAAAATGCGCGCGGGTAATCTTGATGAACCGGAAATTGGTGGTATAATGGACACAAATACAAAAGCAGCCATAACACACAGGAGTCCGATATGCTGTATACAAATAAGGATTTGAAAAAATTAATTATTCCGCTGGTATTTGAACAGCTACTTGCCATTTTGGTGGGATGGTGGATACGGTTATGATAGCGGGAGTGGGCGAGGCGGCTGTATCCGGCGTTTCACTGGTGGATACGATAAATATTCTTGTAATCAATCTGACCGCGTCGCTGGCTACGGGCGGGGCTGTGGTCGCCGGTCATTTTCTCGGTCAGAAGGACGGAAAAAACGCAGGCAGGGCGGCCTGGCAGCTGGTGCTGTTTTCCATCTGGATGTCTGCGGTTGTGACGATTGTGTTTCTGGCGGCGCACAAGCCGCTGCTTCGGGTGATTTTCGGGCAGGTAGAGCCGGCGGTCATGGAAAGCGCGGCAACCTATCTGATTATCACGGCTATTTCCATCTGCCCTCTTGCGATTTATAATTCCTGTGCGGCGCTGTTCCGTGCCATGAGCGATTCTAGGACCACCATGCTGATAGCCATTGCCATGAATCTGATTAACGTAGCGGGAAACGCGATTCTGATTTACGGGGCAAAAATCGGCGTGGCAGGAGCTGCCATTGCAACGACGCTTTCCAGGACTGCGGCGGCGGTTATCATTATGGTGTTGTTTTTCCATACCGACAGGGTAATCAGCTTTAAGGGACAGGCTACCTGGCGGATGGATTTTAAGCTGATTAAAAAAATCCTTTATATCGGGGTTCCCAACGGTATGGAAAACAGTCTGTTCCAGCTCGGGAAAATTCTTCTTCTCAGCCTGATATCTACTTTTGGAACCTATGCCATTGCGGCAAACGCCGTCTGCAATACGCTGGCGGGCTTTAATATTTTGCCCGGACAGGCAATTAATATGGCGCTGCTTTCGGTGGTGTCCGTCTGTGTGGGAGCCGGTGATTACGGGCAGGCCAGGTATTATACCAGAAAGCTGGTGCGTATGGCCATGGCGGCGCTGGCAGGAATATCGGGGATTCTGATTGTTTTTGCACCGCTGATTATGAAAATTTATCACCTCACGCCCCAGACGGAGGAACTGGCCATTCAGGTAATACGATGGCATGCGACGCTGGCGATATTTTTCTGGGTGCCCTCCTTTACGGTTCCCAATACCCTGCGGGCGGCGGGAGATGTAGTGTGGACAATGCTGATAGCCATTGCTTCCATGTGGACGTTTCGGATAGTCTTTGCCTATATTTTCAGTAATTATTTCGACGGCGGCCTGATTGGCGTGTGGATTGCCATGACCATTGACTGGGCATTCCGCTCGCTTTGCTATTGTTTGAGATACCGGGGGCATAAATGGGAACAGTTCGGGGAGACATAGAATGAAAGCAAGAATATTTTGACAAGATTTCAGGGTGTCTTATATAATGAATAACAGGCGGATGGCGGGGACACGGGAAGAAACGGGAGCCGCAGACAAACCGAAAGAGGAGAAAATTTATGGAAAAGGAAATGGTCATCGTACTTGACTTTGGCGGTCAATACAATCAGTTGATTGCCAGAAGGGTGCGGGAATGCAATGTTTACTGTGAGGTTCATCCATGCAGTATCAGTATTGAGAAAATAAGGGAAATGAACCCTAAGGGCATCATTTTTACAGGAGGGCCAAACAGCGTGTACGCGGAGGATTCACCGCGGTACAGTAAGGAAATTTTTGACCTGGGGATACCGATTCTGGGTATCTGCTACGGTTCCCAGCTTATGGCATATCTGCTTGGCGGAAGCGTGAAGACGGCTCCGGTCAGCGAGTACGGGAAAACAGAGGTGGAGGTGGATAAAAATTCCCTCCTTTTTTCCGACGTGTCTGACAAAACAATCTGCTGGATGAGTCACACGGATTATATCGAGAAGGCTCCGGCGGATTTTCAGGTGACGGCCCGCACGCCGGTGTGCCCGGTGGCTGCCATGGAAAATGCGGAGAAAAAGCTGTATGCAGTGCAGTTCCACCCTGAGGTGATGCATACCCGGGAAGGAGTGAAGATGCTCTCCGGCTTTGTATACAAGGTCTGCCAGTGCAGGGGCGACTGGCGCATGGATTCCTTTGTGGAAACCACCATCAGGCAAGTCCGTGAAAAGGTCGGAACGGGAAAGGTTTTGTGCGCCCTTTCAGGCGGCGTGGATTCTTCCGTTGCAGCGGTACTTCTGGCAAAGGCGGTGGGCAGGCAGCTGACCTGCGTGTTTGTTGACCACGGGCTTTTGCGGAAAAACGAAGGCGACGAGGTGGAAGAGGTTTTCGGACCGGGCGGGGCGTATGATTTGAACTTTGTGCGGGTGAACGCACAGGAACGGTTTTATTCAAAGCTGGCCGGTGTGGAGGAGCCTGAGCGCAAGCGCAAGATTATTGGTGAAGAGTTTATCCGGGTGTTTGAGGAGGAAGCGAAGAAAATCGGCGTGGTGGATTTTCTGGTGCAGGGAACGATTTATCCTGACGTGATTGAAAGCGGCCTCGGAAAAAGCGCTGTAATCAAGTCCCACCATAATGTGGGCGGTCTTCCCGATTATGTTGATTTTAAGGAGATTATCGAGCCTTTGAGGCTTTTGTTTAAGGATGAGGTGCGCAAGGCCGGTCTGGAGCTTGGCATTCCGAAACATCTGGTATACAGACAGCCCTTTCCGGGGCCGGGACTTGGAGTTCGCATTATCGGAGAAGTCACGGCGGACAAGGTTCGCATGGTACAGGACGCGGATGCGATTTACCGGGAGGAAATTGCAAAGGCGGGAATTGACAAAGAGTTGGGACAGTATTTTGCAGCTCTTACAAACATGCGGAGCGTGGGCGTGATGGGGGATGAGAGAACCTACGATTACGCGGTTGCTCTTCGGGCAGTAAATACCTCTGATTTTATGACGGCCGAGGCGGCGCAGCTTCCCTGGGAGGTATTGAGCAGAGTTACCAGCAGGATTGTAAACGAGGTGAAAGGGGTCAACCGTGTTTTGTATGACTGTACGGGAAAACCGCCGGCGACCATAGAAATTGAATAACGAATGTTATTTATCCAAAACACATCAACAGACAAAGGAGAGGATGCTTATGAAGCAGGATATGATTGTAATACTTGATTTGGGCAGTACGGAAAACACGTCCATTGCCCGCCGGATACGGGAGCTGGGTGTGTACAGCGAGATTCACCCTCACGATATTACCCCGGAAGAACTGAATGGGCTGCAGAATGTAAAGGGAATCATTTTAAACGGCGGAGAAAACCGCATAGTGGACGGTACGGCGGTAGAGATACTTCCAGCGCTGTACGATTGCGGTTATCCCATGCTTGCCGTTGACTACCCTTCCGCAAAATGCGAAAGAAAGCTGGAAGCGGCGCCTGACGAGGCTTCTTTAAAGGAATTTGTATTTGACGTATGCCATGCCCAGCCCAACTGGAACATGAAAAATTTCATTGAGGACCAGGTAGAGCTGATTCGCAAGCAGGTAGGAGATAAAAAAGCGCTCCTGGCCCTCTCTGGCGGTGTGGATTCCTCTGTGGTGGCGGCGCTTTTGATAAAGGCAATCGGAAATCAGCTTACCTGCGTTCATGTGAATCACGGGCTGATGAGGAAAAATGAGTCGGAAAGCGTAGTTGAGGTATTTAAGAGCCAGCTCCACGCAAATCTGGTTTATGTGGACGCCACTGAAAGGTTTTTGGGAAAACTTGCGGGAGTTGCAGACCCGGAGCAGAAACGTAAGATTATCGGCGGAGAATTTATCCGCGTTTTTGAGGAGGAAGCAAGGAAACTGGAGGGGATTGACTTCCTTGGACAGGGAACGATTTACCCCGACATTATCGAGAGCGGAACCAAAACGGCCAAGATGGTGAAGTCCCATCACAATGTGGGCGGTCTGCCGGAGGATTTGAAGTTTGAACTGGTGGAGCCTTTGAAGCAGCTTTTCAAGGATGAGGTAAGAGCCTGCGGAATAGAGCTGGGGCTGCCTGCCGAAATGGTTTACCGTCAGCCTTTCCCGGGTCCGGGTCTTGGCGTGCGCTGCCTTGGCGCAATCACCAGAGACAGACTGGAGGCGGTGCGTGAGTCTGACGCTATTCTCCGCGAGGAGTTTGAAAAGGCGGGACTTAATAAAAAGGTCTGGCAGTATTTTACTGTGGTGCCGGATTTCAAGTCTGTGGGTGTGAAGAATAACGCCAGAAGCTTTGACTATATGGTGATTATCCGGGCAATCAATACCATTGACGCGATGAGCGCTACGATTGAGAAAGTGGACTGGGATGTGCTTGAGAGGATTACGGGCAGAATTCTGGCAGAGGTGGAGAATGTGAATCGGGTGTGCTATGATATGAGCCCGAAGCCGCCGGCTACGATTGAGTTCGAGTGATGAAATGGGCTTTAGAAAGCTAGTGTTTATGCAGTTTCCAAACAAATTTGTTTAGGCGTTGGCAACGATTTGGCAACATTTTTCACATCACGCACTAAATAATTACATCAATGGCATAAGAAAACCTTGCTGATTTTCA
>CAMSTM010000172.1 GCA_947063675.1 uncultured Lachnospiraceae bacterium | reverse complement strand
TTCTTTGACTCGCCTGTGAATTAGTACTCATGTTTCAGCCCTCCATTTTATATTAGAAAAATAATAACATTATTCACGGGTACACAGATACCGCAGGATACAAGTATCCATAGGGCAATGTGCCCGGGGACGCACCCGTCCACATAATTTCGTCGTATAGCAGTATATCATAAATATTTCAAATAGGATAGAGCAAAGTTTTTAAAATTTACACTTTTTTCACAGCTCGCAGTTCTTCACCGTTCTGGGGAAAGGAACCACATCCCTGATATTTCCCATGCCTGTCAGGTACATCACGCATCTCTCAAAGCCCAGTCCGAAGCCCGCATGGCGCACGGAGCCGTAGCGCCGCAAATCAAGATAAAAATCATAATCTTCCTTATTCAGGTTCATTTCCTCCATCCGCTGTATAAGAAGCGCAAGGTCGTCCTCTCTCTGGCTTCCTCCGATAATCTCGCCGATGCCCGGAACCAGACAGTCCATAGCCGCCACGGTCTTTCCGTCCTCATTCAGCTTCATATAAAAAGCCTTGATTTCCTTCGGGTAATCCGTCACAAACACAGGGCGTTTGAATTCCTTTTCCGTCAGATATCTTTCATGCTCGGTCTGCAAATCGCTTCCCCAGTGTACCTTGTACTCGAATTCGTCGTTGTGCTTCTCCAGAATTTCAATGGCCTGGGTATAGGTCACATGGCCGAATTCGGAATCCAACACATGTTTCAGACGCTCAATCAGACCCTTGTCCACAAACTGGTTGAAAAACGCCATCTCCTCCGGCGCATTTTCCAGCACATAGCGAATCACGTATTTGAGCATGGCCTCCGCAAGCATCATATCGTCCTTCAGGTCCGCAAAGCACATTTCCGGCTCAATCATCCAGAACTCCGCCGCATGACGGGAGGTATTGGAATTTTCCGCCCGGAAAGTAGGGCCGAAGGTATATACATTCTTAAAAGCAAAGGCATAGGTCTCCACATCCAGCTGACCGCTCACCGTCAGATTGGTGGGCTTACCGAAGAAATCCTGACTGTAGTCCACCTCTCCGTCCTGCGTCTTTGGCACGTTATCCAAATCCAGCGTGGTCACCTTAAACATTTCCCCCGCGCCCTCGCAGTCGCTTCCGGTAATCAGCGGCGTGTGCACATAAACAAATCCCCTCTCCTGGAAAAAGCGGTGAATTGCATAGGCTGCCATGGAACGGACCCGGAAAACTGCCTGGAAGGTATTGGTTCTCGCCCGCAGATGGGAGATGGTCCGCAGATATTCAAAGCTGTGGCGTTTCTTCTGCAAAGGATAATCGGAAGGGGAAGCGCCCTCAAGCACTACTTCCCTGGCCTGCATTTCCAGCGGCTGCTTCGCTCCCGGCGTCACCACGATTTTTCCTGTCACCGTTACCGCCGCGCCCACGCCGATTCTGGCAATCTCGTCAAAATCCGAAAGCGCGTCGGAGTATACCACCTGCAGCGGTTCAAAAAAGCTTCCGTCGTTCACCACCAGAAATCCGAAGGTTTTAGAATCCCTGTTGCTTCTCACCCAGCCTCCTACCGTCACTTCGACGTCCGCATACTTTTCCTTTTCCCGGAAGATATCCTTGATATTCGTCAGTTCCATAACTATCCTGCCTTTCTTCTTCTACATATTTTTTATATTCTACCATAATATTTGAAGCTTCCGCAATCCGCGGTGCCAAAAGTATCTGCTTCCTGTTTATCAGTATAGCATATTTTTCCGTTTTCCTTACATATAAATTTAAAGAAGCTGACTACCTGAACGGAATTCTATGAAATATATGCAAAAACTATCCGCCTTCCTTCTCACCGCCCTCCTTTTGTCTGCTCTTCCTTTTGCGCCTTCCCATGCACTTGGCTCCCGGGCCTTTCCTTCCCCCGAAGCTGCTGCCTTGACGGAAACTGCATTACAGACAAATGCTTCCGCCGACGATTCCTTAAAGCTGTACGCCCAGTCTGCGGTTTTGATGGATGCGGATTCCGGGCGCATCCTCTATGAAAAGGAGGGAGAAAAGATTCTCCCCATGGCAAGCACCACCAAAATCATGACCTGCATCCTTGCGCTGGAATACGGCCATATGGAGGATTATGCGCAGGCCAGCTCCTATGCGGCGAGTATGCCGAAGGTCAAACTCAACGTCACCCCAAACGAATATTATAAAGTGGAAGATTTGCTTTACTCCCTCATGCTGGAATCCCACAATGATTCGGCCGTTGTCATCGCAGAACACGTTGCGGGAAGCGTGGAAGCCTTTGCCAGGATGATGAACCAGAAAGCCAGGGACATCGGATGCTTTGATACTTATTTTATCACGCCCAACGGTCTCGACGCCACCGCCACGGGAAGCGACGGAACCGTAAAGACCCATTCCACCACCGCTGCGGACCTTGCCAGAATCATGTCCTACTGCATCATGGATTCCCCGAAAAAGGAAGATTTTCTGGAAATCACCCGCACGCCCTCCTACTCCTTTGAAAGCTATAAGGAAAAGGACGGAAGCTATACAGGCAGCGGCCGCACCTTTTCCTGCAACAACCATAACGCCTTTCTCTCCATGATGGACGGGGCGCTTTCCGGGAAAACAGGCTTTACGGGTACTGCCGGATATTGCTATGTCGGGTCGCTGCGCCGGGACAACAGAACCTTTGTGGTCGCCCTTTTAGCCTGCGGCTGGCCGAACAACAAAACCTATAAGTGGAGCGACACGAAACAGCTTATGAATTACGGCCTTGAAAATTTTGAATACCATACCCTCTCGGAAGCAGCCTTTGACGAAAGCCGTTTAAAGCCTGTCAGCGTTATAAACGGGCAGACAAAAGGGCTTGGGGACGTTGCGCTGGCCGAAGTAAAAATAGACAAAGCCGCAGAGAATGCCTCCGCTGCGGACGAGGAAGAAATCGGAATTCTTCTCAAAAAAGATGAACAGATACAGGTGGATTTCCAGCAGGCGGAGGAACTCACCGCCCCCATAGCCGCCGGAACCGAAGTGGGCACCATAAAATATCTGATAGACGGCGACGTCTATAAACTGGAATCCATCGTCACCACGGACGATATTCCCGCAATCGACTATCAGTGGTGCCTTAAGCAGATTCTTTCAAGATACAGCCTGTAAGAATCCGGTGCAAAATCCACAGGTTCAGCGGACAGAGCATACCGGGCGGCGGCTCGCTGACCTTTCACGCCGCCGCAGCGCGAGGTTAAATGTCAAGCTGTACGCTGGCCTCCTGCTCGGCCTGGATTTTAAATTCCTCCAACTGCACCGATGAAAGCTTCGGAAGCTCCTCTAAGGATTTTACTCCGAAGGAACGCAAAAACTCCTCCGTTGTGCCGAAAAGCAGCGGACGGCCGGGCGCGTCCATACGCCCCACCTCCATAATAAGCCCGAATTCAATCAGCCTGTTCACCGCGTGGTCGCAGCTTACCCCCCGGATTTTTTCAATTTCCGCCCGGGTGACAGGCTGTTTATAGGCAACGATGGATAAGGTTTCCAGAAGGGTGTCCGTGAGCACATACTTCCGGGACGTCTTTGCAATTTTAATCAGATATTCGTACATCTCCGCTTTCGTACACATCTGCCAGGAATCTTCAAGCTCTATGAGGGTGACGCCGCACTCCCGCTCGTCGTAACCTTCTTTCAATTCCGTAAGCAGCTCTTTCGTGTACTGCCCATCCCTTTCTATCACGGACGCAAGCCTGTCTGTCTCCACCGATTCCCCCATTGTAAAAAGAATCGCCTCAAGAACCGCCTTTTCCCTTTCCCTGTCCATCTTACTCCCCTTTTCCGTGCATTTGAATCTAGCAGGAAATCTTTCTTCCCCTGCCGCCGCATCCCTTCGTTTTAAATGCACGACGTAATGATAATATCCTCGAAAATATCTTCCTGAGCGATGGAAATCTTCCCCACCTTCATCATTTCCAGTATCACAAGAAAAGTGACAATGATTTCCATTTTGCTTTTTTGTTTTTCCAGAAGCTCCCGGAAGCTGAACGTCCTGTGGGAAAGAATATAATCCTCCACATAGGAGGTCTTAATATCCATATCCACCTCGTCCTTTTCAATCTGGCCGAACTTGCTCCTTACAGGGTCGATTTTGTCCTCCTGCCGCTTCATCACCATTTTAAACAGCTCCTGAAGCTTTGCAAGGCTGGCGTCCCCGATAAGCGTTTCCATATCCACCGGCGGATTGTAATCCTCCACCTCCTTCGGGAGGGTCTTCCCCTTGAACAGAGTCAGCGCAGCGTCCATCTGCCTGTCCTTCAGCTCATAGGACATATACTTATACATTTTATATTCCAGCAGCTTTTGAACAAGCTCCGCCCGGGGGTCTTCCTCCTCCCCCTCCTCGTTCACTTCCCTTGGAAGGAGCATTTTGCACTTGATTTCCAGCAAAGTGGCCGCCATGACGAGAAATTCGCTCATGATATTCATGTCTTCCGTTTCCATGGCCTTTATGTAATCCAGATATTGGGCGGTTATCTCCACAATCGGAATGTCATAGATATCCACTTTGTTCTTCTCTATCAAATGCAAAAGCAAATCAAGGGGGCCTTCAAAAGCCTGCAGCTTTACCGATATTGCCATTTTTCCTCATTTCCATGCCACGTTTTCCGCACAGCCGTCTTCGTTTTATCTGCAAATCGCCACCGTCTGGCTCGTCCCTAATCTGCTCGCCCCGGCCTTCTCCATCGCCATGGCCGTTTCCTTATCCCGGATGCCGCCGGAAGCTTTCACTCCCATCTTGCTGCCCACAGTCTTACGCATCAGCGCCACGTCCTCCGCCTTTGCCCCGCCTGTGGAAAATCCGGTGGAGGTCTTTACAAAATCAGCGCCGGCCTCCTTTGCAAGCTCGCAGGCCTTCACCTTTTCCTCGTCTGTCAGAAGACAGGTCTCAATAATCACTTTAAGAAGCGCGCCGCTGCAGGCCTTTTTCACCTCACGGATATCATCTCTCACCACATCATATAATCCGTCTTTGAGCGCCCCCACATTAATCACCATATCAATCTCGTCCGCTCCATCCTTCACGGCGATGGCAGTCTCCGCCGCTTTGGCCTGTGTCGCCATCTGTCCTAAAGGAAATCCCACAACCGTGCAGACATTCACGTCCGTCCCCTTAAGCTCCCCGGCAGCATATGCGGTATAATAGCCGTTGACGCAGACAGACATAAAACCGTACTCTTTCGCCTCGTCGCAAATCTTCTTTACCGCTTCTTTAGTGGCTTCCGCTTTTAATATTGTATGGTCAAATAATTTTGTATTCATGTTTTCCTCATTTCTGCGCTGCTTTTTGGACTCAGCTTTGCCGAGGCCGTGCGCATAGCTTACGCATATCTTAATTTCTCCGCTCGCACATGCAAAAGTTTGCAGGACGCCTTTTCTTCTCCGAAATCTCCGTTAGCCCCGCAAAATGCCCGCAGGAATGATTTTATCATGTATAAAAATTCCAGTCAACCCGGGAAATTCCGGTGGGATTTCCCGGCAGAATAAGATTTAAATTTTTTGTCTGCGATACTCGCTCGGACTCTGTCCATAATAGCGTTTAAATGCTACTGCAAAATGTTCTGCCGACGAATACCCCAATCTCTCAGATATTAAAGCGATACTACTGCTTTTATCAGATAATAACAAAACTGCGGCAGGCATTCGTGCCTCTGTCTTTTTCTGCATAAAGGTTTTTCCATAACACTTTAACAAAAAACGCTCCGTCTGTCGGGAACTAAGTCCAATCCTGTCCGCCAGTTCAACCAGACTAAGGCTCTGAAATTCATAAAGAAAATATTCTTCAATTATTACTGAGGATTTTTCCGCAATGGAAGTCTGGATTACTGTTTTATCAAATCTGGTATATTGCCCATATCCACGTATCAGTTTTATAACAAATAATTTTAGCAAAAGTTCAACCTGTGTTATATATCCAACCTGGCGCTCCTTCTGTTCTCTGAATATTTCTTTTATAAGCTCTCCCGCCTGCTGCATATCATTCCCAAACCAGAAACTGGTATGAATAAATTCAAGAAAAAGCTCCTTTTCACATGTCTGACAGGACATATCTTTATGGTTTTCATCAAGCTTTAAATAAATGCAAAATTCATGCATCGGATTCTTTTCTTCCGGAATCTGACTGTGTCTGACATGCGGTCCGGTAATAAACAGCGTTCCTGGCCGGATTTCATAGCTTTTTTCATTAATAGTGGCTGTGCCATATCCAGAATCAATATAGTGTATTTCAAAGCTTCCGGCACCATGGCTGTGACCGGGAACAGGATTTTGAAATTTACCCTGAACCAAATTTGATACCTGAAACCACCGGCCACCGAGTGAAAATCCCAAATTCAAATTATTACCTTTTATACTCATTTAAGCCCCTTTCTCTTAAACTTTCCATGTACAAAATCAAGTTCTCAAAATCTGCAAATTTGCGACGTTTAATTTTGCTATTGTGTCAATATTTTCTCTGGAATCACACCCCCTTCTGTCTTACAATAAGGTAAATTTGAAAAAGGAGATGTTTCTATGACAGTACAGGAAAACATGCAAAAAATCGAAAAAATCATTGCTCAGGGTCCTTATCAGGACAATTGGATAAGCCTGCAAAATCACGCTGAACCTGATTGGTTTATCCAGGCAAAATTTGGCATTTTTATCCATTGGGGTGCATATTCAGTTCCGGCATTCACAAATGAATGGTATCCTCGCAATATGTACAGACAGGGTACACCAGAGTTTAAATATCATATCGAAAACTACGGTCCCCACGCTGAATTCGGCTATCAGGATTTTATTCCCCTTTTTAAGGCGGAAAAATTTGCTCCAGAAGACTGGGCCAGCCTTATACGGGAATCCGGTGCAAGATATGTTGTACCTGTGGCTGAACACCATGACGGATTTCAAATGTATCAAAGCAGCCTTTCCCGTTGGAACTCCTTTGAGATGGGGCCATGCCGGGACATTATCAAGGAACTGCGTAAGGAATTCGAGAAAGAAAATCTGATTTTCGGTGTATCCTCCCACCGGGCCGAGCATTGGTTCTACTTCGGACCCGGCCGGGAATTTGACAGCGATGTAAAAGAGCCGTTAACAAGGGAAGATTTATATTGGCCAGCCATGCCGGGTGGTGAGTCCTCCAGTATATTCTGCCAGCCTGAACCGAACCGGGAATTTCTGGAAGACTGGCTTGTACGCACCTGTGAACTTATTGACCTTCACCATCCAAAGCTCTTATATTTTGATTGGTGGATTGAGCATCAGGCTTTCAAGCCCTATCTGAAAAAGCTGGCCGCTTATTACTATAACCGGGCAGCCGAATGGGGTTAGCAGTCGGTTATGGTGTGGGACTGGTGTTTAAATATTTGAGTAAAC
>CAMSTM010000171.1 GCA_947063675.1 uncultured Lachnospiraceae bacterium | reverse complement strand
CGCACCGCCCATACACCGTAGGTTGTTTCTTTTCCCATTCTGATCCTCCTTATCTGACCTACGTGTCTATGTTTCCCCAGCTCATCGCAGGCCCTATTGTCCGGTTTTCTACTGTAAACGAGGAGCTTCACAGCAGGCATATCGGCTGGAACGATTTTGTACAGGGGACGCTCCGGTTTATGCAGGGCCTGTTTAAGAAGGTTTTGATTGCAAATAATGTGGGGGCGCTCTGGGAAACTATCAGGGCCGCGCAGACAGGCGCAGTTTCCGCAGGAGGCATGTCAGTGGGAAGTATTCTGGCGGGAAATGCTTCTGCGGGAAACGTTTCCGTAGCAACGGCATGGCTTGGCGCATTATGCTTTACCCTGCAGCTTTATTTTGATTTCAGCGCCTACAGTGATATGGCAATCGGAATGGGACAGATGCTGGGTTTCCATTTCCCGGAAAATTTTCTCTACCCATTGTCCTCCGTTTCAGTTACAGATTTCTGGCGCAGATGGCATATTTCCCTGTCCACCTGGTTTCGGGATTATGTGTATATTCCCTTAGGAGGCAACCGGGCGGGCACGGCAAAGCACCTTCGGAACATGTTTGTTGTGTGGTTTCTCACAGGTCTCTGGCACGGAGCCGCCTGGAATTTCGTGCTGTGGGGGCTGTATTACGGAGTTCTTCTGACGCTGGAAAAATACGTGTGGGGAGAAAAGCTTGACAGACTTCCCAAATGGCTCCGGCATCTTTACGCAATCCTGATTGTGGTGTTCGGTTTTGTGATTTTTGTGTTTGACGATATGGGACAGCTTGGCGGCTATCTTTCCCTCATGTTTGGAACGGGCGGGAATGCGCTTTTTGGTACGGAGCTTATCTGGTATGTAAAAAATTATGCGCCGCTGCTTCTTACGGCGGTTCTCTTAGCATTTCCTCTGTACCCGTATTTAAAAAAGAAAGCGGAGAACCTGCCGCAGTGGGGAAGGACGGTCCTGTCTCTTGGCGCAGCCGTCGGATATGCAGGTTTATTTATTCTGACCACGGCATATCTGGTAAACGACACCTACAATCCGTTTTTGTATTTCCGGTTTTGAGAACCGTGGAGAAACGAAATGAAAGAAAACAAACCTTCAAAAATCATAAAATCCATAACCGCTATTTTCCTTGCGGCTTTTGTTCTGCTGTTTGCCTTTGCATTCCTCATTTCGGAAAAACAGGAATTCTCCGAGGGGGAGAACAGATACCTTGAAAAATTCCCCGAATTTACCTTTTCCTCTTTAAAAGAGGGAAAATACACGGAAAAGCTTCAGAGCTATCTGTCCGACCATTTTCCGCTGCGGAACCTGTTTATGGGCTTAAAGGCGGAAACCGAGATTGCCCTCGGCAAAAGGGAAATCGGGGGCGTCTATATTGCAAGGGACGGCTATCTTATCGAGGATTATGCCGCCCCGAAGAACACGGACAAAATCGTGGGGCAGTTTGAAAAGTTTGCAAAAAGCCTGGAAAGCGCTGAGGTTTCTCTGATGCTGGTGCCCACCGCCATCACGATTTACGAGGAGAAGCTTCCGGCACTTGCACCTGTGCGGAGCCAGATGCAGACGCGGGATGAAATCTATGGGCGGCTTGATTTTTCCACAATTGACTGCTATGACGCTCTGATGGAGGCCAAAAAAGACAATGAACTTTATTACCGTACCGACCACCACTGGACAGGGTACGGCGCTTATGCCGCTTACACGGCCTACTGCGAAGCCAAAGAAATCGTGCCCCTGCTCCTTGAACGGTTTGAAACCACAGAGGTTTCCACGGATTTTAAGGGAACCATTTATTCCAAATTAAATGATGCGAAAATAAAGGCTGATACCATCACCATTTTTGAGAACTCGGAAAACCGTTTGACCGTTTATTATGAGGATAAAAAGGAGACAACGGATTCTCTTTACAACTTTGAGTATCTGGAGAAAAAGGATAAATATTCCATGTTTCTCAACAATATTCATCCTTTTATCGAGATAACCAACGAGACGGCGGATTCCGATAAAGAGCTGGCGGTCATCAAGGACAGCTATGCCAACTGTATGGTTCCTTTTCTGGTGAACCACTACCGGAAGGTCTATGTGTTCGACACCAGATACTATAAGGGCGGCCCCAGCAGGTTCATCAATGAAAATCAGCAGATTACCGATGTGCTTCTGCTCTACAATATGAACACACTGGACAATGATACGGGAATCGGCGGGATTTATTAAAAGCAAATCCTGAGAAACTTCTTTTTTCCGATTTTCAACACATCACCGTCTTCTATCTCCCTGTCCATGGAGCTTTCTTTTTCCATATTTACACGGACGCCGCCCTGCGCGAGAAGACGGCGGAACTCGCTGCCGCTTGCCACAAATCCCTCCTGAACGAGAAGGGGGGAAAGGTCGCCCAGGCGGCATTTGTTATAATGAGCCGGCCCGCGGAGCGTGACAGCGTTTGCTTCAATCCGTAATACGGGGATATCCTCAGGAATCCCCTTTTGAGAAAAAGCCTGATGAAAAAATTCTTCTGCGGCGAGAGTTTCTTCCGGCGTATGATACAGGGCGGTAATGGTTCTGGCCAGAAGCATCTTGCAGTCTCTGGGATTTTCACCGCCTTTAAGAGCCTCTTTTATTTTATCCAGTTCGTCGGGCAGGATATCCGTTGCCAGCTCAAAATATCTGATTATCAGCCGGTCAGGCACCTCCATCACCTTCTTGAACATCACGCTGGCGTCCTCCTGAACTCCAATGTAATTTCCAAGACTTTTGCTCATTTTTTCCACGCCGTCAAGCCCCTCCAATATGGGCATGAAAAGAGCGGCCTGGGGCTCCATGCCCAAATCCTTTTGGAGGGAGCGCCCCATTAAAATGTTGAAGGTCTGGTCGGTGCCGCCGATTTCAACGTCGGCTTTGATGGCGGCCGAATCGTAAGCCTGCATAAGTGGGTAAAAAAACTCATGCAGCCCGATAGGCGTGTTGTTAAGGTAGCGGTTCTGGAAGTCGTCCCGCTCCAGCATGCGGGCCACGGTGACGGTGGAGGCCAGCTTAAGGATTTCCTCAAGCTTTAAAAGCTCCAGCCATTCCCCGTTGTAGCGGACCGTTGTTTTCTCCGGGTCGAGCACCCGGAATACCTGTTCCTGATAGGTCTGGGCGTTTTGCATAATTTCCCTGTCGGAGAGGGCTTTGCGGCCTTTGGATTTTCCCGTAGGGTCTCCGATTCTGCCCGTAAAATCGCCGATAATAATTACGATATGATGCCCCATGTCCTGCATCTGCTTCAGTTTCCGAAGCACCACGGCATGGCCTAAATGAATGTCCGGTGCGCTGGGGTCCAGTCCCAGCTTGACAGTGAGAGGTGTTCCTGTGCGGACGGAACGCGCCAGCTTTGCTTTCAAATCATCTTCTCCGATTATCTGGGCGGCGCCCTGTGAGATGATGCGCATCTGGCGGGCTGCTTCGCTGTTTACAGCTTCTTCGTTTACTTCCTTTATGGCTTTCATTGTTAGTTATCCTCCTGTTGCAGTTTTGCGTAACCTGTCAGGCACACCTCCGTTTCCATAGACTTCCGGTCGCGCTCCGCATTCAGGAAAGGATTTGTGCACATTCCGGGGGTTCGCTGATTTTTCAGAACAAAAAACTCCCGTCCAATACAGGACGAGAGCAAATTCTCGTGGTACCACCTGATTTCACAGACAGCTCGCACTGTCTGCCTTTTCGAGTACGGCCCTTAAGGCGTATACTCTAGCACGGTAACGGGTGCGGGAACCGTCGCAGCCTACAGGGCCATGGGCCGTTTGGTGCGAAGCTCAAAGATGTATTCGAATAAAGCTTCCCATGCGCCTCTCATCAGCCGGCTGCTTTCTGTATGCTTCACTTTATGCTACTTCTTCTTATCATTGCTTTTATAAATCGTTCATATGAAGTTGTGTGTTATTGTAACGGCAGGAAAGGAAGTTGTCAAGGGGGAGAAAGAAATTTAATGTGAAAGTGCAGGACGATACAAAACAGGCAGAGGACACTGCAGCGACAGAAGCTTCGCTTACAGATTGACGATTACAAATGTATTGACAGATAATTCATATTGAAAAGCAGTTATCTGGACAGGGTATAAATGGTATTGGATTATCTGGCTATAACGTATGGCAGGGATATGTGAATCTCTGCCATATTATTATTTGGGAAATAAAAGTGTGAAGATTATGTATAGTCGATAATTGATTGATGCCTTATTTCTGGAAATGACTGGAAGTATATGTTAAATTATTAGTATAGAAAGTTTGATGACTAAGGAGGAATGCTGTATGCCGGAAGGATTTAGCATATTAGCAGAATTGACAAGTGCAGTTATAGGCGCGATTACCGGAATGCTGGCGGAACATGGTAAAAGTTCGGTTATGCAAAAAATAGGGAAAGAAGCATTAATAAGAAAAATCAGGACCAGAGAGAAGTATTTAAAAAAGAAATATGAAAAGAGTTTTGAGGCGCTGAAAAAATTGGATGGGGGTTCTTTTTATGAATGGCTGAAAGAGAGAAGAACCATAAGCAGGATATTATCATTCAGTAATGCGGAAGATACAGGCAATATTAATATAGAACAAATGAGGCATTCCAGAGAGTGCTTTTTTACAGACGCATTTCATATGGCTCAGGCGCGTGATTTTAATGAAAAAGAAGAACTGCGAAAGGTTTTGAATGATTTATTTTTGTATGTAGATGAATTGTTCTGGGGGTCTTTAGATGAAAAGGATGTTTTTCTTTATAAGAAAAGCGTCGGTGAAATCAGGAAATTAATTAATGAAAATACGGGAAAAATTATTCAGGCAGTTCAGTATCATGACTCTTTTGCTGAGTATATTGACAATCAGAAGACAGAGCAAAAAGTACCATTCAAATTAGACTACCGTTCAGAAGAAATTCCCTTTGTAGGAAGGGAGAAGGAATTTGGTGAAATAGATGCTTTTTGTGCTTCTGCAAAGCAGATATCGTGGTGGGCGGTTATAGGAAAGGGCGGCAGCGGGAAAAGCAGGCTTGCCTATGAATATATTAAAAGTAACATGAGTTCGGCAGAGTGGAAAATGTGCTTTTTACGTGAGGAATTCTTTAGTCAGGCTGGCGGAGGGGGAAAATACAGAATGTGGAACACGTGGACTTATGATAAGAATTTATTGTTAGTGGTTGACTATGTGCAGAAATATGCGAAGGAAGTGGCACAGTGGATAGAAGGACTTTTTAATAGTAATAGTGTTACGAGAAAGATAAGGATTCTGCTTCTGGAAAGAACAGACGGGGAACAGTCGCTTTGGATGAGGGATGGGTTTGAAAAAACGGTTGCAGGCGCTTTGAAATATGACAGGGATTTTTTAAGGCTGCAGTCATTGGATATGGATCTGATTTTGTTTGCTGTTAAATATGCAGAGAAGAAGGGAAGGCAGATTAGTGAAGCAGATGCAGCAGACGCATGGGAAAAACTGAAATCAATTGATGCGGATACACGGATTTTATATTTTATTATGATTCTGGAGGCGATATTTGATAATGAGCCATGGAGAAAGTGGAAACGGCATGAACTTGCCGGTTATATCGTGAGAAGGGAGCAGGAGGATATTGAAATCAGGTTTAAACATGATAAGGATATGGTTCGGAGTTTTAACAGGGTGTTGGCGTTTTGCACAGCCACAAAAGAACTTCCGGTTTTTGAGGTGCCTGAAAATCTGCCTGAGATGATAAAAGAGGAGATAGAAGTAATTAAAAATAATTCCTGTGATAAGCATGAGTTATGCGCGGGGATGCAGTTGGAGAATGGCGTGTTACAGCCGGTGACACCGGATATTATTGGCGAGTATATGGTTTTGTATATAATTGACCAATATTATTTTGATAAGGGGGAAAAGTCACAGTTTATAAGGGATTTGTGGGCTTATGATTCCGGGGATTTTCATTTTTTTGTTTATCGGTTATTTGAAGATAAAATGGATGACGGGGCATATGAAGATATAACAAAACTAATGCTGTTTGATGCGGTTCCGTATGGTAATATTTGTGTGATGGAAAACTATTCAAATTTGTTGTGGAGGATGGCGGAGCTTAGTGATTTAGAGCAAGCTTTTACTTTGGCAAATATTTTAAGAAATGTTTACCATAATCATCCACTAAATAGAATGATAACTTGTTCATATGCGAATATTCTGTTTAATTTGAGCTGTAAACAGGAACTGCCAGAGGTAAAATCCACAGTAGAGGAACTTGGAAGGTTGTCTATAGAGAATGGGGAGAATGGAAACATCCAAACAATCTATGCGTGTGTTCTGTCTAACCTGAGCATGAGAAATAATCAGGAACTGACGGAGATAGAGGCAATGGTAGAGGAACTGAGGAGGCTTGCGGCAGAGAATATAGGTAATGAAGACATTCTGACAGCATATACGAAAGGCTTGGTTCACCTGAGCTGTAATCAGGAACTGCCGGAGCTAAAAGCTACGGTAGGCGAACTAAGGAGGCTGTTTGCAGAAAATGAAGGAAATGGAGACATTCAGAGAAGATATGCGAAAGGTCTGTACAATCTGAGCGTAAAACAGGAATTGACGGAGGTAAAATCCACGTTAGAGGAACTTAGAAGGTTAGCTGTAGAGAATAAAAGAAATGGAGACATTCTGACAAGATATGCGGAAGGTCTGTACAGCCTGAGTTTAAAACAGGAATTGCCGGAGGCAAAATCCACGTTAGAGGAACTCAGTAGGCTGGTAGGAGAGAATGAAGGGAATAGAGACGTTCTGATAGCCTATGCGAATGGTCTGGTTAGCCTAAGCTGTAAGCAGGAACTGGCAGAACAAAAAAGTGCGGTAGAGGAATTGAGGAGTCTGGCAGCAGAGAATGAAGGAAATGGAGAGATACAAACAGCCTATGCGTATGGTCTGCACAACCTGAGTAATAATCAGGAACTGCTGGAGAGAAAAGTCACGGTAGGGGAACTGAGGAGTCTGGCAGCAGAGAATGAAGGAAATGGAGACATACAGAAAGCCTATGCGTGGGGTCTGTACAACCTGAGTAATAATCAGGAACTGCTGGAGAGAAAAGCCACGGTAGAGGAGATGAGGAGTCTGGCAGCAGAGAATGAAGGAAATGAAGACGTACAAACAGCCTATGTGTGGGGTCTGTACAACCTGAGTAATAATCAGGAACTGCTGGAGAGAAAAGCCGCGGTAGAGGAGATGAGGAGTCTGGCAGCAGAGAATGAAGGAAATGAAGACATACAGAAAGTCTATGCGTATAGTCTGTACAACCTGAGTAATAATCAGGAACTGCTGGAGAGAAAAGCCACGGTAGGGGAATTGAGGAGTCTGGCAGCAGAGAATGAAGGAAATGAAGAGATACAAATGGCCTATGCATATGGTCTGTTTAACCTGAGTTTAAAACAGAAACTGGCGGCGCGAAAAGTTATGATAGAGGAACTTGGGAGGTTAGCCGGAGAGAATGAAGAAAACGTAGATGTTCAG
>CAMSTM010000170.1 GCA_947063675.1 uncultured Lachnospiraceae bacterium | reverse complement strand
GTTGCCCACAACAGATTTTGAGTCTGCCTCGTCTGCCATTCCGACACGCCGGCAATTATTCTTTGACTTTCACAGCCGAATATTATCTTACCATATCCGGCTGAAATTGACAAGTTTTATTTTGCAATTTTCCGAGGCAATTTTGAAACAGTTCTGTATAACCGAACATTCGCGTCAGATTCCCGTCCGTTCCTTATCGCCCAAGGTTATCGTATACCTCAAGACAGTCCAACGTAGCGAAATAATCCTTCGGCGTCTCCGCCCTGCGAATCAGCTCCACGCTCCCGTCCTCCTTCAGCAGAAGCTCCGCCGAACGGAGTTTCCCATTATAATTATAACCCATGGCATGCCCGTGAGCGCCGGTATCGTGAATGACAAGGAAATCTCCCTTTTCGATTTCCGGCAGCATTCTGTCAATGGCAAACTTATCATTATTTTCACACAGAGAACCCACCACGTCATACTTATGGCTGCAGGCCTCTTCTTCTTTGCCAAGAACAGTGATGTGGTGATAGGCTCCGTACATGGCCGGACGCATCAGGTTTACCGCACAGGCATCCACACCGATATACTCCTTGTGCGTATGCTTCTCGTGGACAGCCTTTGTGACAAGCTGGCCGTAAGGCCCCATCATAAAGCGGCCCATTTCCGTATAAATAGCCACATCGCCCATTCCCGCCGGTACAAGCACCTCCTCGTATACCTTCCGTACACCCTCTCCAATCACCCGGATATCATTGGCTTCCTTTCCCGGCTCATAGGGGATTCCCACACCCCCGGAAAGATTGATGAATTTAATATCGGCTCCCGTCTCTTTTTCCAGCTCCACAGCCAGCTCAAACAGCTCCTTCGCCAAAACGGGATAATATTCGTTTGTCACGGTATTGCTTGCAAGAAAAGCGTGAATACCGAAATTCTTAACACCCTTTCCTTTCAAAATCCGATACCCTTCAAAAAGCTGAGGCTTTGTAAAGCCATACTTGGAATCTCCCGGATTGTCCATGATTCCGTTGCTCATTTTAAACACGCCTCCGGGATTGTATCGGCAGCTCATGGTTTCAGGCAATGCGCCCAGAATCCCTTCCAGAAAATCAATATGCGTGATGTCATCCAGATTGATAATTGCGCCGAGCTTCGCCGCATAAGCGTATTCCTCCGCCGGCGTTTCGTTGGAAGAAAACATAATGTTTTCTCCGATAACGCCCGCCGCCCTGCTGAGCATCAGCTCCGTCATGGAAGAACAGTCGCATCCGCAGCCGTACTCCTTTAAAATCTGAATCAAAACGGGATTGGGCGTTGCTTTCACCGCAAAATACTCTTTAAATCCCCGGTTCCATGAAAAAGCTTCCTTTACCGCTTTTGCATTTTCCCGGATTCCCTTTTCATCGTACAGATAAAAAGGCGTAGGATAGGTTTGCGCTATCTCCTGCGCTTTTTCCTTCGTAATAAACGGTACTTTATTCATTTTTTCATCTCTCCTCATATGATAACAAACGCTGTTTCACAGCGGCTTATTACAGATTTTCTATCTGCCAGTCGATGGGGGAAAGGCCGTGGCTTTCCAGAAATTCATTGGTCTGGCTGAAATGCCTGCATCCGAAAAAGCCTCTTCCGGCCGATAACGGGCTCGGGTGCGGCGCTTTTAATATCAGATGCTTCGGATTTGTGAGCATGGGAATTTTGCTCTGAGCCGGCCTGCCCCAAAGCAGATACACAATGGGCCTGTCCTGCTCATTTACTGCCTGAATGATGGCATCCGTGAACTTTTCCCAGCCCTTTCCCTGATGGGAGCCTGCCTGATGCGCCCGCACTGTCAGCACCGTATTGAGCATCAGGACTCCCTGTTCCGCCCACTTTTTCAGGTATCCGTTATCAGGAATATAGCATCCCACATCGTCACGGAGCTCCTTATAAATATTTTGAAGCGACGGCGGGATTTCCGGCTGGTCGGGAAGAACGGAAAAACATAACCCGTGCGCCTGGTGCGCCCCGTGATACGGGTCCTGTCCCAAAATCAAAACCTTTACCTTGCCAAGAGGTGTCAGATGGAATGCGTTAAAAATATCATCCGCCGGCGGATATATCACACGTGTATTGTATTCCTGCCGTACAAAAGTATACAATTCCTTATAATAAGATTTTTTGAACTCATTTTGGAGGCATCCAAGCCAGTCATTATCTATCATTGCCATTGTTTCTTCCTCTTTAGTCTGAAGCTTACCCGTTCCGCGCCCATTTGCCTGTTTTGGTTTATCTGCAAAGTCACAGTCTTACGGACACGCCCTTTTCCCGGAGATACTGTTTCAGTTCCCTTATCTCCAGCTCTTTATAGTGAAAAAGAGAAGCTGCCAGAGCCGCTTCCGCTCCCCCTGTTGTCAACGCCTCGTAAAAATGCTCTTTGCTTCCGGCTCCGCCTGAGGCTATCACCGGAATGGAAACATTTTCGGCTATCGTCCTTGTCAGTTCAATATCATATCCTGCTTTTGTCCCGTCGCAGTCCATACTGGTAAGGAGGATTTCTCCGGCGCCAAGTTCCGCTGCTTTCATGGCCCATTCAACTGCATCCATGCCCATGTCAACACGCCCGCCGTTTTTAAAAACATGAATCTCTCCACTGCCTTTGATACGCTTTGCATCAATCGCAACCACGACGCACTGGCTTCCAAATTTATCAGCCGCCTCCTGAATCAAATCCGGGTTCATAATTGCTGCGGAATTTACCGCCACCTTATCGGCGCCCTCCCGTAAAATCATGCGGAAATCATCAATGGTTCTGATACCGCCCCCTACCGTAAAGGGTATAAACACCGTTTCCGCAACTCTGCGCACCATATCCGTCCTGATGCTTCTGTTATCCGACGATGCGGTGATATCCAGAAAAACCAACTCGTCCGCACCGGCCCTGTCATATTCCTTTCCCACCTCCACAGGGTCTCCGGCATCTCTCAAATTTACAAAGTTTGTTCCCTTGACAACTCTGCCGTTATTTACATCCAGACACGGAATTATCCTTTTTGTATGCATGTATTTCCTCGCTTTTAATATTTATAAAGTTCTTTAAAATTGTCAATCCGACTTCCGAACTTTTTTCCGGATGGAACTGACACGCAAAAATATTATCTTTTTCAACCGAAGCGTGAACCAGTTCTCCGTATTCAGTCGTTGCAATTACAATGGCTTCCTCCTCCGCTTTCAGGTAATAGGAATGGACAAAATATACATAGGACTCCTCCGGCACTCCCGAAAACAGCCTGCCCGGGCGGGGAAACTTCAGTGAATTCCAGCCGATATGCGGAATTTTAAGCCCGTTGTCCTCTGAAAAACGGATAATCTTACCCGGAAGCAGTCCAAGGCCCTCCACGCCCTCGCTCTCCTCGCTCCTCTCAAACAAAAGCTGCAAACCAAGACATATCCCGAGAAACGGCGTCCCTTTTTCCACCGCCTTATGAATAACCTCCTCAAGACCGTAGCTTCGAAGCTTCTCCATCGCCGCGCCAAAAGCTCCCACTCCCGGCAAAATCACCCTGTCGGCATTTAATATGACTTCTCTGTCCCTGGTGATGACAGCCTGCTCTCCCAGCTTAAGAAGCGCTTTTTCCACACTCTTGATATTTCCCGCGTCATAATCGATTACAGCAGTCATAGATTCTCCTTTTGAATTGCCGGAATGCCCGCAATTACTCCATCATATCCTCTTCCTCCGGCAGAATATCTTCCGGTGCGGAGGAATCTTCGTCAGGCAAACTGTCCTCATCTGCAGACGGCGCTTCCTCCGGGTTATCCCCCTCCGCCGTACTGCTCTGTGCTTCTTCCGGCTCCGCCAGTTCTCCCACAAGCGCTTTCAGCTTTTTGGTATATCTTACATTATCGAGTTTGGTAATTGATATTGCTTCTTCCTGCGAAATACCGTAGCTGCTTTCCAGAATACTGCAAATTTCCTGATAAACCGCATCTACCTCCAGACGCACATCATAGGTATCCGCTTCCCTCAGTCCTTCATAACACTTAATCCCCAGAAACAGAGCGTCAACTGCTTCCAGTTCCCTGTCCATGGCCATATTGTTTTTATAGGACTGTAGCTTTCTTTCTATTCTGCGAACTGTTTTGGCCTTATTATAAAGCTCAGTTTCCTTTTTGCTTAATTTCTTTTTATAAAACAATTCATAGGTTGTTTCATAATCTCCGTTATTAAACGCAATACGCGCCTCCTGCTTGCTTACGTACTGCGGAAGAAGAGAGCTTACAATGTAAACGCCGGCAATTATCGTTGCGCACAATGCAATGATTGAAATAAGCCCCTTTTTGTTTAAAACTTTTACCGGCTTTTCCGCTACTGCCGGCTTTTTCTCCTTCACCTTTTTGGGCTTTGGAGGCTTTGGCTTCGCGGCCGGTTTTGCCTTCTTTTTCTTATCTTTTTTAGGCGCTTTCTTTTTCTCCTTTGCCGCCGCCTTTTTGCCGCCTCCGCCGCTTAATTCCTTCAGCAGCTTCGCATTTGCATCCGAAACATCATCCTCTTTGTCCGGTTTCCCCGCCTTATCCTCCTCGGATTCCCCGGCCTCTTTTAACAGCAGAGCAAAAAGCTTTGCAAGAAATCCCGGTTTCTTTTTTTTCTTTTTCTTAGAGTCATTGCCTTCGTTTTCTGACGCGGAACCCGTCCTGACGCCGATATTGGGACTGGAAAGCTCATCCATCTCTCCTTCTGCAAAAATGTCAAAGGTTTCCTCTGAATCCTCATAATTCTGTCCATCTCCCGCACTCTCAAGGAGCGCGAGCATATCGTCGTCAACGCCCTCGTTCATGCTGGCATTATTCAGAAGACTGTTGATTTCCTCTAAATCCGTATCCCCGCTTTCCAGATTTTCAAACATCTGCATAAGCTCCGGGTCATCGATATTTCCCTCGTCCGCTCCTGCTGGCGGCAAGGGCGTATCCAAAGGATTTTCTTCCGTCCCCCCGGTCTGGGCCAGGAGCTCGTCTAAATCGTCATTCCAGTTCTCCACATTATCCAGTTCCATATCCAGAGAATCCAGAAAACTCTCGCCCTCATCCTCTTCCATATCAGACTGCACGTCCTGGGCACTGGCGTCAGCTTCCCCCATATCAGGCTGTAAGTTTCCTGTATTATCATCTGCAATCTCCCTGCCAGGCAAATCTCCGATGCCGTCACTTAAGGCTTCCTCATCCGGCTTCACATCTTCAATACCGCCGCCGGCTTCTGTGCCGGGCTGCAAATTTTCAATAATGTCGCTGACCTCTAAATCGGACTGCAAACCTTCAATACCGTCACCGGATTCCATATCGGGCTGTGCGCTTTCAATTCCGTCGCCAGCGTCTTCTGTATCAGGCTGTGCGCTTTCAGTTCCGCCATCAGCGCCTTCCGTATCAGGCTGTGCGCTTTCAATTCCGTTATCAGCAGCTTCTTCCTCCGCTTCCGTCTCCTTCGGCTTTAAATTATCATTTTCATCCGCCGCATCTTCCGGTTCATTTACCGGCTCCATTATCGGTTCGTCTCCGCCAGTCAAAGATTTTAACAAATTATCAAGATATTCTTCATCTGTAGCCATATAAAAACCTCCTAAAAGTTTGCTGACAATTCTTTAATAAATTCTTCCGGCCTCTGACAAATAACGTGACCGTTTTCTTTCATTTCCTTTGGAATCTGATAGAGTTTACTGTGGATTCTGAAAAATTCCGCTTTCTTATTATAAAATGAAATTTTTTCAAAAGGCCACCTGATTACCGTGGGATATTTCATTCCCACGCCGATTTCCAGAATACAGACATTTCTGTTCACCGTTCCCTGAAGCCATTTCCTGTATAATAACCATTTATCCAGATATCCTTCTTCCACATAATTTGCCGCATCCACATTATTAAATACCAACGGCTTCCCGCATTTCGGACAGACCGGTTCCTCCCATCCGCCGTCCAAAGGCTTCCCATCTATATAATGCTCTGCCCGGCATAGCGCCTTAACCGGCACGTCATACAACTCGCTGCTGCACTTCTCAATGCACTGCAGCCTGTCATATCCGCCGCAGGGCTCCACCACTCGTTCCAAATCCAAACCGCTTTCCCTGATAAATCCGTCCCTGCATAGGGATACTATAAAATAATTCTTTTTCTCAAGGCAATTTGCCAACAGCTTATATATTTCAGTCATCCCGGATTTTTTTTGCCCGCTCAATACTTTTTCAATAAAAGGGAGCATCCGGCCATCTTTAAGATTACTGGTAATATCACAATACCGGCTTTCCTTCTTTATCGCTTCAACTGCATCCAGTTCTTCGCCTATACCTACAAGCACCAGTTCCGCAGCTTTTATTTTGTCAGATATATATTTTACCATTTCATACAATTTCCCATCAGAAAATAAGCTGACATACAATTGCCACACCTGCAAGTTTGCCCAAACAGCCCGCGCCCTTTCGCGCCGGGAATTTTCATAATAAACTTACAAAGCGTGGCAGAAATTATTATTTTTTACGTTGGTTCACCAGCTCATCTATAATTCTTACAAGATTACCTATTTCAGGCTTTGAAAGCTGCGCGTTAGCACCTAAAGCCTCTCCCTTTCTTCTCATATCATCATTTACAAGGGATGAGAATATAATAATCGGAATATCTTTGGCCGCTTCATCCTCTCTGACAAGCTTGACTAATCTGTGTCCATCCATCAAAGGCATTTCTATATCGGTAATAATACACTGAACATCTTCCTTCAGCGTTCCCTGACTCTTACACTCAAGAATAAATTCGTAAGCTTCCTGTCCATTATATGTACGTGTCAGATTATCATATCCCGCCTTCTTTAGGGAGTTGACAATCAGACGGTTGAGCAATACGGAATCCTCTGCGATGAGAATCGGCACATTGCTTCTGGTCCTCGTACCCAATTCATCTATTTCACTTACCTTAAGACCGGTTTCAGGATTAATATCCGTTACTATCTTCTCAAAATCAAGAATAATGACAAGCTTGCCGTCCAGCTTTACAATACCGGTTGTGATTCCCTCCTCTTCATTAAAGAGTGCGGCTCCCGGCTTAATAATATTTTCCCACGAAACCCTGTGAATCCTCTCCACAGAGTCAACATGAAAAGCAATATCCAGCTTGTTAAAATTCGTAACAATAAATAATCCGGTTGGCTTCGATACACCGCCGTTCAGACAGTTTCTTAAGTCAATCGCAGTAATCAAGGTATCTCTGGGCATAAAAATTCCTTCAATACTCTGATGCGAATGCGGAACAGGAACCGTTTCCTGATAAGGAATAATTTCCTTAACCTTTGCCACATTGATTCCATATGCATAGCCATCCAGAATAAATTCCAATACTTCTAATTCGTTAGTCCCATTTTCCAGGAGAATTTTCGTATCCATGATTTTTCACCCCATTATTTTTAGTCGCTTGCCTTACTACTACAGGATTATAACATATATCTTCTTTTCAAACAATAAAAAAAGCAGTTCACACTGCTTTACTTTTCACTTTCTTATTAATCACCGCACCCTCAAAACCGAACACCGGTTAAGCATACTCCTTAAACTCCATCAGGC
>CAMSTM010000169.1 GCA_947063675.1 uncultured Lachnospiraceae bacterium | reverse complement strand
GGGAGCCGGTTGTAAGAAATACAAGCTGTTATCCCCATGTGGCGGATATCATCAATAATCAGCTTGGAACGGTAAATTCCACCAAAAAGGAATAAATCTGCCGTTTTGCCGGATATTTAAAGAGGAACTGCTTTTCAACAACAAAGCGGCTCCTCTTTTTATTCCGGCAAGCCGGCCCGCACAGCATACCGGCGTTTGTTACAATAAACTTGCCTGCACAGCTCGGAAGCGTTTGTTACAATAAGCTGGCTCGCGCAGCGTGACAGCGTTTGTTTTCTACTTCCCTTCCAGAAGTCCCTCATAGTCAAAGCCTTCCGCAATCTCCTTCATATGTGACAGATACTCGTCTATCCCCTTTCCCGGCTGCCCCTCCTTTGCCACAAGGCGGCTTTTATCCGCAAAGCACTCCGCCATATAGCGGTTGAATTTCGGATGATAGTGGCTGTAGTCCGCATAGTTGTCCAGATTGCAGATGACCTCCTCTATATCCGGGAAAAAGTATACCTCCACATTATCATAGGCATTCAGCCTGTCGGAAAGATAGCGGTACTCCTCAATGGTCGCCTGAAGATGGTTTTCCCTCAGCACATCGTTCCAGAACAGAATACTGTAGGGCGGGAAAAAAATTGCAAACTCCGTATCAGGATTCTCCTCGATGAAAGGGCAGATATTCACGTCAAGGTTTTTTGCCGCCGCCTCCAGATAAGCCTCCGGCAGCGCCTCCTCTTCCACCTGCTCCGGGGAAGTATAACCGTGCAGTACCCACTCCTTGCTGTAATATTCCTCCGTCCACCAGCTGGCGTACACGTTTGACAAATCCGTGGGCTCCGGGTCGGCTATGGGACGCAGAATATAATTCAGTATCACGTCCTTGTTTAAAATATACTCGATATCATTGATATAATTATCGTCATACAGGTATTCCGGTATCGGATATTTGGTTTCCTCCACGCCGCCGGTGTAGGTCAGCACATCCACCCCGAGAAACACCTTTTTGATTTTTTTCCCATCCCTGTTATTATGGCTGTCAAAAATAATCTCCATAATGTTGGCCTGGTCCTTCGGATAGGCCGAGCTGTAGCTCAGCTTAACGGTATTTAAGCCCATCAGCTCTTTAAACCATACAGTCTGGAAATTCACCGTCATGGACGAGCCCAGAATTACGCTGTCATACTCCATATGCGCCGCCATTCCCGGATTCTGGGAAAGCTGGTTATCCACCAGATACGGGAAACCCTTAAGGGGCGCGTGATAGTGGAAAAAAGGGTCCACATATACCACAAGGGCAGCGATTAAGGCCACGGCAGCGGCGGCAAAGGCGCCAAACCAGATTAACGCCCGCTTAAAGGGATTTTTATTCTGTTGCTTTTGCTTCACATTCTTTTCTTTCATGTTTCCTTTTATACTTCCTGACACGTTACTTAAGCCCGGAGCTTTGTTCCGGTTCCTTAGTACTGCTTTACACGGAATAAAAACTTAAAAATTCACATACAAAAACGTGCTCACGCCTGAAAATGAAATTACGCTCCAGACAAACAAAACCGCCATGATAAATGACGACATCACGCCGGGCTTTACCTCCCTTGCAGCGCAGACGGCGGTTTTTGCGAAAAACACCAGCAAAAGAACCGCTGCCAGGAACAATACCATCAATATGTAATGGGCATACTGCCAGCTGTCTATCCGCAGCACCTTAATCACATACCAGAATTCATCCAGATTAAAGCATCCTGCCAGCTCCCAATTGATTCTCCCAAAAGAAAAACCGGCTATGTTTTTTATAAGAGCAACCGCTTCCTTCACAGACGGCGCCCTGAAAAAAATCCATGCAATATTTACATACAGAAACGTTGCAAGCACGCAGAGGGCATGAACGAGCCGGCTTCTTATCCCCCACAGCCCTGTGCGGGCGCCTGGCGCATTGTCCCCGACTGTCCCTGCTTCCGCAGAAGGCGCGTTACTTCCCCGGCCATCACCCGTTTTTTCTCCGGCAGCGCGCCCGGCATCATGACCGGCATCCCGCCCGACAGCATCCTTCCTGGCATCATGACCGGCAGCATCCTTCCCGGCATCTTGCCATGCCCTCGTAAGCACGAAAAGCGCTCCATGCATCATGCCCCAGACAATAAACTGCCACCCGGAGCCATGCCAGATGCCGCTTAAGAAGAACACAATCAGGCAGTTGACGTAGGTCCGCACCCTTCCCTTTCTGTTGCCCCCAAGGGGAATATACAGATATCTTGTAAAAAATCCTGTCAGCGTTATGTGCCATCTTTTCCAGAATTCCAGGATATTGGACGCTTTATACGGGGAATCAAAGTTAAGAGGCAGTTCATAGCCCATCATTCCCGCAATTCCCATAGCCATATCGCAGTACCCGCTAAAATCAAAGTAAAGCTGAAGGGTATAGGAAAGCATAACGATAAGCGCATCCCCGGAATTCAGGGCCGCCGGATTCCCGTAGCCGAAATCCACCGCCTTCCCGAGAGTATCCGCAAGAAGCGCCTTCTTCGATAACCCCAGAATAAATAAATAAAGATTTCTGTAAATTTTTTCCCAGTCGGCATTCCTTTTTTTCCCGTCGGCCTGACTGAAAAACTCTCCCGGCAGGGCAATAGGTCCCTGCATCATTTTGGGGAAAAAGCTTACATACACCCCATAGGAAAGGGCTCCCACCCCTTTCAGATTCCTTCGGCAGCATTCCGTCAGGCAGGCTATCTGGGTGAAAGTAAAAAAGCTGATTCCAAGAGGGACAAAACCACCCGTGTCCCTGTACTTAAAAACGCCGAGGAGAGCCAGGTTAAAAGCAATACCGGCGGCCAGTAAGCCCTTCTGGCGGATGTCTGCTTTCTTTCCCAGGTCTTTGCCGCAGTCTGACCGCTGCCGGCCGAAACCGGATTTTGGATTTTCCGCCAGAGTCCGTACCCGTTTCGTCCCGCTAAAGTCCGGATTCTGCATCTGCCATCCAAGGCCGTAATTCACAGCCATACTTCCCACCAGAACCGGCAGATATTCCGGACAGCGCCAGCCGTAAAAAATCAGGGATACTGCAAGCAAATATCCCTTTTCCAGACTTCCTTCCCCGAACCTGAATTTCTTTTTTCCAGTCTCAAATTCTGCCAGAGTCCTCTTTCCTTCCAGCCTCCGGCACAGAAAAAGCCCGGCCAGAACCAAAGGAAAAAACGCAAATATAAATCCATAAGAATTAAACAGCATGATTTCTTATCCTCAAAACACGGCCGTCACCGCCACGGCTCTTAATTCCGCATTTCCGGCTTTTCCCTGCCAGTAAGCCGCAGACTCATTCGTTGTAATAATCCTTCCATCCGCTCACCGTTTCCACCGTCACAGGGTCCACATAAATCCGGTATCCGTCAATTTCCTTAAGCAGCGTAAGACCGGCCTGCGCCGGGTCCATATCCGTCTGCCGCCCTGCTGCCAGAACAATATACTGGCAGTATTCCGCCCGCGAGGCTTCAAGGAGGGCTTCCATTTCCACCGTCTCGGGTACTTCCATGGCCTCATAAACCGCGTTGTAATAGCTCCACCCCAGCATTTCCCGCCCGAAAGGCATGTTGATGGCGGCGTCATACTGGCGCACAAAATGTATCAGTTCAGAAGGCATGGCAGCCGTAACCCGGACGTCCGAGTCGCCGGGCCCGATTAAATCGCAGATTTCAATTACCGTATCCGGTATATGGTAAAGGTTTTCCGCCCTGGTGATATACGGGCTCTTATAAACCAGACTGCCAAGCGTGGCAATTAACGCGCCGGAGACGATAAGCCCCGGTATTCTGTATCTGGCAAACAGCCGGCAGGCTCCATAACAGAAAATAATTCCCATGGGAATCGTCCACAAAACCCGGTAATAAATTTCCCCGTCCAGAAGCGCCACAAACGCTTTCCTGCTCAAAGGGAACAAAAACAAAACTGTCACGATTACCGGCGCATAAACCAGCACAATCCGCAGCGCCCTGTTTTTCTCCGTCGCCAGAAGATATATCCATGCCAGCAAAGACAGGAGGAGCAGATATTTAAGCCCCGTATATAATTTGAAAATTACCAGACTTTCCATAAAAATTCCAAACATGATTCTTCTCTATTCCTTCTGCTATTTTGTAAACGCCCTCCGGCACGGCTCCCCCAACACTTCATGCCGCAAACTCCGCCAGTTCGTCATAAAACCGCGCCGCAAAGGTCACAGCGCAAACAGCCCGTGAGTAACCGCCGCGTAAAGTACCACATAAACCCCTCCGGGTATACACGTCAGCCCCGCTTTCACCAGTACGCTGAATTTCTTTTCTTTTAAGGCAAACAAAAACCCGAACCCCGCCGTCATCAGACAGCTGAGCAGAATCGCCAGAGAACTGCTGGCGCCTCCCGCCAGATTAAGGAGTGCAAGCAAAATCCAGAGCCCCGTCTGCCCATCCGGCTCTTTTAACACTTCTTCCCTGTAGCCCGCGATGCTTTTGCCGCTTTCCACAATTTTCCACCCCTCTTTGAGCAGCTGCACCTGTGTTCCCTCGCTCTTTTGCCCGAACAGGCTAAGGAACAGCCACAGCACCGCCGGTATGACAAAATTGCCTGCAAAGGACTTCCCCTGCCAGGTTCTTGTCAGAAAAAAGGTCTCCGGCGTGTAGATGGAAACAGCCCCGAACATCTGCCACAGCGCCATCAGCACCATAAACATGGGAAGAAGTTCCTTTTTTTTCCTGAACAGGATTCTTCCCGTCTGGTAATACAAAATGTAGGTGACGGGAATCAGCACAAGAGGAACCACACTGTGCGCCACGATAGTTGCATGTACGCCGCTCATACTGCCCACATAAGCCTCCCACACGGAAAAAAGCGCCAGGGCATGACGCACGTCAAGAGGCGAGCTGCGCCCCGTATAGGGATTTATCCGATAAAGGGTGTCCATCTGCTGGGCAATAACCGCCTGCACCCCGTAATAGGCGTCATCCCCGTCAAAGGACGCTCTGGTAAAGGACATATAAAGCTGGAAACCTGCCACGCCAAGGAACAGCAGCAGCATGATTTTTCCCTCCAGAGAGTAATCCTTAAGCCGGGAAAATCCCCGGAAATTCAATTCATACCCCTTTTTCCCTTTTAAATAAGTCACCCAGATTCCCGAAAGGGCGCACAACACCAACGCCGGCGTATACCATTTGATGAAGGTGGAAAATCCGTTATACACCACCAGAAGCACCACCGGGATTCCCACAAGCTCCAGAATAAAAAACTGCAAAATGTAACCGGCAATCAGCGCCACCCCGGGCGTTCTCTGGCTCTTTTTTAAAAGCGGCAGGAAAAGAAGCCCCATACAAAACGGTACTGCCAAAAGCCACAATATGAAACTGAAAATCCTGTATACAATCATCTTAATTCTTTCCCTTTCCGCACATGTCATATGCAGCTTTCGGTACGTCTGTCCAAAGTACTACTGTCCGCCTACATTTTTTTGAAAAGATAATAGGTAAACGCAAGCTCTCCCTGATACCATGGCTCCTGCGCCGCCAGCTCGTACTTTTCCCAAATCACATCGGGGTAATCGTCCCTTGCAATCACAAAATCCGTCCGCCCTTCCCTGATGTAACGCTCCTGCTCTTTCAGCACATCGTCAATGGCAAGAGTCTGGGTCTGAAACCACCGGCAGGTGGGCACAATATCGCACACCGTATAAAGCCCGGCGTCCAGGCACCCGATATTAAGCAGAGTGGGGTTTTCCTCCCGCTCCACAATCTCCTTAAATTTATATAAAAATATGTCTTCTTTTTTCTCGCTCATGTGGGGAATGTTCATGGAGCCTGTCCAGATAATGCCCACGCCGGCTGCCAGCGCAAGCGCCGCCGCCGCAAAAGTCCGCATCCTTTTGCGAAAACACACTTTTCCCCCGGACCCATTTTCTCCCGAAACAAACTTTGCGCAATCCGCTCCTGTAAAGAGTTTTCCCCCAAAAAACTCCGCCATACGTCCCGCCGGCACAAAACCGAACACCGTAAACACTGCCAGGGGCAGCGCGTAATAAGGAAGGGATGAACCTCCCACATAAATGCCCAGAAACAGAAAAAAGCAAAGCGCCGGCAGGTGAAAACGTTCCAGCCACCTTTTCTTTCCCGCACAGATAAACCAGAGCACCCCCGGTATCAGAAACGCAAAATAAATCAGGTTGTCCCTGATAACCCAGTAAAGCAGCTTGCTTAACGTATAAATTCTCTCAGCCAGTCCCGGCCCCTCCCCGTTTAAATCGCTGTAAACAAACACATTAATATAAACATAGCCCCAATACCACTCATACAGCCCGTGATTCCACCCGAAATAAACAAGCCACGGCACGAAGGGAACCGCCATTCCTCCAAGGAAAACCAGGCAGCCTTTTACCGCCCCGAAAAAATCCTTCCTCATCAGAAAGGAAAAGGCCATGCACATCATCCACGCAAAGAAAAAGCCAAGCACCGTAAATTTGATATTGGCGACCATACCTGCCAAAAGCCCTCCGGCAAACAGAACCTTAAAGCTCACCGCCTTCCCCGGATAGCTGTTTTTGAAATATTCTATGGAAAGATACAGCCCCCATACCAGAAAAGGAAAGCAGATTTCCTCCGCGCTGCCTCCCCAGTAAAAGCTTTTGGAGCTGACAATCACGGCAAGGGCGGCCGGACTCAGGAAAAGCGCCGTATTCCTTTTCAGATAAAGCCGCATGATATAATAAATTCCCAGCAAATCCAGAAACGCCCAGATACCCTCAAGAATATACACGCCGGCAAAGGTGGTGTGGGAAACAAGATACGTCAGACCGTACAGAAAATAAAGATACGGCCCTTTCTGGTCAAACACGTCCCTGTAGGGCATTTTCCCGTTGAAAAGCGCCTTTCCCATGGAAAAATAGCTGTTGGCGTCATTCCAGTCGTTGCAGGGATACAAAAAGGACGAACGGGTGGCGAAAAGCATAAGGAGAAAGCCTGCCAGCAAAAGATAAAAAGCCGCCTGTATTTCTTTCTTTTTCATCCCTCATCCCCCGTTTCCATAGCTTTTACTTTTTTATTTTACACTAATTTCCCTGTATATACCATATTTACTTTATTTTTTATTTTTCCCATAAGTGGACACAATTTTTAATGTATGCTACAATAGTGAATTATCAGTATTCTCACACACGAAAGGTAGATATGACGGCATGAAAAAAGCACTTGTCATAGGCGCAGGTCCCGCGGGTCTTACCGCCGCTTACGAGCTCTTAACAAAATCAAAGGACATTGAGGTCACCGTATTTGAAGAAAGCGAATGTTTCGGCGGTATTTCCAAAACCGTAAATTATAAAGGAAACCGTATGGATATGGGCGGACACCGCTTCTTCTCCAAAATCCCCGAGGTCAACGCATGGTGGGACAAAATGCTTCCCATGCAGGGGGCTCCTACCTATGACGATATCCTTTTAAACCGTCCCATGCCCCTTTCAAAAGGGGGCCCCGACCCGGAAAAGGAAGACCGGGTTATGCTCACAAGGCACCGGGTATCGCGTATTTACTTTGATTCCAAGTTTTACGATTATCCGATTTCCTTAAAGTCCGCGAAAATTCAAAAATCCCATTGTTTCACCCCACGCTATACATAAAGT
>CAMSTM010000168.1 GCA_947063675.1 uncultured Lachnospiraceae bacterium | reverse complement strand
TTACTCCTGCATTTTTTAGATTATCCTTTAAAAGTTTTCATAATTTATCACATCCCTACTATTAAGATACTGTTATCCTTCCGTTTGGTGACAATTAAGAGTCACTTAAAAATATATTATACTTTAGGCGAAATTAAGTCAATAGGTCAGAAAAACAGTTTAAAAAAATTTAATAATCTGCCAGTGTGTAAATGATTTCTAACATATTTGTTAAAAATTAATAAATAAATGTATTTTAGACTTGCAAAATCTGGTAATTAATACTATAATGTGTCCTGTAAGATGCTTCCGGATAAATCAGTATCGGAAGGAGGCATGTACTTTATAATTTCATACTAATCTAAATGAATAAAATCAGGAGGCCTGTCAGGGTATACTGCGGATTTATTATGACCGCAGTCTGGCATAGGCGCAGCAATACCTTTTACGGCAAATCGCTGTAGTAATGTATTGTATGCCCCGGCAGAGCCGTCTATTCCCTTCGGGCCGGCGGCCCCGCAGTCAATTGATACAGGAATTTCTACTTATTTTTATGAAGGGAAGTCTTACAGGCTTTGTGCTTGTCGCGAATATTTCTATAGATTTTCACTAATTATAATTCAATCCTATTTGGTGTTCGCAGCGGTAATTTATTTAAACTTAGATACGTATCCGGCATCTTACCTTTTTAGTATCGTCATTAAAATGAAAACTATAATCGGTTTCGGGATTAATTTATCTCTCTGACATGACATATCACGGATGCCTTTTGGAAAATGCCAGGAAACAAATCCCGGGACAGATGGGAGAAATTATGACTGCAAAGGATGAGAGAAGCCTCCAGCCGCTCAGAGCAAGACTTGAAGAAATGGAAAGAGAGGGCGTTAAACTGTATGTCAGCGGTACGCTGGCCACATCGGAGTATATTGTAAGGCATTGCATCAATGAAGATACCGTTTATATGCCCGATTATGTGACTGACGAAAGCGGCAGGGTAAAGGAAATCAGATACGATAAAATTTATATGAAGTAACAGCCTCCTGCAGCACGCCTGCGGACGCCGGGGAATTGCCCAAGACGGACAGCCCCCTGGAACGATGAGGATTTTCCGGTGCTCCGGCAGGCATAAAATGTTGTAAAAAGTCAAAATTAATAATGACGGTACCTGATTTGTTTGCTATAATATAGGGCGATTGGAGGTCACAGGATGAAGAAAAAATTAATACCCGTACTGATTGCAATCGTCCTTATTATTGTAATAGGAGGCGTGAGCGTGGGAGCAGCACTGTTTGAGAGATATTCCTATTCTAAGGAAAGAGCTGATTTGTCCGCTTATTTTCAGATGAACGGGGAATCGGATGTGGCAATTATTCTGCAGGATGAACTGATTGAGGAGAGGGCAAGGCTTTTTGATAATGCCTATTATCTGGATTTGACCACAGTCCATAAATATTTTAACGACCGTTTTTACGAGGATAAGGGGGAAGGGCTTTTGCTGTATACGCTTCCCGACGATATTGTCCGCACGGTTATCGGCAGCAGCGAGGTGAGCGGCAAAAGCGGAACGGAGGAACTGCCGTATGTTCCGGCCAGGTATGAGGGCGACGTCCTGTATCTTGCAATAGATTTTGTGAAAAATTATGCAAATTTTTCCTATGAAGGCTTCGGGGAACCGAACCGCCTCCAGATTTATACCCAGTGGAACGAGCGCGCCGTGGCAGAGATTAACAAGGATACCGCCGTAAGGGTTTTAGGAGGAGTCAAGAGCGAAATCCTAAAGGATATGACAGCCGGGGATAAGGTCATTATACTGGAAGAAATGGAAAGCTGGAGCAAGGTAAAAACCGGCGATTCCATCATCGGGTATGTGGAAAACAAGCGGCTTGAGAATACGGCGGCGGAGTCTCCCATACCAGTGACTGATTATGTGGAGCCGGAGTATACCAGCATTACAAGAGACCATAAGATTAACCTCGGCTGGCACGTGATAGGGGGACCTGCCGGAAACGACACTCTTTCAGAGGCGGTGGCAAACACGAAGGGATTGAACGTGATTTCCCCCACGTGGTTTAAGCTAAATGACAGCGAGGGCGGTTTTGTAAGCTTTGCAAGCCAGGATTATGTGGACAAGGCTCATGGTATGGGGCTTGAGGTGTGGGCGCTTGTGGAGAACATCGAGTATGCGGACAGCATCGACATGTACGCTCTTTTGTCTTCCACCACCAAAAGAGCCAGGCTGATTGACAGCCTTGTGAGCACGGCGCTTGACTATAACATAGACGGTATTAATGTGGACTTTGAACAGATAAGCACGGACTGCGGGGAGCATTATATTGAGTTTATCAGGGAGCTTTCCATTCCCTGCCGGGCAAACGGCATTGTGCTTTCCGTGGATAACTATGTACCCACAGGCTATACGGACCATTATGACAGGGGGGAGCAGGGTGTAGTGGCGGACTATGTCATCATCATGGGATATGACGAGCACTATTCGGGAAGCGACCAGGCGGGAAGCGTTGCGTCCATTAATTTCGTGGAGGAGGGAATCGAAAGGACGGTGGAGCAGGTTCCGGCGCATAAGGTGATAAACGCCGTTCCCTTTTACACCAGAATATGGGAGACTAAGGGCGCGGAGCTTGGCAGTCAGGCGGTAGGCATGGCGGCGGCCGAGGAATATGTGAGCGCCCACAATATTGCGCTGGAGTGGGATGAAGAAACCTGTCAGAATTACGGAGAATATACCGAGGGCGGAAGCCTGTTCCAGGTATGGCTGGAGGATGAGCGTTCCATAGAGGTTAAGCTGAATATTATGGAGAAATACCAGATTGGCGGCGTGGCCGGCTGGCGGCTGGGCTTTGAAAAGCCGGAAATCTGGGATGTGATTGGGGTGTATCTGAACAGATAGGAGAAGCAAACGCATTTGTTTTATCCGAATAGAAAAAGTGAGAATATATAATATAAGGAGCGGTTTATGGCCGCTCCTTAATTTATCTTTACCGGGGGGAATCCCCTTCAATAAGCGTAAGAAGTTTATTTCTCGCCGCAAGCAAATCCTGACCCTTACGGGTATAGGTACGGAAATCGCGGCAGACGCTTTGAATAAGCGAATCGGTTTTTTCGGGAGACAGGCGAAGCGCCTGCACAAGAAGCTCGTAATCCTCGGCTCCGGCGCGCTGGGCTTCAAAGCGCATGCTTTTCAGGGGACCCTTTTGGCCGGGATACACAATGTGGGCGTCTCCGGCAGGCAGCAGTTCGCCTTTGTGAGGGCAGCAGGCGCTGTGCCAGATGTCGCTGCCGATATAATAGTTAAAGCCCCAGTGGAGAAATCCTTTAAGCCGGTAGAGAGCGGCCATCCAGAGAATGAGACGGCTCACGGTAAGAGGCAAATCCATACTTCGGTTCATTATGGGGCCGGCGGGAAAAGCGCAGGTATAAAACCACATTTCTTCGCCGGCCGCTTTCAGGGCTTCGTATTCGTCCTTCCATTTTTCATAGGTATCCTGCTTGGGAACCCAAATGTCAATCGCCCCGCCCAGATTTGTGGTCTCCACGGCCTCAACGACAGGGATTCCGGGAAGAAACTTCCGGAATATTCCGGCAAGGATGCGGTAAGTGCCGTCGTTGCAGGTCTGAGGCTCATCGGCCAGAGACTGGGTCATGCAGCCCTGCCAGCGATTTTTCCTGACAATTTTTGCCCATTCGGAAAAATAAAGGCGGAGCTGGAGATAGCCTTTGGGAGTGGTAACGCCGGTATCGGCGTCCCATTTGGGATAGTATTCGCTGTCGTCCCAGACCCGCCAGTGGGCGATGGGGCCTCCGCAAAGCCATCTGGCTCCGGCGGCTCTGGCAATCTGGCCGGCGCGCTCCGCCATGGAAAAGTCAAAACCACAGAGCTGTCCGTTTTGGTAGACGGGCTGTCCGGAAGGGAGGAGTATGTGGGTGCAGCGCATTTCCACCTGCGCTTTCACATAGCGGCGGTACAGCCGCCAGTATTCCGGGCTGTTTTTTTCCACGTTATGCTGAGAGGCAAGGCCGTTGTAGTCAAAAAAATTCAGCATGCCAAGACGGCTGGCGGAAAGGGGCGGCACCAGGGCGGCGCCGACGCGGCATCTTAAGGGGATTCTGGTTTCCTGTTTCCCCTCAAGGATACACAGTTCTCCGGTATAGGAGCCGGGAACGGCATCCGGGCCGGCTTCCACGCACACATAAAGGGCAAGCCGGCCTTTGGGGCGGCGCTCCTTTACGGGAAGCAGAGCGTCATAAACTTCAAAAGGCGCTTTTCTGGTAACAAAATCCTGGCAGCGGCTGTAGTCGGTAGTGGTCATCATCCGGCAGTCGGTATTTTCGTTTACACCTACAGGGAGCAGCCAGTAAAGTCTGGTTTCCAGACCGGCCGCCTCCTGATGCCAGGAAAAGGTAAGGCGCAGAGATCCGGAAGGAATCTCGCCCAGCACCTGACAGCCGCAGTGGCCGCCTCCTGGCAGGGCAAGCTGCATCAGGAGGTCGTCGCTGTGGGGAGAGTCGGGGTAGAGCCAGTCTGTGTCGGTAAAAACAGAATATTTCATAATGATGTCCTTTCAGGTTTCGGTCCGCCCTCGAAAGCCGGGGTATCGTCCGGGGTGACGGCGGGAATTAATATGGTAACAGTGGCGCCTTTTCCAGGCGTGCTTATGCATGAGAGACCGTAGGGTTTTCCATAGGCAATCCGAAGGCGCTCGCAGATATTGCGCACGCCGTATCCTCCGGGGGCGTCGTCCGTATCCCGGGACTTTACATGCGCGTCCCCGGGCATCTCGTCCGTGTCTTTGCGGGGAGCCGGGGAAAAATTCATTCGCAGGGTTTCCTCGTCCATGCCTACGCCGTCGTCCTCTATGGTGATTGTGACGCGCTTTTTGCTGCGCGCGGTGGTCACCCTAAGACGGCCCTTCCTGGAAGGCTTTTCAAGGATGCCGTGGATAATTGCGTTTTCTATCAGCGGCTGTAAGGTGATTTTGACAATCAGGCATTCGCCGGCCGCTTCGTCCAGACGCCAGTCAACCTGCACTCTGTTTTCAAAACGCATATTCTGGATGTCTGTGTAAAGCTGCGCGTGCCGGATTTCGTCGGCCAGCGGGATACGGTCATTCCCGCCGCTTAAGGAAATCCGGTAGAACCGTCCCAGGGCTTTTACCATCCGGCTTATTTCCGGAACGTTGCGGGAGATAGCGGTGCAGTTGATTAAATCCAGCGAATTATAAAGGAAATGGGGATTAATCTGGGCCTGAAGGGCTTTCAGCTCCAGATTTTTAATCTGCTGTCCGTACAGGACTTTTTCCTCCATCAGTCCGTCGATGCGGTTCATCATCTGGTTAAAATTTCCCATTAGCTGAGAGATTTCGTCATTTCCGGAAAGCGCCATCCTCACGTCAACGTCTCCCTGTTCCACCCGCCGCATGGTCTGGGCCAGAAGGAAAATCCGGTTCAGCGTGGATTTGCTTAAGGCGACGGCAAGCAGGTAGGCGGCTACGCCGAGAATGGCCACGATTATCAGCATTTCAGACCGCAGTTCGTGGCTCAGGCGGAAAATATCGTTAAAGGGAAGGAGGGATACCATGCGCCAGCCCTCCATGGAAAGGGCGCGGCACTGGACGTAATAATCCTCTCCTTCTATCTGCACCGGCTCCCATACGCCGGTATCGGAGGCGGGCAGAAGGCCGGCAAGGGTCCCGAAGGACTTTGGGGCCGGACTGCCGGAGGAATGGTATAAAATCTCGTTTTCCCGCAGAAGCAGCAGGATACCGTTTTCGGTGACGGAGGTGTTTTCCGCGAGGCTGACAACATGTCTGGCGTCGATATCCGCGCGCAGAACGGCAAGGGGCGTTCTGACGCTGCGGGGGTTATAAATGACCTGCATGGAGGAAAACCACTCCCTCTCGCCCTCCGGTTGGTCCGCGAAATCGGGCGGGGCAAACCAGGTTCTTCCGTTTTGGGCGGAAAGGGCGGTGTACCAGTTGCTGCCGGAGACTTCCCGGAGCTGGACGATGCTGTTCTGACCGGAGGCGTAGAGGTAATCGTTGTCGGCGTACAGGCGGATGCGCTGGAGGCCGGAGAGATTACATAAATACGCAAAGGTAAGGGCGAGCTGGTCGGAATCCTCAAGCCGGCTGATATAGGTATAGTCTTCGGGCGCGTTGGAGGCCATGTCGTAGACAATGGGGTCCATTACGAGAATGTCGAGCACCTCGTCCAGCTTTCTGAAGGTCTGCTGCAGGGAGAGAAAAGTATCGTCAAAGGCGTTCTGGGCGGCGGTCAGAGTCTGCTTCTGCATGACGCCGCGCACCCGCAGACAGGCATATACGGTAAAAAAACCGAGAGGAAGCACTACTAGCAGAAAATATATGCACAGGAGTTTGGTTTTCAGGCTGCTCGTTTCCGCGCGGCGAAAAAAGCCGGACTTAAATTTCATTTCGGTGTCTCTCCCTGTATTCCTTGGGTGAAAGTCCGGTTTCCCGGGTAAACAGTTTCGTAAAATATTTGCCGTCGGCGTAACCTACGGACCGGGCGACCTCATAAAGCTTTTTACCGGAACCGGCAAGCAGTTCCTTCGCATGCATGACGCGGAGCTGGGTAAGCCGCTGGTTGATGGTTTTACTGCAGCTTTTTTTGTAGGCGGCGCACAGGTAGGTATAAGTAAAACCCAGCTCCCGGGCCATATCCTGAACGGTCAGGCCGCAGTCCGTATAATTTTGTTCCAGATACCGCTCCACCCGGGAGGCAATGTCTGTATCCCCGTCGGCAAAAGCGGAGAAATATTCCCCGGAAAGGGAAAACAGGGTATCCCATAGCTTCGCCAGCGTATCCTGCCCGGCCGCCGTGTAAAGGTAGTAGTCGGCATTCTGAGTGATGGAGGTGATATTGCAGTTTTCGGCGGCGTTTATAAACACATAGACAATCTGTCGGTAAAAATGGCGGAGATAAGAGGGCTCCGTCCCCTCGCATCGGCGGATTTCCCAGTAAAATTTATGCAGAATATTTACGGCCTCCGCTTCCCGGCGGCGCCTTACAGAATCCGAAAGCGCGTCAAGCTCCGTCTGGTTGTATTGGAAAATTTTGCTGCCAAGGGGCGTATCCGGCTTGCTGTCACCATAAAAAAACAGCTTTCGCTCATCCTCCTGATTGTCCGATTTTTGGATATCTCTTATCACATCCCGCAGAGCCTGCTCCACTTCCTCTAAATCAATGGGCTTTTCCACATAACTGGCGGCTTTCAGTTTGATGGCGCCCTTTAAATATTCTTTATCCGAGTATCCGCTCAGAAAAATAAACTGGCATCCGGGCAGAAACTCACGGATGGCGGCAGCCATTGGAAGGCCGTACATCCGCGGCATTTTGATGTCGCTGATTACGATATCGGGATGGCTGCGGCGCGCCGTATCTATAGCCTCGGCTCCGTCGGAGGCCTGTAAAACCCTTGTTATTCCCAGCTCCTCCCAGGGAAGATGGTCGCACAACACTTTTCTCGGCATGGACTCGTCGTCAACAATCAATACGGTAAAATTCATCAACATTCCCCCTTGAAAATCTGCTTCATATGTCAATGATATACAAAAACAAAAAACTTTTCAATTTAAAAATAATAATATTCATGTGCAAAATGTCAAACAACATAATTTTGTACCCTT
>CAMSTM010000167.1 GCA_947063675.1 uncultured Lachnospiraceae bacterium | reverse complement strand
TCCGTAGCCATGTATGCGGAAATATATCCTCTGTCAAACTGCATACCTTCTACCAGGTCAAGCTCTGTGAGCATGGTCTTGCTTTCTTCAATGGTGATTACGCCGTCGCCTGAAACCTTTTCCATGGCGTCAGCTACAAGCTGTCCAACCTCGTCGTCGCTTGCGGAAATAGCTGCCACTCTTGCGATATGCTCCTTGCCGTTCACCTTGGAGCTCATCTTTTCAATAGCCTCGACTGCACAGTCGGTTGCCTTCTTCATACCCTTTCTTAAAATCATGGGGTTAGCGCCTGCTGCCAGGTTCTTCATTCCTGCGTTTACCATTGCCTGCGCAAGAACGGTTGCAGTTGTGGTTCCGTCGCCTGCCACGTCGTTGGTCTTTGTGGCAACTTCCTTGACAAGCTGAGCGCCCATGTTCTCAAAAGCGTCCTCCAGCTCGATTTCCTTTGCGATTGTAACGCCGTCGTTTGTGATAAGGGGAGCGCCGTAGGATTTATCCAGAACCACGTTCCTTCCTTTAGGTCCAAGAGTTACTCTGACTGTATCCGCCAGCTGATTTACGCCTGACTCAAGCGCTGCGCGCGCTTCCGCACCGTATTTAAGTTCCTTTGCCATTTTATTATGCCTCCTGATATTTGTTATTTAATACAAGCTTTCGACTATTGATAAGACCGGATTAATCGGCGATTACCGCTAAGATATCGCTCTGCTTTACAATAATGTACTCTTCATCATCAATCTTTACATCTGTTCCCGCATATTTGGAATAAATAACCTGGTCGCCGGCCTTCACTTCCATTTTTACTTCCTTGCCGTCAATGATGCCGCCGGGGCCCACTGCAATAACCTCCGCCTGCTGGGGTTTTTCTTTATTCTGTCCGGGTAAAACGATACCTGACTTTGTAGTTTCCTCTGCCACCAACTGCTTTAATACAACTCTGTCTGCTAATGGTACTAACTTCATTTTTGCTGCCTCCTTTATTATAGTTGCTTTGCTTTCTGCAGATGTACTTCCTATTTGTTAGCACTCATTTAACTTGAGTGCTAATCACTAAACCATATATTAATTCTATCCCCTTTTCTTTGCAATCGGTATTATACCCGTATTTTTTGTAATATATTCCATTTTTTCTCATTTTCTTCTGTTTTCTCTCGTTTTCTTAATTTCTTAACAAAAGAATGATTTAATAAATAGTTTAGATTTTAATTTTTTCTTTATTTTTTCAGCCCCTTTTCCAGTCTTTCCCGGTATCCCGGGGCATTCTTTACTTCAAACTTATTGTTGAACATCTCATATTCCGCGTCGGAAAGGCGTTCTTCCAGCGTTTCTTCAATATTCGTTTTGTATACGGCGCCGGTCGCCACGGAAGGAGCCAGAATATCATCTTCATATGTATCGCAGCGTCTGCTCACTTTCTTTGCATATTCCTCCGCCTCGCCGTCCTCCGCCATGGGAATCAGCACGCCGAACACATCGCCGTCGATTCTTCCCACCACATAGCCGGACCCGGCTTCTTCCTTAAGAATGCCCGCCACTGTCTGTATCAGCCTGTCGCTTTCCTCGTCGCCATAATGGTCGTTGACAAATTTCCAGTCATTGATATTCACATTGATAACTGCCACCGGAATGACCTCGGAGCGGTCTATCAGCTTCATCTTTTCATCAAAATAAAGTTTATTATATACGCCGGTCAGCACATCCTCTCTCTCGTTCTGGGAAATTTTGCGCTGGCGCTCTTCCAGACGATTTTCAAGCTCCTCGAGATAAATACTGCTCTCCCTGTGAAGATAAACCTCCTCCCCGTACCTTGAAAGGAATTCTACAGTGCCTTCCACCATATCGTTCACAAGCCTTTCATCCTTTGTCGGCGTGAGCGCTTTCACATAGAGATGCCCGATGGTACGGTTTTGAATACGGAGCTTTCTCCCCGGCTCATTCACCACATCCGGGTGAAAGCCCACAAAGCTGTCTCCTATCACGATTTCCTTTTCTCCATGGCGGTCGGTAAGAAGCAGACTGATTCCCAAAACCTCCGCCAGACTGCCAAGATATCTCTTTACAACCTCCATATCGTAAAGATTGGACAGTGCGTAATTTCTGATGTTTTCTTTCACTCTTTTGTCGTAAGGTATTGCGTCGTAACCCATGGTAATCTCTCCTGAATTTTTTATTTTATTTTTTGCTTTTCGCTTTAGAAAGCTTCTTCCTCTTCTATGTCGTCCTGATTCTTCTGGTAAATCATATTTTCATTCAGGCGGCAGTACCGCCCGCTTTTGCTGTAGGAATCCATCAGGTAGGAATCGGAAACGGTCGCCGTGATAATCTCCCGGTCGGCCTGTCTGGTTCCCCTCTCCTGCTTCCCGGGAAGAGCGTCCTTTCCTCTCCGTTTTCCTTCAAAATAGCTTCCCGGATTTGAAAGCGTCCCTAAAGCGTCCTCTCGCTTTCCAAACCCCTTTAAAACCGTGCCGATTCCCGCCTTTAACCTCTCCCTGACATTTCCAATCCGTGCAATGACAGCCGCCGGTATCAGTTGTCTGAACGCTGCCGATACTGCGCTGATTCCGGCAATGGACGTTTCGGAATCCTTTCTCCCTCCGTCCCGCGCAGCGTAGATGCTTTCCTTATTCTTCCCGTCCTCTTTTTCCTCTCCTAAGGACTCCCAGAAACTTCTGATAAGCCCCGGCCTGCCGCCTTTTGCCCCGCTGCGCCTGCTGACGCTTCCATATCCGGTAAAGCTCTCCCCGTCCGCGCTTTCCTCCGAAGCCGGAGAGGATATGGCTCTGTTTTTTATTCCTGCAGCCCCGGTCTGGTTCTTTGCATGCTCCTCCTCATGGAGGCATTTGGTGATATAGTGGGTATGCGGCGGTTCATAACCGCGCCCTGAATGCGGATGATAATCGCCCTGTATCTGCATCGCATCACTCCCTTTCCTGCGACCTGCCCGCTTCTTCCCTACTCATTGCCTGCGGGAATGAAACGCAGTTTCATTCTGCTGCCATAAGGTAACTGCTGACCGCGTACACCGTCTGGCCGTTATAATCAAGCTGTGACCAGCCGTTATCCCCGACTGCCGTTCTGGTAAGCACCTCCCCGTTATGAAGAAGCCCTACCACCGTATCGTCGCTGGCCGTACTCGGCTCAAGGCGGAGATTGGTTTCTATCTTGGCCGTCACCTTCTCGTTTACCGGGGTGTAAACCGGCCCCTGCGGCGGCGCCTGCTGCCCGGTATCCTCCATATTCGTGGTGAGGTAACTGGTCACCGCGTACACTGTCTGGCCGTTATAAACGAGCCGAGACCAGCCGTTATGCCCGATTCCCGTTCTGGCAGCCGTGTCTCCGTGCACCAGCTTTCCTACGATAGAATCGTCGTTTAATGTACCTGGCTCTGAGCGGAGGTTCGTCTCCTGCTTGGCAGTCACGGTCTCGTTTACCTCTGTAAAAATGATTCCCACCTCCGGGTTGGCAGTCACGGTCTCGGCAGGCGTTTCATCCTTTGCCTCGGCCTCCTTCGCGTAACCGAAATAAGCCACGTTGACGTCCGTCTTTCTGGAAATTCCCGCAACCGTTCCCTGACTGGTGTACTGCCACATGGCATGGGACCCTGAATAGCTTGATGCAGCCGTCTGCGGATAAGGCTGCTCCGGGTACTGGGCTACCCATATTTTATATTTTCCGGCAAGGACGTCCGTGTTCCACTGTGCGTTCCCTTCCAGCTCCCCCTTGGAGGCATAGAACATGGGCGTGTAGCCTGCGGATGCAATTTCGTCTAAGAAAGCACAGGCAAGCGCGGTCCGCGCAGCCGCGTCAAGCCCGTACTGCCTGCTGTCCGGCGACTGGAAGTCCTCACAGTTATAGGCAATGGGGTAGGTGATTTTATATCTGGCAACAATATCTTTGGTAAAAGCCGCCTCCGCCCTCGCCTCCTCCTCCGTCACCGCGGAGGAAAAGAAATAGGCGCCCAGCCTGATGCCCGCTGCCTGGGCTTCCTGCATGTTGTATCTGGCGGTGGGGTCCTCAAAAATTTCGCCGGTGGATTTCGCCCGGTAGCCTACGCGGACCATGGCAAACTCCACCCCTGATTCCTTCACCTTTTTCCAGTCGATGGTTCCCTGATATTTGGAAACATCTATCCCCATGGTGAGGCTTTCCGTTTCTCCTTCCGGCCGGGGCGCAACCGTTACCTCCGCCCCGCTTTTTTCATTGCCCGCGGCCCCGGAGCCCTGGGGGTCCTGAGCATCATCAAGAGCACCTACGGTGATTTCCGTCTGGACCTCCGCTGCCGGCGGCTCTGAGGCTTTGGGTAAAGCGGCTTCGTCCTGCCCGCTTCCGCCCTCTGAGACGCCCTGCTCCCCGTCTGCCGATGTACTGTCCGCTTTCCCGTCTGCTTCCGCTCCGGTATTTTTCTCCCCGTCTCCCTCGTCCGGTATTTCTTCCGTGAGATTCTCCAGATTCATCTGTGCCTCCACGGCCTTTCTCTCGTTTGTGCTGTTTCGCAGATATACGGCAAATATGACGATAACTGCAACAATAATCAGGATAAGGACTGCTGCGCCGCCGATGATAAGCTTTCTGTTTTCAGGGGTAAAATGACCGCTCAAGGTTTCGTCCCAGTCGTCTTCATCCGGCCATTCACCGTCCTCGTCCCCGAATTCACCATCGTCGGAATCGCTTACTTCGTCCGGTTCTTCATCCAAATCCAGTTCATCCTCAAATTCAGGCTCCCGATAGGAAGGACGTCTTTCTTTATTTCTCCTCATATGCTCCGTTTCTTCCTCTGTTCTTTCATTTGCGTTCTGTTTTCACAGTAGATTATTTACATTTATTATAGGGAAACATTGTGAAATAAGCAATAAAAATCAGGCGGCTCCATTATTTTACCGCCAGTCCAGCCTTTCTATTATACAGCTGTGCGGCTTGTTTTTATTTTCTTTATTGTAATTGATGCCCACAAGCAGAATTTCCCCGCTGTAGCCGGAAAGAGCACTGGCATAGCGGCGCTCCTTTATCTGCCTGATTGCCGTGTCCGCCGTCTTATCATATTTCAGTTCAACCACCAGCGCCGGTTTGTCTGTGTGCGGCAGAGGTAAAAAAACAATGTCCGCAAATCCCTTTCCCGCAGGAAACTCTCTGATAATTCTGTAGTCTTTTCTTGCGCTGTAATAAGCAAGCCCGATTGCGCAGCCAAGTGAATTTTCATCGTTATAGGTCAGTATGGAGGCGACCTCCATATGCGCGTTATCCAAAGCCTCGGCCACGGCTTTTTCGTCGCCCTTTAAGGTATCCCCGAGAAGCTTTTCGGATGCCCGCAGAATGTGCATTACCTCTGACCAGCCGCCAACGCTCATGGCGTTCTCAAATTCCTCTATAATCTCCTTATTTGGAATAAACGCTTCTTTTTTTTCAGCATCATAGCCAAGATAGCCTAAATGAATCAACAGCGTAAGGACATCATCCTTTGCCTTAAAATTGCGCATATCGTTTTGAAAGCTCCGTGTATTTACCTCGATATGTTCTCCGCCAAGCATCTTAACGATTTCGCTCCGCAGTCCGTCAAAATCCATATCCATATAGGCTTTTAATGCCTCATACGTTTCCGTGGAGGTCCAATAATTTGAATAATCTCCGCAACTCAATGCTGCTACAACGGACCTGGGATTATATATATGTTTGAATTTTTTAAACATATATCCGTCATACCAACTGCCTGCTTCCTCAAAATCCATGCCAAACCGCCCGCACAGTTCTTTCACTTCCGGTTCGGTAAATCCTGTATATTCTTCAAAAACATACTGATTTATCATGGAGTATTCCGTAAACATATTCAATGCGGAGTGCACGCCATACTTTTTCACCGGAAGAATCCCCGTCATATAGGCAAGCCCGACATAGGGCTGGTCTTTCAGGAGATTTCGCAGGAAATCAAGATATTGCTTCTGCATTTCCTCCGATTCCTGCCGCTCCCGCATCACGCAGTCCCACTCGTCAATCAGAAAAATAAACTCTTTTTCCGTTTCGGCATAAATCTGCTCCAGTACTGCGGCAAGATTCGTTTCCTGCTCCGAAAACAGATGTCCGTATTCCTTCCTTATGTCGGCAATCACAGCTTTCTCAAGATACTCTGTCATTTCCAGAGACTTTGCCCTGATTAGAAACTGCTGCATGTTCAGAAAAATCACATCGTATCTGTTCAGATGCTCCGAAAAGCTCTCGCTTTTTTCTATCTTATATCCCTTAAACAAATCAGCCGAATCGCAGCCGCGGCTGTAATAAGCGGCAAGCATTTCAACCGTCATGGATTTCCCGAAACGCCGGGGTCTGCTGACACAGACGTATTTTTCTCTTGTATTGATAAACTCATTTGTATGGGATATCAGATTCGTCTTGTCCACATAGATTTTTGACCGCGTGGATTCCCAGAAAGCTTTGTTCTTCGGATTCAAATAAATTCCCATCTGCAATACCTCCCATAACCTCCCTGACGCCGCATGAAACTGCCGGGCACAGTCTCTAACAGTTATCCCTCATTACCCGGCAGGGATTCCCGAAAGCAATGACATTATCCGGGATATCTCTGGTGACAACGCTCCCGGCGCCAATTACCACGTTATTGCCGACTTTCACCCCCGGCATGATAATAACGCCTCCTCCAATCCACACATTATTCCCGATAATCACCGGAGCCGTCCGAGTTTTGCAAAATTCAAAGGAACCGTCTTTTTTAGGCTCCCCGAACCTGTTGGCGGCATTTGTAGGGTGAAACGCAGTATATATCTGAACATTCGGGGCAATCAACGCGTTATCGCCGATAACAATTTTGTTGTCGTCCAGAAAAGTACAGTTCATATTCACTTCGCAGTTATTTCCGAAATAAATATTGTTGCCGTAATCTGCAAAAAAGGGAGCCGTAATCCACAGATTTTTTCCCTGTCCACCGAGCAGTTCTCTCAAAATGCGTCCCTTTTCTTCCGCGTCTTTTGAATCTGTTCTGTTGTAATCTCTAATTAAATCCTTCGCTTTGTGCCATTGCTCAAGCAGCTCCGCGTCGCCGCAGTCGTAAAGCTCTCCCGCGAGCATTTTTTCTCTTTCTGTCATATTATTGGTTTCTCCCTGTATTTTCAGATGTTTTCTTTATTATACGATACCCGCCGGATATGGGCAACCTTGAAAAATCCAAAGCCGGCGCCCCATGCACAATAGAGAAAATATTTTTTAACGCTTCCTTAACGCCACTTTTCCCTTAAAAATTTGCTCCCGCTCTTTCGAAAGGGTATAATAAAGGAAAAAAGGACAACATATACAGCATGCGTTTCACATCATCTATCAAGCATAAAACACCGGAAACCTTTATGGGCAATGCGCTGCTCACGGCGTTTATCCTTGTGGCGTCAACCATTATTGCCTTCTGGTTTTTTCATATCGTTCCCGAGAACCCGGCCAACATTGCGCTGATTTATATCACCGCGCTTGTTCTCACCGCCCGCTTTACCAGCGGATATATCTACGGCATAGCCGCCTCTTTAGTCAGTGTGGTGGGAATCAATTACCTGTTCACCTACCCTTATTTCCAGGTGAATTTCACGCTTACCGGATATCCCGTAACCTTTGTGTTCACCCTGATGATTTCCCTGATAGTAAGCACCATGACCTCACGGATTAAGGAACAGGCTGACGCCCTTGTGGAGCATGAAAAGCTCCTGATGGACGCGGAAAAGGAAAAAATGCGGGCCAATCTGCTCCGCTCCGTTTCCCATGATTTGCGCACGCCCCTCACCGGTATTATCGGCAACAGCTCCACTTATATCGACAACCACACAGAGCTTGACGAGGCGGAAAAGCTGGAGCTGGTCAGCCATATCCGCGAGGATTCAAACTGGCTTCTCTGGTGGGGAAAAGAAACGCAATGAGATCTTGCAACTGATGATGATC
>CAMSTM010000166.1 GCA_947063675.1 uncultured Lachnospiraceae bacterium | reverse complement strand
ATAGGGGCATAGTTCAAAGGTAGAACAGCGGTCTCCAAAACCGTCGATGTGGGTTCGATTCCTACTGCCCCTGCTGGAAGAAAAGTGTTGAGAAACTTGACGTACAGGTTTTCTTGGCACTTTTTCTTATGTACGGGGTACTCAAAGGAAGTTTATTATAACGGGAGAATGGCAGATGCACATTATTTTATTGTCGGGCGGCTCGGGAAAGCGGTTATGGCCGCTGTCCAATGATATCCGCTCCAAGCAGTTTATCAAAATTTTCAGGACAAAGGACGGCGGTTACGAATCCATGGTACAGCGGATGTACCATCAGATACGGGAGGTGGACGAAGGGGCGACAGTTACGATTGCAACCTCGAAAACCCAGGCGTCCGCTATCCACAACCAGCTTGGGGACGATGTTTTAGTCTGTGTGGAGCCCTGCCGCAGGGATACCTTTCCGGCCATTGTGCTGGCTACGGCATATCTTCATGACGTTTGCGGGATTTCACAGGAGGAACCTGTGATTGTCTGCCCTGTGGACCCCTATGTGGAAATCGATTATTTTGAGGCGCTGAAAAAACTGGCGGCTCTGGCAGGGGAAAGCGCTGCCAGTCTGGTGCTTATGGGAATGGAGCCCACCTATCCCAGTGAAAAATACGGTTATATCCTTCCCACAGATAAGAAAACGGTGAGCGGGGTGAAAACCTTCCGTGAAAAGCCGGACGCGGAAACCGCAGGGGAGTACATCAGCCAGGGCGCTCTCTGGAACGGCGGTGTGTTTGCCTATAAGATGAAATATGTGCTTGAAAAGGCAAAACAGATTATCGGGTATGCAGATTATGAGACTTTATTTGACAGATATGATTCTCTGGATAAAATCAGCTTTGACTATGCGGTTGTGGAGAGGGAGACGGATATCTGCGTGATGCGTTTTCAGGGACAGTGGAAGGACCTTGGAACCTGGAACACCTTATCAGAGGCCATGGAGGAGCCCTGTGTGGGAGAGGCGATTTTAAACGAGACCTGCGAGAACGTGCATGTGCTCAACGAGCTGGACGTTCCGGTGCTGTGCATGGGACTGAAAAATATGGTGGTGTCCGCAAGCCCTGAGGGGATTCTGGTTTCCGATAAGGAGCAGTCCAGCTATATCAAGCCTTTTGTGGATAAAATTGACCAGCAGGTGATGTTTGCAGAGAAATCCTGGGGGGATTTTCTGGTTCTGGACGTTACAAGGGAAAGCCGGACCAGCAAGGTAACCTTAAAGCCGGGGCACAGTATGAATTACCACAGTCATGCCAGACGGGATGAAATCTGGAATATTATTTCAGGAAAAGGCCGGTGTGTGATTGACGGGGTGAGCCGCAGGGTAGAGGGCGGCGATGTTCTGGAAATGAAAGCCGGGAGCCGTCACACCATAATGGCGGACACGGAGCTTAAAATTATCGAGATACAGCTTGGACGGGAAATCAGCGTCCATGACAAGCAGAAGTTTGAGCTGGAAATTGACGACGGCGGAGACGAAGCAGAATTTTAAAGCGGAAACGAACCGGCATCGGAAGAATGAATCAGGAGAATGAATATGAATGCAGACGAAAAGAAAGCCAATATCCGGCAGATAGTTATTTATCTGCTGATTACCTTTATTTTTACCTACGCGGTGGAAATCTTTGTCATTATGCCCATGGCGGGGAGTACGGACGTGACTGCTGCCTACACGGCGCAGGCCCTCATAAGCAGCATGATGTTTATCCCGGCAACGGGGGCGCTTCTCACTATTTTGCTTACGAAAGACAGACTGATAGGGAACCTCAGAATTTCCCTTAACCTGCGGGGGAATCTAAAGTATTACGCGCTGGTCTGGCCGGGCTTTGCCCTGCTGATTCTTCTGGGAGCGGCGCTTTATTTTATCATTTTTCCCGACCACTTTGATTCGGAAATGGGATACGTGCAGGTGCTTTTAAAGGCCCAGGCGGAGAGCGTGGGACTTTCAACGGATACCGTTACCGCGCAGCAGGCGAAAAAAGTCGTCATAAATCAGTTTATGATGGGCGTCGTTATGGCGCCGCTGCTGAATCTTCTTCCCTGTCTGGGAGAGGAATGGGGCTGGCGGGGCTATCTGCTTCCCAGACTGCTGAAGCAGTTTAAGACGGTTCCGGCGCTGCTGCTTGGCGGTCTTATCTGGGGACTGTGGCACGCGCCTCTTACGGTCATGGGGCATAATTACGGCGTGGGCTATCGGGGCTATCCGGTGACGGGAATTTTATCCATGTGCATTTTCTGCATCGTAATGGGGATTATCCTGTCCTATGTGACGATAAAAACAAAAAGCTGTCTCCCGGCGGTTGCAGGGCACGGGGTGTTAAACGGCCTGGCGGCTATTGGGGTTTACTTTACCTCTCTTGAAAAGCCTTACAACGTGTTTCTGGGGCCCTCCTGCGTGGGGCTGATTGGAGGAGCAGGCTTTATTGTACTGGCGGCGGCGCTGCTTTACCGGCTCTGGAAAGAGGAAAATCAGAAAGAACCGGCTTAAATGACGGAAAAATGCTAAAAGCATATTGCAATTCGCCTTAAGGAGTGCTACAATACAGAAGAATTATGGATACTTGTTAATTTAGAGTGGGCTTTGCGGTCCACTCTTTTTTGGGGATAGAGGTGAGCGGATGTCAAAAAGAGAAGATTATGAGCAGAAATGCGAGGCGCTTTTAACGCCCATAGCCGAGGCAAATCATGTGGAGATTTATGATATTGAATATGTCCGGGAGGGGAGCGAGCAGTATCTGCGGTGCTATATCGATAAGGAGGAGGGAGTTTCCATTGACGACTGTGAAAACGTCAGCCGCGCCCTCTCCGATGCCCTTGACAGAGAGGATTTTATAGACGACGCTTATATTCTGGAGGTCAGCTCGCCGGGACTTGGCAGACAGCTTAAGAAGGATAAGCATCTTGAGAAGAGCCTTGGCGAAGAGGTGGAAATTAAGACCTTTAAGCCGGTAGGAGGCGTCAGGGAATTTACAGGTTTTTTAACGGCGTTTGACGAGAGCACCATCACCATTGAAACGCCGTCTTCCAATGAAGGTGAAGGGGAAAAGACTGTGTTTAACAGGAAAGATATTGCAGTTGTCAGACTGACATTGGATTTTTAGCCCCGATAAGAAAACAAAGGGCGGAAAGGATAAGGAAAATGAACAAGGAATTAATGGAAGCATTGGATGTGTTGGAAAAGGAGAAGGAAATCAGCAAGGAAACGCTTTTTGAGGCAATAGAAAATTCTCTGATTACGGCATGCAAGAATCATTTCGGCAAATCTGATAATGTGAAGGTTGAAATCAACAGGGAAACCTGCGATTTCCTCTGCTATGCGGAAAAGGAAGTGGTAGAGGAGGAAGTGGAGGACGACTGCCTTCAGATATCTTTGGAGGATGCCAGGGAAATCAAGTCGGATGCACAGCCCGGCGATATTATCCATGTGGAGATTAAGTCTAAGGAGTTCGGCCGGATTGCAACACAGAACGCAAAGAACGTGATTCTCCAGAAAATCCGCGAGGAGGAAAGAAGCGTTATCTATAACCAGTATTTTGAGAAGGAAAAGGATATCGTAACGGGTATTGTGCAGCGTTACATTGGAAGAAATATCAGCATTAATTTGGGAAAAGCCGACGGCATCTTAAATGACAGCGAGCAGGTAAAGAGCGAAGTGTTCCGGCCTACGGAGAGGATTAAGGTATATATCCTGGAGGTGAAGAACACGCCAAAGGGTCCCAGGATTTTAGTGAGCCGTACACACCCGGAGCTGGTAAAGAGGCTGTTTGAAGCGGAAGTTACGGAAATCCGCGACGGCACGGTGGAGATTATGAGCATCGCCAGAGAGGCGGGAAGCAGAACCAAGATGGCGGTGAAGTCCAACAACCCCAACGTTGACGCGGTAGGCGCATGCGTGGGACTTAACGGCGTCCGGGTAAACTCCATTGTGGAGGAGCTTCGGGGAGAAAAAATCGATATTATCAACTGGGATGAAAATCCGGGCAACCTGATTCAGAACGCCCTTTCACCGGCTAAAATCGTGGCGGTGTTTGCCGACCCGGACGAAAAGACGGCCAAGGTAGTGGTGCCCGATTACCAGCTTTCCCTTGCCATCGGCAAAGAGGGGCAGAACGCCAGGCTGGCGGCAAGGCTTACAGGCTATAAGATTGATATCAAGAGCGAGACCCAGGCCAAGGATGCTCCGGGCTTCCGTTATGAAGATTATCTGGATGAGTATGACGAATACGACGAGGATTACGAGGACGGCGAATACGGCGCAGAGACGGAATATCCCGAAGGTTATGAGGAGGAATACGGGGAGGAAGGCTCTGACGGCGGTTACGCGCAGGACGGCGAATATGCCGGGGAAGGCTTTGAGGATGAGTATGCACAGGACGGCGGCGAATATGCCGAAGAAGCTTCCGGCGGTGAATATATAGAAGAGGGCGGCGAAGAGGAATATGAAGAAGAAATTGAAGATTACGAAGATTTGGATGAATACGAAAAAGCCGCTGAAGATATAAAGGAATAGGGGGGATTTCATGGCAAAGAAAATCCCCATGCGGCAGTGTATCGGATGCGGAGAAATGAAAAACAAAAAGGAAATGATGCGCATTCTGAAAACGCCGGAGGATGAAATTGTGCTGGATGTAACAGGCAAAAAGAACGGAAGAGGTGCTTATCTTTGTAAGGAAAGAGAGTGTCTTTTGAAAGCGCGAAAGAGTAAGGGATTGGAACGGTCTTTCAAAATGAGTATTCCAAACGAAGTGTATGACAATCTGGAAAAGGAGTTTACGGCAATTCATGAATGACAGAGTATTATCCCTTTTAGGGCTGGCAGCGAAAGGGAGGAATCTGAAAAGCGGCGAGTTCTCCACGGAAAAAGCGGTCAAAGAGGGCAGGGCGGCAATGGTGATTATCGGGAACGACGCCTCTGATAACACCAAAAAAAAGTTTACCAATATGTGTGCTTTTTATAATACGCCGATTTATTTTTATTCCGACAAGGTGCAGCTTGGCAGGGCAATCGGCAGGGAAATGAGAACATCTGTGGCTGTTACGGACGAGGGAATGGCGGCAAATATCATGAAACGTTTGGAAGAATCATAAGGCATGAGACGGAGGTAGTGGAATGGCCAAAATAAAGGTGCATGAAATAGCAAAGGAAATGGAAAAGCAAAGCAAGGAAATCATTGCTTTTCTGCAGGATAAAGGAATTGAAGTAAAGGCGGCGCAGAGTTCTCTCGAGGAGGAAGCGGCGGAAATGGTCAGAAAGGCTTTCGGAAAGGCAAAGCCGGGGGCAGGCGGTGCGAAGGCAGGAGCTTTGGAGGCCGTAAAGGCGGCGGCAAAGCCTGAGGAAAGACCGGCGGCCGGCGGAAAGCCGGAAGCGTCCGGTACAAAGCCAGGGGCAGCCGGTGTAAAAGCAGCGGCTTCGGAGCAAGGAAAGCCGGAAACAGCCGGCGCGAAGCCGGAGACGGCAAAGTCCGAACCGGCATCAGGCGGCGCTGCCGCAAGTGGCAATGCCATGAACGGCAGGGAGCAGAGACCGGCAGCAGGCGGCGAACAGCCCAAAAAGAAAAAGAAAATTATCGTTGTGAGCAATCCGCGCAACAGTAACATTCCGGGGCAGCAGCGTCCTTCGGGCGAGCGCAGGGCGCCACAGGGACAGGGCGGCCGGCAGGGAAACAGGCCGGCAGGCGGCGGAAGGCAGGGACAGTCCCAGAATCAGGGACAGGGAGCGCGCAGACAGGAGGCTCCCCACAAAATTATCCGCCCTCTGACAGCGCCTTCCATGCCGGAAAGTATGCAGTCTGATTTCAGGCAGACGGCAAGAAGGATGGAAATGGAAAGACAGCAGAGGAACGCACAGGCGGCCCGCGCCGAGAGAGAAGCACAGGCAGCACGGGCGGAAGAAGCAGCCCGCGCCGAGAGGGAGGCGCAGGCTGCACGCGCAGCTGAAGCGGCGCAGGCGGAAAGAGACGCCAGAGCGATGGCACAGGCCGGACCGGCAGCCCGCACAGAGTCTGCGGAGCGTTCCGAAAGACCGGTGAGGACGGACGCGCGTTCCGAGCGGCCGGCAAGAGGCGAAGGCGGAAACAGGAATAACCAGATGCGGGGCGAGCGGCCTGCCGGGAGAGAGGCCGGCGGACAAAGACCTGCCGGAAGAGAGGACAGATTCCAGAGAAATGAAAGGACACAGGGGAATGCGCCGAGAAATCAGGGCGAAAGGAGCCAGGGAGAGCGGAATAACAGGAATACTTCACGCAGGCCCGATGGCATTAGCCGTCCGGGTGCTCCGGCTGGCAAAACTGATTTCCGCAGGGATGGCGCTGAAAGGAATAATAACAGGCCTGGCGGAAATAATAACCGCAGTGAGAGAGGCGGCCAGGGGCAGGATAATAGATTTAGACGGCCCGAAAAGCCGGGTAAGGGTTTCGCTGCGGAAACCCCGGTTAAGGATGAAAAGCGCCGTGACGAGGAAAAACGCAGAATCAGCCAGGAGAAGGATAAAAAGTCCAGGAAGGACTTCATCTATGAGGATGAGGACGCAGCAGTAAAGAACAAAAACAAAGCGGGAAGATTCATTAAGCCCGAGAAAAAGGCGGTAGAAGTGGTGGAGGAGCAAATCAAGGTGATTACCGTTGCCGATTCGCTGACCATCAAGGAGCTTGCCGACAAGATGAAGCTGCAGCCTTCCGTTATTATCAAGAAGCTGTTCCTTAAAGGGCAGATTGTGACGGTAAACTCTGATATTTCCTTTGAGGAGGCGGAGAATATCGCCATTGAGTATGATATTATCTGTGAAAGAGAAGAAAAGGTTGACGTTATTGAGGAGCTCTTAAAGGAGGATGACGAGCAGGAGGAAACTCTGGAAACCAGACCCCCTGTCATCTGTGTTATGGGCCATGTTGACCACGGTAAAACTTCCCTTCTCGATGCAATCCGTAAAACAAATGTGACGGATAAGGAAGCCGGAGGTATTACACAGCATATAGGTGCGTATACTGTAAATATTAACAATCAGACAATTACTTTCCTGGATACGCCGGGACACGAAGCGTTTACGGCAATGCGTATGCGCGGCGCCAACTCCACGGATATTGCAATCCTTGTAGTGGCGGCGGACGACGGCGTTATGCCCCAGACCGTGGAGGCGATCAACCATGCGAAAGCGGCGGGGATTGAAATTATCGTTGCCGTGAATAAGATTGATAAGCCCGGCGCTAACGTTGACAGGGTAAAACAGGAAATGACCGAATACGAGCTGATTCCCGTGGACTGGGGCGGAAGCACAGAGTTTGTGCCCGTATCGGCCAAGTCGGGAGAAGGACTTGAAACACTGCTTGAAACGATTCTGCTTACGGCGGAAATCATGGAGCTCAAGGCCAATCCCAACAGGCAGGCAAGAGGTCTTGTAATCGAGGCCGAGCTTGATAAGGGGCGCGGGCCTGTGGCTACGGTTCTGGTGCAGAAGGGTACGCTGCATGTGGGAGACTTTATTTCCGCAGGCGCCAGCCACGGCAAGGTAAGAGCCATGATTGACGACAAGGGCAGAAGGGTGAAGGAGGCAACGCCTTCCACACCTGTGGAAATTCTCGGCCTTTCCGACGTTCCCAGCGCCGGAGAAGTGTTTATCGCCCATGAAAACGACAAGACAGCCAAGTCCTACGCGGAGACCTATCTTGCCCAGAACAAGGAGAAGATGCTTGAGGAGACCAAAGCAAAGATGTCCTTAGACGACCTTTTCAACCAGATTCAGGCGGGCAATTTAAAGGAGCTCAATATCATTGTAAAGGCAGACGTACAGGGAAGCGTGGAGGCGGTAAAACAGAGTCTTATGAAGCTTTCCAACGAGGAGGTAGTGGTGAAGTGCATCCACGGAGGCGTGGGCGCCATCAACGAATCCGACGTATCCCTTGCTTCCGCGTCGTCAGCGATTATTATCGGATTTAACGTCCGTCCTGACGCCATGGCAAAGGCCATTGCGGAGAGGGAAGGCGTGGA
>CAMSTM010000165.1 GCA_947063675.1 uncultured Lachnospiraceae bacterium | reverse complement strand
TACCTGGAGAAACGGGGAGGGCCAAGGATAGAGATGAGGGGATAAGCTGCGATTTTTCCCGCTCCGAAAGCGGAAACGGCCTGGGGCTTGCGATTGTCAGGGAGCTTGTAACCGCAATGTCCGGAGATATCACCGTAAAAAGCATTCCGGGCGGAAAAACCACCTTTTGCATCTTGCTGCCCCTCATTGTAAGGAAAAAGTAAGATTTGGTAAAGGGGAGTGTCAGGACTTCCTGATAGAATAAGAGACAGGAGGTGTTCATCAGATGAATAAATATGTTATAGAAACAGAAAACCTGACAAAAGACTATCACGGCCTGATTGCGGTAGACAAACTTAGCCTTCATGTCCCAAAAGGGAAAATCTACGCCCTTTTGGGAAGAAACGGCGCTGGAAAAACCACCACTATGAAGATGCTGCTGAATCTTGTCCGTCCCTCGGGAGGCAGCATTTATCTTTTCGGTGAAAATCATTCCGTTTTTGAAAAAAAGAGCAGCCACCGCATTGGCTCTATTATTGAGACCCCTGCCTTTTATGAAAATCTGACGGCTGGGGAAAACCTGGAAATCCTGGCCCGGCTGCGGGGCAGACACCGGAAAGACACCGTAGAACATGCCCTTTCGGTTGTAAATCTGGATAAGGAAAACAGGAAGCTTTTCCGTGAATATTCCCTTGGAATGAAGCAGCGTCTGGGACTGGCTGCCGCCGTCATGCATGAACCTGAACTGCTGATTCTGGACGAGCCCATGAACAGCCTAGACCCTGTGGGGATACACGAAACCCGAAAATATTTATTGCAGTTATGCCGGGAAAAAGGCGCCACCATCTTTATTTCCAGTCACGTGCTGAACGAAATCGAACAGCTTGCAGACGTGATAGGCGTAATAAATAAGGGAAAACTTCTGGAAGAAATCGCTTTCGAGGAGCTAAACAGGCGCAGACGCAGGTTCGCGGAATTTGAAGTCTCTGACGTAAATAAAGCGGCCCTTGTTCTGGAACGCGCCTTTCAGATTTCGGATTATGCCATTGCAGGAAATCACCTGCTGCGTTTGTATGAAAAAATCGACTTACGAGCAGACATTAACAGCGCGTTTGTAAAAGAAGGGATTACGGTTGCATCTGTCAATGTGGATTCGGGAAAACTGGAAGATTATTTTACCGAGCTGGTGGGAGGTGAAGGAATTGGCTGATATTGTATATTGCGAATGGTTGAAATTAAAACGTTCAAAAATTTTACTGATTGGATTTACAGGCTCGTTTATCGTACCCTTTCTGGTTACCGTAAACGATATCAGGATTAGCTTTTCCAACCCGGACGCGCCCTTAAGCCTTGGCGGGATATATGAAGATACCATTATGTTTATAATGCTGCTGTTCGGTCCCCTTATCATGGCGGTTGTGGCCACCTACCTGATAAGCCGGGAATACACGGAAAAAACGCTGAAAACCGTTTTTGCCGTCTCCGTAAACCGCAGCCTGTTTCTGACGGGCAAGTTTATCATACTTTTTATTCTTGTGCTGCTGTTCATGTTTCTTTCATGGTTGGACATTATTGTGATTACAATGGTATGCAGCCTGTTTCTGGATGTGGCGAAAATCACCGCCTTATCCGCAGTATTCACGTTAGTGCAAATGCTGAAAGGCGGTATTCTTCTGTATGCGACGCTTACGCCTTTTGTGTATCTTGCCCTGCGCGCAAAAGGTTCCATTGCTCCTTTTATCGTCATAGCCGCAGTCAGTCTGCTGAATGTGGTATTATCCGGTTCCCCGGTAGCCGGAGTTTATCCGTGGACTGCTTCATACCTGCTGCTCACCGGCAATCTTTCGCAGTCAGGAGTATCTTCCGCGCCCGGAGGACTCATTATTTTGCTCGTATACGCGTCCGGCATATGCGCCAGTATAATAAGATTTCAAAAGGAAGATATCACCTGAAAAAGAAACTGCCTGCTTCAATACATGGAAATCAATAAAATAGTGCAGTCAAAAGAGGTTATGGAGCAGAACGATACCATAGACCGATTGCAGGAAAAAGAGTCTGATTTGGAGCGTTTGGAGCGTCATTTAGAAAGGGAACAGGTACAGTTGATAGTAGAGCGGTCAAAGGCATTAGAGCAGGCGGAACGAGCAAAGAAACGCCTGAAACGTGCCTTTGAAATGAGCCGATAAGAAAGGGGATTGAGCGCAATAGCCTTTATGAAAAACAGAATGATTTGAAAGGGCAGAAACAGAGGATTGAAAAGTCGTTTGGGCGATAAGAAATGTGGGGTGTGGCGGTTGCTATGCCCTATTTTTTTGTGGAAAATGGAGTGTGGAAGTGATATAATTTATTTTATAAATTGATAGGAAGGGGGAAGAAATGAAAGTTTTAGTGATGAATTGTAGTCCTGTCAGAAATGGAGCAACGGCAGAAATAGTAAACATAGTTTCAGAATGTCTAAAGGAGCGATACGAGGTCAGAAGTATATGTATTGATGATTTTGATATTAGTTTCTGTAAAGGGTGTAGAACGTGCCATAATACAGCAAAATGTGTTCAGCATGATGATGTTGATAAAATAATTGACTATTATGATTGGGCAGATATTATCATATCGGTATCGCCTTCTTATTGGGCAGATATCCCCGGGCAGTTTAAAGTTTTTATTGATAGATGTACACCTTGGTGTAATACCCATGAGCCACATGCAATTTTAAGTACTGGAAAGAAAGGTTATGTGGTGGCATTAAGAACAGGAACAAGTATGAGAGAATGTCAGCATATTTTTAATAGCATTGAACATTTTTACGGGCATTTGGAGGTTGAGTGTTGCGATAGATTAGGTTTATGTTCAGTGGAATATAAAAATGCAGTGGAACAAAGGAAAGATGAAATCATAGAATTTTGTAATAAGATTTAACCAAAGTCCTTTTGTTGATTAGAATGGTGGAGAACAACGAATTGCTATTTTCCTTGTTAATGTTATTTATACATGGTGCCAGCACCATGTAATAGGGGCGGATAAGGAGAAAATTGGTATTTTGCCATTGGCTCTATTTGGGCTCTAATAATTTTGATTGGCACAAAAACAGGAGCAATTTTTGAAGAATATGGATAATATATGCTTGAAAAATTAAGGAAAAACAGTCAGTTCAAGCTATCCGCCGAGGAGTTCGAGTATTTTCAATCCAAAGAGTTTGTGTCTGCGCGGCATTCACAAACTCTGTCATGCGCTCAAAAACAGCGCGGAAATGAGGGAAAAATGATTTCTGCAATTTACGACAGACGAAGCATAAGAAAATTCTCAGACGCACCCATACCAAAAGAAGATATGATAGAGATTATACAAAGCGGAATCAAAGCCCCTTCCTCCAAGAACAGGCAGCCGTGGAAATACATTGTGGTTCAGGGCCGTGAAAAAGAAGAAATGCTGGAAGTTTTTCGCCGCGGGATTTCAAGAGAAGAAAACGAACGGGCATTGCTTCCGCAAAGCAGACAGCATATCGCCGCTGCAAAATATACGGTCGATATCATGGAGGACGCGCCTGTCATAGTGTTTGTCGTTAATTCGTTGGGAAAAAGTATTCTGTCTGAATTGACACCGGAAGAACGCGTTTATGAAATCTGCAATATCCAATCTATAAGCGCTTCCATACAAAATATGCTTCTTTCCGCAACAGAAAAGGGGATAGGCAGTCTGTGGATATGTGATATTTATTTTGCGTATTCAGAATTATGCGAATGGCTAAACAGCGAAGGCCAGCTTGTGGCAGCTATTGCATTTGGCTACCCGGACGAATCTCCCAGTGAAAGACCGAGAAAAAGCCTTAATGATGTGGTTGTATGGAGGGATTGATTATTTTAACTAATACAAGGCAGCCCCCCGAAAGAGGGGCTGCCGGCAAGGCAATGTCATTCTGTCATTTTCATTTCTTTACAGCTACCCCTTTACGGCCCCCGCCGTGAGCCCCTTTATAATGTGCTTCTGCATACACAGATAAAAAATCACTATCGGGAAGATAGATACGACGGAAAGCGTCATAAACCTTGGCCAGTCCACACTGAACTGCCCTTTGGCCCGGAACACCTCAAGGACAACGGTTCCTTTCATCCGGGAGTTCAGGAAAATATTCGGTGCGATGAAATCGTTCCATATCCACATGGTATTAAAAATAACAGAGGTTGCCGTGATAGGCTTCATAAGCGGAAATACAATGCTGAAAAATACACGCCCTATACTGCATCCGTCCACAATCGCCGCTTCCGTCAGTTCCTTTGGAATCGTCCGCATATACCCTACCGCCAGAAACACTGTCAGCGCGGAACCGTTACAGTAAAACAAAATCATTCCATATATCGTATCTATCAAATGCAGCGCCTGCATTACCTCAAACAAAGACAGCAGAATCGCCTGAAAGGGTACCAGAAAGCCAATCATCAAATATACCATAAATGCGTTATTCAGCTTATTGGCATTAAATACAATGGGGTAAGCCGCCATCTCTCCGATAATCACAATCAACAGAACGGAACATACTGTAATAAGGAAGGTATTTCCAAATGCCCTGTAAATCTGCCCCTGAGAAAAAATATCCCTGTAATTATCTAAAAACGGCTGTGTCGGAAACGCCACCGGATTAAAGCTCATCTCCTGCATGGTTTTAAAGGTATTGATAACCAGATAGTAAAAGGGGTACAGGAATATGATACAGACCGGAACCAAAAAAAAGTCCGATAAAAAGAACTTTTTCTCTTGCTGTTCTTTCTTCTTTTTCATGCAATATCCTCCTCCCTTTTTCTCATAGTCATAAACTGTACACAGGAAATCACCATAACCAGAATGATGAATATCGTTGCCAGAGCCGTAGACGCGCCATACTGTTTTTCAGAGATTCCCCTCTGGATAATCACCTGCGTCACCGTGTAATTTGAGAACCCTGGCCCACCCTTTGTCAGCGCATAAGGAAGGTCGTATACCTTTAAGCCGTTTGTCAAAAGCAACAGCGTGTTTACCGTAAATCCCGGAGCCAGCATGGGAATGGTAATCTGGGTAAACTGTTTCCATCTGCCCGCTCCGTCAATGCTTGCCGCTTCATAATATTCCGACGAAATCGCCTGCAAATAAGCCAGATAAACCGTAGCATGCCATCCGGTAGAGGTCCATACTGCCACTGCAATTATGCACAGCCTTGCCCCCCAGCTTGTTGAGGTCCAGCCCACCGGAGACAGCCCGAAAAATCCCAGAAGCGAATTTGCAGCCCCCGTAGGCAACGGAGATAAAATATATCCCCAGATATAACCGAGAAGGAGCGCGCTGACGATAGACGGAAAGAAAAAAACAGCTCTCTCCGCCGATTTTAATCTCGTCTTTTTATCCAGAAAGATAGCCAGCGGAATCGAAAGGCAGTTAATGAGAATCATCGTACAGAAAGTATAAAACAATGTGTTGAACAATGCCTGCCGCATCACTTCATCCTGAAAAACACCGATGAAGTTCTTTAAGCCGACAAAACGGTATTCATGGCTGATACCGTTAAAATCCGTAACGCTATACATAATCGTTTTTATCAATGGTATAACTGTAAACGTTGTAAAGGCAATCAGTGCCGGCAAAAAAAATATTTCATACTGGATTTGCTTAAGCAGTTTTTTCTTTTTCTTCATATCCATTCTCCCTTTGTCCTGCGTCAGACGCAAAACAGGCAGGGGGAAACATCCCGAATCCTGCCCGTCCCGCATACTGTCCGCACAAATGGACGTACTGTTTATTCTGCTGATACCTCTGCCAGCTTATCATCCATTCTGGCTGCCGCTTCCTCAGGGGTAATCGTTCCTACCATACAGTCCTGGAGAGACTGGATATAAGTAAGTCTAAGGGACTCCGTATAGGAAAGCCAGTCCGCCATCGGGATATAATACTTGCCTTCTTTTACATTTGCCACAGCTTCTTTAATTTCCTCCGGGAAGTCAGGCGTAAATCCATCCGCAATGGTAAATCCGCCATACCCCTTATACTGCGCCTCCAGTCCTTCGGGAGATGCCGCAAATTCCAGGAACGCTTTGGCCAGTTCTTTGTTCTGGCTCGCGGAATTAATACACAGACCAACATTAATAGCGCCGCAATAGTAGGTTTCCTTTGTGCCGGGAACGCCCATACACTTATAATTCATATTGGGGTTAATGGTATTAATTGTATTTAAATTCCAGGAACCGCATAAAATCATGGCCACCTGCCCCGTGGCAAATGCAGAAACAACTTCGTCGCTGGTAGCTCCCACCATATCCGCTGTCAGGTAACCGTTATCAATCAGCCCTTCTTTCCACATAGTAATAGGCGTTGTCCATGTGTCTTTAAAAGTTGCCTTTCCGTCATAGATATCCTGCACAATGTTTGCATTTCCGGCTTTTACCTCAGAGCCGTAAAGAGGTGCCGTAAAGTTTACCGCAGCATCCTGGCAGTTATCCATAATCGGCTGGATGCCCGCGTCTTTTAACTTCTGACATACTGCAAGAAGTTCATCCCATGTTTTGGGTTCTTCCGTAATTCCCACCTGGTCAAAAATATCCTTATTGTAGAAAATACCGCCTACCCAGCAGTCCACTGCCAGCGAATATGCTTTTCCGTCTGCCCCGTAAGTGGTCTTAACCGAATCGGGAATAATTCCATTTGCCATATAAGGCTCCGCGGAAAGGTCTTCCACATAATTACCTTTAATCAAATCCTCCCTGTTTTCCAACGCCATATAGAAAATATCCGGGCCTGCTCCGGAGTAAAGCAGCGTGGACAGTTTCTCCACATAATCGGCAACCGGAGGAGAATACTGGAAATCAACCGTTACATTAGGATATTTTGCTTTGAAAGCTTCAAGAACCGGAGCCGCCTTTGTCTCGTCATACCACGAGAGAATGGAAAGCGTCCCTGATAGTTCCCCTCCGCTTTCAATATCTGATGATGCCGCTTCAGCCGGCTCAGCCTCAGAAGAAGCGTCTGCCTCGGATTTTACCGAGTCTTCTGCCGGTTCGCTGCTTTGTTTCTGCCCATCGCCTGAAGAAGTATCTTTACTGCCTCCGCAGCCCGTCAGAATACTTCCAAACATAGCTACCGCCAAAATCAGTGAAATAACTTTTCTTTTCATTTTTTTCCTCCTTTTTTAACCCTAGGAATATTTTTCCCGATTTAATAACCTGACATAATCATATAAAAATAAATATCTCTGTAAAATACAATTTGTTGCAAAATTCTTGTAATATCTTGCCATTCCACGGAAATTCGTTGAATACAACTATCTGTTTTGTTAAAATTCTACAAAAGAAAGGACTTTAAACAATGAAGAACGTTTTTACATATTTAAAGAAAAATTTATCTGCACGTATCCTTATGCTGTACCTGACCTTTAATACCATTTTAATGACTGTGTTAGGCGGCTCTATTACCCTGTATTCCAGACTGACTGTTGAGCAGGAGGTTGCCCATTATATGGAAAAAATTTTAGAGCAGGCTTCTCTGTCCCTCAACACCAATATCAACGACATCACGACCCGTATTATTTCCTTTATTACTTACAATAAAGAAATCGGTACGGCCTTAAGTAACCCTTCCATGACAATCAACAAACAGCTTGAGCTTGACAGACTTCTAAGAGCAAAACTTAAAAGCAGCAATATGTTCAATAACATTGTACAGGACGTATTTATCATTGGAGAAAACGGTTATGTATGTAATATTTCAGACCGTACCGACCTGATAAAAGACTACCCTTTTACAGAACAGGAGTGGTATCGTCAGGCTGTATCTGTAACCGGAAACAGCCACATCCAAACCATCGGACTGTATCCGCAGGATTACTATAATCCCCGGATTACACCGAATACCGCGAATTCAGATACCTTTTCCATAGCGCTTTCCATCACCAACTCCAAACGAAACGTTGTGGGAGCTGCCTTCTGTACCATTAATATAAAAGAGCTGGGAAAAACCCTGATGTCCAGCAATTATGAAAAAAGCGGGAAAATAGCCCTGCTTGATGAGGAAAACAGAATTGTAAGCCAGACTGATAATTCCGGCATCGGCTCTCTTTTACCGTTTACCGACAATACACTGCGGATTTGGATTCTGCATTGGAGGGAACGAAACGCTCCATCGAGGGTGTGTT
>CAMSTM010000164.1 GCA_947063675.1 uncultured Lachnospiraceae bacterium | reverse complement strand
GCGTATTTACATTTTTATCCAAACTATGCTATGATAACAAAAGGCATATTTTCTTTCTAAACAGTTCAGGTGATTTCTATTGTTCTAAGTTTCAGAAAATCCATGCTTTGATTCCAACCACACAATAGCAAAGCAGGAGGTACTGAAACGGTTCTCCTGCAGAGGCAGCCGGTTTTCGAAGGAAAGAAATCCGTTTGCAAACAGGTTGCAAAGGCATTTTAAAGGAGGACACAAGATGAGTGAGGTAAGTGTACAACGTAACTACAAAGATACTGTATTTCGAATGCTGTTTAACGACAAGGAGGATTTGCTGAGCTTATACAATGCGCTCAACAAAACAAAGTATACGGATACGGACGGGCTGGAAATTACTACATTGGAGAACGCAGTCTATATGAATTATAAGAATGACATTTCCTTTGTCTTTGATTTCAGGCTGATGATTTATGAGCATCAATCTACAGTCAATCCTAACATGCCGTTACGTGACCTGATTTATGTCACCAGGGTACTTCAGGGAAGAATCAGGAGTGAAAAGCTGTATAGTAAAAGTTTAATCAAAATTCCGGCTCCGAAATTCATTGTTTTTTATAATGGGGTAGATTTTCAGCCTGAACAGCAGATTTTACGGCTGTCAGAAGCTTTTGAGAAGCATCAGGAGGAACCGGCGCTGGAATTAACGGTGTCAGTTTATAATATTAATCTGGGACATAATACGGAACTTTTAGAGGCATGCCATCAGCTAAAAGAATATGCGCAGTATGTAGAGCAGGTCAGAATATTTGCAAAAAGGATGCCTTTTCCGGAGGCTGTTGAATGTGCGGTTGATTATTGCATTGAAAAGGGTGTTCTTGCAGATTTTCTATCAAAGAATCGGGCGGAGGCGATAGCAGTGAGTATCTTTGAGTTTGATGAAGAAAAATTTGGGGAAAGTGAACGTGAGGAAGGGCGGAAGGAAGGACAAAAAGAAGGGGAAGAAAAACTCGCCGGATTGTTGCGGGGCCTTATTGATGCCGGCAAAACGGAGGAAATGAAAAGAGCCTTATCTGACCGGGAATACCGGGAAAAATTATATCAGGAAAAGTGAGGTAGAGAAATGAAAAAGAAAGTAAGAAGAACCATTGTCACAGCCTTGAGCATTGCGGTCATAGCAGGCTCGTCGCTTACTGCCTACGCGGCGCCGGAGGTCATGCCGGACGGGACGACCTTTGACGCGGAGTTTTATGCGGCAAACAACCCTGACGTGGTAGCAGCCTATGGCACGGATGCGGCTTCGCTTTATCAACATTACGTGGAATTTGGCAAGGCGGAGGGGAGAAAGGCCGTATCGAACACGGTGACCGACCAGAAAACATTGGATGCGGCGGCATCGGCCCACAATTATTATAAGGGAATTACCAAGGAGCAGGCTGCGGCAGCGGATGCCGTGGCGCAGCAGATTGCCGAGTCAATTATGTCCAATACCGCCTATACCACTGACTGTCAGAAGATAACGGCGGCTGCCCAGACAGTGGCGTCCTATTGCAATAACAGCATTTATGGCTCAGATGCCGATAAATATTACCGCTCTCCTTACGGGGTGTTTGTGGCAGGTGTGTATACCTGCGCCGGTTCTGCCAGAGCATTGGGGCGCGTGCTGGATTATATGGGATACAGCTGGCAGCATGTGAATGAAAATAAGTGGGTTCACCAGTGGTGTATTGTGACGATGGACGGGCAGACCGGATATGCAGACGGCATGAGCGGTATTGCCGGATATGGAGAGATGGTCAGCGGAATGACGCTGGCTGACGGAAGGACAATTTATTTTCCCACGTAGTCCGGGGAACCTGTAAAAATACGATTTACGTGTTAAAAAAGAAGCAGGATATCAGTATACGGGCAGTACGCAAAGCGTGCTGCCCGTTGTCAGATTAAGCCGGCTTACGAAGCGCGGCATCGTTTGTTTCAATCAGGATTCATAATCCTTAATAATAGGAGCAATCTGGGAAATCATATTGTCAACGTCCTCAAACATGGAGCTCTTTGTGGTTCCGAGATTCCTCGCATGGTTGATATGACGGACAACGTCCTGATACTGCTGACGAATCTTATCAAAATATCCGCATAAGGTCTGAAGCGCCGTCTTGGACTGGATGATAACGTCGTTGATTTCTGTCTGTACCGTTGTGGCGCTTTCCGCCGCCTCGGTGATATTGTCGAACACTTTGTAGGTTTCATCCACCTTACCAAGGCTTTCGCCCAGAGCCTGACGGGAAGAGGTAATACTTATGTTCAGGTTTTCGGTGCCCTGCTCCACATCGCCTACGCCGGAATCCACTTCGGCAACCAGATTTTTGATTTGTTCTGCCAGTGTCTTGACCTCTTCTGCAACCACGGCAAAGCCTTTTCCGCGCTCGCCTGCCTTAGCTGCCTCGATGGAGGCATTCAGGGCAAGGATGTTAGTCTGGTCCGCAATAGTGGCGATTTTGCTGGTACATGCTTTGATTTTTTTAACCGCCGCCTGAAAATCGTCAAAGGTGCTTCCCATTGCATCAAAATGGGTTTCCACCTGCATGGAGATCTTTTTAAGCTCCTCCACTTCGTTTTGCGCCTGGTCAACGGAACGGGCGATTTCCTGCTTTACTTCCGCAAACTGACCGGATACCTGGCTGATACTTAAAAAGGTCTGGTCAAAGTCCTGCAGGGTATCCTGAAAGCTGTCCGCCTCCCGGAGCACATTGCCAAAAGAGCGGCTTACCAGGCCAAGCTCCGTCAGGGAAGCCACTTCCTTTTGCACCATCTCCGTGTGATATCCTTTCAGGCTGTTTGTCACATGAAGTACCGGATACAGGCTTTTTTGGTATCCTGGGCTTTTTTCTTAAATAACATCTTATTCCCCCCCTACTCAAATACGACACAAGTCATGGACTGGTTTACAAACTGGTTGTTGTGATGTTCCCCGTAACCGACCAATCCGGCATGATTGCCAAGGGCGCTCATTTCCCGGAGGTAGTCGTTCATATAATTATTATCCGTAAACAAAAGGTATCTGAAAAGACAGTTTACGGAAAATACCGCCGAGGGTTTGGGGAAGTCCTGCTTTATTGTACGGATGGTATTTTTTACGGTTTCTCTGAAATCCCCCAGTTCCAGAAGGATGAGGACATCGGAATCATTCACCTGCCGGAAGCAGGTCAGGGCATTTCCGTTTACCTCTTTGATGGATATAATACAGGTATCGTCCCCGTTGATTTTCCCGAAGGGATTTTTAAAGGTCTGGGTCAGTATCTCTTTTTCCGTTACGTGAAGGATATCCTGATAAACCTGTTTGGCGGGCTTACCGTTCAATTCTCCGATTATGTAATTGGCCTTGTCTGTCTTTGAGGCGATAAAGGAATAATTACCCATTTGGTGATAAATGTTTTCCTTATAGGTTTTTACTCTGCCGTTGTTATTTTTCACGATTGCGTAGGCAACGGCGTCTTCATAGACCACTCCGTTGGCAGACACTTTGCCGGCGTCGCCGGTTCCGCCTACCAGAGAAATATTTTTCTGACGAAGTACGCTGTACAGGGTAGTCAGCACACAGGCGTCGTTTCCGGAACAAAAATCGATGCAGACGGTGTCCTTCTGGGAAGCGTTCACCTTTTTTACATCTTCTTCCAGCCGGTTAATGTATTTTACCGGCATGACGGATACGTTTTCCAGTACGTTAGCCGCCGCAGTAACTCCGTCGGTAAAGGCGATGACGCCGACTCCTTTTTCAACTACCTTTGTATCATAACTCATTCCGATGCATCCAATGCTGGGGATTCCGGGATAGAGCCGTTCCAGTTCCCTTACATGGGATTCAAACTGTTCGCCGTTTGATAACAGCATAATAAATTGAGGACGGCTTAATCCGCGAACGGCCTCTGCTAAGTCCCCGCGCTGGCTCATTCCAAAAAACTGCTTCAATTGATGATTCCTCCTTTTCCCATGGTAAATATTAGTCAGAAAATATTATACTTGAGGCGGTATTGATGGTCAATCTTTATTCGTTATTATATTGTGAAAAATTTGATAAAAGTTGTCAACGGCTGCGTTGCAGTCCTCCTCCGTTATCATTTCGCCACTGTCTCGGTGAAATTTTATATACGTTTTTGAATGCCCTTGAAAAGTGGAGCTGATTCGGGTATCCAACGGCGTTTCCGATGTCCGCAACAGATAAGTCCGTCAGCTTCAAAAGCTCGGCGGCTTTGGTCATGCGGTAGGAGATGAGAAACTCCTGTGGGGATTTTCCGGTGGTTTCGTGGAAGATTTTCCCGAAATAGCTCCGGTTCAAACCGCAGGAACCGGCCACGTCCTCCACGGAAATATTGTTCTGGAAATTTTGCTCAATGAAGGAAATCGCTTCCTTAATATAGAAATCCCGCAGGCGGTTTCCCTGTCCCACCTGGGTGGAGGTGGCGGAGCGCACAAATTTATCTATGAACAGATAGAGATGTCCGATTAAATGGAAAGGAGATTCTTCTTTGTGGTTGACAATGTAGAGCATTTCGTCCTTCATCTCCGAAGCGATATCCTTGTAGCGGGCCTTGTAGATGGGCTGGTCTAAGTTAAGTCCCGCCAGCTCAATGGTTTCTTTTACCCGCAGCCCGTCAAACTCAAGCCATGCATATTCCCAGGGAATTTCATTGTCTGCGATATAGGTGCAGATTTGATGGGGAAAAAGCATAAAGCCCTCCCCGCTTCTTACCTGATAGGAAATGGAGTCGCCCCTGGAATTCTGGGCAAGCAGCACGCCGGTGCCGGAAAGGCAGTAATGGAACAGATAGTGATTCCGGGCGGCCGGGCCGAAAGAGTGGGAGGGGTCGCAGTGTTCCCAGCCGAACTGGTAGAGCCCCATATCAATAAAGTTTTCACTTGGAAAAACGGAAAAAATGACTTCGCTCATAATTATCCTCGCTTCTGTCCGGGAATTGTGCGTAAGCATAAATGCTGCGGCACAGTTTTTTGCGCATATACGGTTTGCTTATCTCCTATTATATATCATAATGCTATCTCATTTCCACTATAGAGGAAAAAAACAGCATATAGGCATAAAACGTGCAAAACCATGCTATTTTTGACGGCAAAAAGGAATGTTATAATGTAAAAAGGAAATTCCGGCAGGGTTTGCACAGCCGGATAAATAAAAAAAAGGAGAAAATGCTATGAAAGGAAAAAGGATGAAAGGGCTGGGACTGGCAGTATGCTGTGCGGCAATGGCGCTTACCGTTTCAGGATGTGGCTCGTCCGCCGACGGAAAGGTTGAAATTGAAATTGTTCAGTACAAACCGGAAGCGGCGAACTATTTTAAGACGGTGGAAGATGCGTTTAACGAAACGCACGATGATATTCATCTGACCATCAGCTCTCCCAACGATGCAACAACCATTTTAAAAACAAGGTTTATCCGGGAGGATTACCCGGATATCATAGGAATCGGCGGCGATATCAACTATTCCTATTTTGTGGACGCGGATATTCTCTCCGATATTTCCGGGTATGAGGGGATGAAGAATATCAACCAGGGCTATCTGGATATCGCGGAGGCGCTGGAGCTCGTTCCCACCGACGGAACCTATATTGCGCCTTATGTGGCAAATGCGGCCGGAGTTCTCTACAACAGAGATATGTTTGCGGAACACGGCTGGGAGATTCCCGAAACCTGGGATGAATTAAAGCAGTTATGTGAAAATATCAAAGCGGAGGGGATTCTGCCCTTTTACTTTGGATTTAAGGACACCTGGACCTGTCTGGCGCCGTGGAACGCCATGGCAGTCGAGCTTTCTCCTGCTGATACCACAAAGCAGGTAAACAGAGGAGAGGCAACCTTTACCGCACAGTACAGGGAACTTGCGGAAAAGTATATAGAGCTTCTGCCTTACGGGCCGGACGACCCGTTTGCCTACGGATACAATGATGCATGTACCGCTTTTGCGAGAGGGGAGTCGGCAATGTATCCAATCGGAAGCTATGCCACGCCGCAGATTTTATCTGTAAATCCTGATTTGAACATTGATTCCTTTGTGATGCCGGCAAGCGATACTGCGGACGGAAGAACCTTAAACTCGGGTATCGACCTTGGCTTTTGCGTGATGGCGGACTGCCCGAACAAGGAAGAAGCCTATGAGGTTCTGGATTTTCTCTTTGCTGACGAAAATCTCCAGAAATACATAGACGACCAGAATGCTGTTCCGTGCAAAAACGGGGACTTCAGGCTTGCTTCCATGCTGGACGGCATGCTTCCGTTCATTGAAGCCGGAAACATGACGGATTATCAGGACCACTATTATCCTTCGGAAATGTCGGTGGACGCCCTGCTTCAGACCTATCTGATTCAAAAGGATATTGACAGCTTCCTTACCACCTTCGATTCCAACTGGCAGCGGTATAACAGAGATATTATCCGCATGGTTCAGGACTACGAGAAGACGCACTAAATACCGGCAAAAGTCCGGGCGACGCCCGGAAGGATGCGGAACTATAATAGAAAGGGTAAAAAGCCATGAAACATGAAAATGATAGAAAAAGAACGTTTTTACTGATTACAATTCCGATTCTGGCTCTGTTTATCTGCTTTAACACCATTCCCCTTATTCGCGGCGCAATGTACAGCTTCACGAATTCCAGGGGATTCGGAAGTCATGACTGGGTTGGATTTCGGAACTATATGGATTTGTTCACGGATGCACGTGTGGGGAAATCTTATCTGTTTACCATCAAGCTGGCGCTTGTGACGACCGTTGTGGTCAACGTCCTGAGCCTGATACTGGCGCTCGGGCTTAACAGCAAGATTCGCGCAAAGGGATTTTTCAGAGGCGCTTATTTCCTTCCCAATATCCTTGGCTCACTGGTTGTAGGTTACATATTCAATTATTTCTTCACCTACATTCTTCCGGCGCTGGCCGATATGATTGGAATTGAGTCGCTGCGCACCAGTATTTTATCAAGTCCCAGCAAAGCATGGGTCGGCGTTATGATTGTCTGCGCATGGCAGGCGATTGCGATGAACACGATTATTTATATCTCAGGTCTCCAGACGGTTCCCGAGGATGTATACGAGGCAGGCGGTCTGGACGGCGCAACAGGATGGAAGCAGTTCCGACATCTGACGTTCCCGCTGATTATTCCGTTCTTCTCCATCAACATGGTGCTGAGCGTGAAGAATTTCCTGATGGTATTCGACCAGATTATGGCGTTGACAAAGGGCGGCCCGTCCCAGAGCACGGAATCCATTTCCTACCTGATTTACAATAACGGTATGGCGGGAGGACAGTTCGGATTCCAGAGTGCCAACGCAGTTGTATTCTTCATTGTAATTGTAGCTATTTCTGTGGCACAGATGAAATTTTCCAGTTCAAAGGAGGAGCAGTTATGAAAAACACATCTTCACCAAGTAAATCAAATATGCCTGTGCTGATTCTGCTGATTCTTGGTCTTTCAACAATTGCGTTTCCGCTTTATCTGACCATTGTAATTGCGTTCAAACAGCCTTCGGAAATGACCAACAGCATCAGCGGTATCCTGTCACTCCCTAAGACATGGAGCCTTAACAATTTCAGGGAAGCCATGGAAGTGACAGATTTCTGGAATTCACTGAAAAACAGTTTGCTGATTTCCGTGCTGACGGTGGGACTTTCCATCCTTCTGCACTCCCTGATGGGCTACGCCCTGGGAAGAAACAAGGCCAGCAGCAAATTTTATAACTTTGTGTATCTTTTCATTGTAAGCGGTATGTTCGTGCCCTTTGCCATTTTGATGATGCCTCTGGCAAAGCAGACGGCGGAAATGGGGCTGGCAAACTGGTTCGGCGTTATCCTGCTGTATGTGGTGTTTTATATGCCCATGAATATCATGCTGTACTCCGGCTATCTTGTGAATATTCCCATGGCTTTGGAGGAAGCGGCGCGAGTGGACGGGGCAAATACCTGGAGAACCTACTGGAGCATTATTTTCCCGATTATGAAGCCCATGCATGCGACGGTTGCGGTAATTACGGCGCTGGCTGTGTGGAACGATGTAATGACTCCTTTGGTCATTATGGCAGGCTCCTCACAGAACACATTGCCTCTGGCACAGCTCAATTTCCAGTCGCAGTTCGGAACAAATTACAATCTGGCCTTTGCTTCATACCTGTTGTCCTTGATTCCAATTCTGATTTTTTATATAATATGTCAG
>CAMSTM010000163.1 GCA_947063675.1 uncultured Lachnospiraceae bacterium | reverse complement strand
GAAAAAGATGAAAGGATTAAGGTAGTTCATAAAGAAAATGGTGGATAAAGCTTGGTGGAGCCATAGCATACAGCTTTCCGTCGATCAGCTCCGCGCGCTGTCCTTCCGGGAGATTCCAGTAGTCTTCGGATGTGTAAGTACGTTCCTGGGGCATTGGCATGTGATCACGTCCTTTCTTTCCAGAAATATTGTTATTTATGGTTTACAATGGCCGTAAGGAGAATAGCCTTGATTAATAATGTCATTTTTTGTGCCGTCATAGGTTGAATAATTTTGTGGAGCAATTTTTTTGACATCTCTGTGCATCCAGGATTATGAAACATTAATACTTATTTGCCAGTAATCTGTTTTTCCCGTTGTTCAATCGTTCATTCATTGTATTACTAATGTAGCGTTTCAATCATTTTTTTACTTATAAAAAACCTTGCAAAGCCAGTATTCATGCGACAAAACAAGTATTACTAAAAAAAATGATTGAGACAGAATAGTAGGAGAAGATTCTATTGTTTTTATATAGCAAAAATGTTTATTTTCTTTTAATCTGTATTTCCTAAAACAAAATACCTCAGGTCTCGTCTTGTATTTTCTCCTTTCTGCTCCTGCTAGCGCAAGGGGAAGTTTTTAGTAGATTTTTTTCTATTTGCTGATTAAGAAACTAAAATTAGAGCTTAGCCATACATTATCTTTGTAATATATTTCGATGGTAGACCAGTCACTTGGAGCTTCGATTCCTAAAACTCCTTTTATTTTTTTACCCGGTGCAATGCTTCCGTCAAGTTGCTGCTTTCCACTCTCTGTAGATAGAGCCATAAAAGCATTAGAACTAAAGTCTGCCTTATAATCCCCAATATAGCAATCGAAACTTATCATACTACTTACACTTATTTCCTCATCAGAATTGTTTGTGATTTCAATTTCTGGAAATACAAAAATCTTTCCACTTTCTGGTTGAACCCATTCATTCCCAGTAGATTCTTCATAGCTCAATACAGTTACTTGAACATCATTGTATTCTGCAATTTCCCCAATGTTAAATGAATTGTCAGCAGCATTAGATTGCTTTTCATTTTCATTTGAATTATCATTAGATTTTGCAGAATCTACATGCGGGGTTTTGTCGCCTCCTGATAAAAAGCTTCCTATCGCTCCAATTGCAATAAGGACAATAAATATAAGCAGTAGTTTTTTCAATATTCCGCCGCCTTGCTTTTTCTTACAGTTTGGACAAATCTTTGCAGCTGCATTGATTTCTGTTTTGCAATGCTTGCAAATCTTTGTTTTCTTAGATTTTTTTTGGAATTACTGGAACCGTTATTGCTTGGAGTTTTATAATTCTTATTACAATTTGTACACAGTAAATAAGCGGGATTCTTTGGATTTTGAATTAGCTCCCCTCCACAGGTTGGACATTTTCTTGCCATAGTGCTTTCCTCTCTTTCGCTTTTGTTCGACCTTACATTGAAAAGTTTATATAAACGCCTTAGTGGTTATATCACAAAAATATACACAAACATTTTATCGAACATTTGTTTGAAATTTCCAATTGATATTTTACGCAGATAGTAGTATTATGTCAATAAGGAATTTCGAACGTGTGTTTGATAAATACTGGAGGTAATACATATGAAAAACGATCTAAGTATCATTTATGAAATGCTTGAACAATTGGATCAGATAGAGGATCAACGGTTCTTAAAGCAGTTATATACACTTATAAAAAGACATTTGGAAAAGAAGGGGAAGCATTAGCTTTCCTTTTTTTGGCTTAAATTGTCCAAAAGCCTCTTACTAAAATCACATAAAATTTCCTGTGATTTCGGTGATACTTCGTTATATGTATGCATTATCTCTTTTATAATAAGATAAAGGGGGTTCTCTTCACCGTCCTCTAACAAGTCAGACACATATGCGGCAACTTCATCTTCTTCTGGGAGTTGTATAAACATTTTGCCTTCACCAGTTCGGAACCAAACCTCATTTATCTTATATTTTAAACATATGATTTCAACGACTCTATCAGAAACGCCCTTTCGTTTATTTTCTATATCAGAAACATGGCCTTGTGTAGTTTTAATCTCTTTTGCAAAATCACCTTGTTTCATATTAAGAGATGTTCTGACTCTTTTGAAACGCTCACAAATCTTAATATCGTTTTCAGTCATGGCTTAACCTCCTTTCATGTATTACTATATCACAAAAAATATCACTTTGCAACAAAAAATATATTGACATTAATGTTGAAAAGTGATATATTAAAATCACAAAACAACAATTTAGATAATTAAATATCGAAAGAGGTGAAAACCTGAGTGATGAGAAAAAGAAACTCATCAAAGAAACAGTTGAAAATTTGAAGCTTCTTGATAGGGAAAGTTTATTAATTATGAGAAGCGGTGCAGAGATGCTGAAAAGCCGAGATATGAGTGGACGGCTAGAGGAGCCAGAGAAGGAGGTGCTGTAAAAGGTGTTGAAAATATCTGAAAGAAATAAAATAGAAAGAAGCCTTATTGAACAGGCAGAGCTACTGCATAAGGCTTCTAACAAGGGCATATACGATACCAAACCACGATATCGGCTGCGAGCTTGCGGATTTTTCTGATATACGCTGGACGGTCGGACGGCTTTCTATGCATCCGATACGGAAAGTAGATGCCGTAACAGTAGCTGCCGGTATCAGCCATCTTGAAAAGGCTGGCGCAGTATCCGGGTAAAAAACGTGAAAGGCCATGGATTCTTAAAGTCCATGGCCTTCTGTATGTTTGAAACTGCCGATAGAAGTGTGTTGTTTGTTTACTGGCAGCGTGCGGTTAAATACGGTACTGCGCAGTCAAATATTCAGAACATGTTAAAATAATTCGCTGTTAGTTCCGATTACAATTCGCCGTTCAACAAGAAAAAGCGAGAATCATAAAAAATGGTTCCGTCAAGCCCCGCCCCGGAAAGTTCACATACAATTCGGGACGGATTTTTACAATTCGTGCCACGGCTATGGCAAAGAACAGTGAAAATTGTATACTGATAACTATATGTCCGTGTGCGGAGAGAACAATAATTTTCAGGAGGAAAAAATATGAACATCATTAAAAACCAGACAGACAAATCGCTGAACATCGCTCTGGAGGGCAGGCTCGACACGACGACCGCGCCGGAGCTGGAGGCGGAATTAAAGCAGAGCATAGGCGACAGCGCCGAACTCAACCTCGATTTTGCAAAGCTGGAGTACTTATCATCGGCGGGGCTGCGCGTTCTGCTGGTAGCGCAGAAGATTATGAACAAGCAGGGGAAAATGGTTATCCGCAATGTCAACGACGTTATCTCCGAGGTGTTCGAGGTGACGGGATTTTCGGATATTCTGACCATTGAGTGAGTATTGATTTTTCCCGCGTTTTCAGGAGGAGGGAACTGATGAATCGGGTTATAAAAAAGTACTGCATACATATCGCGCTGTGCTGGCTGGCGTTTTTGCTGTCCGTGTTTCTGACGCCGGGACTGTCGGTCCGGGCGGTGGAAACCGTAAACAACGGGGCGGAACCGGAAGCGTCAGAAGCTTCCGGTCAGGCGCAGCCGGAATACGGCAGTCTGGATGAGCTCACCGGAAAAAAAATCGGGATGATTACCGGATTTGATACGGTGTTAAAAGGCTCGCTGGGCCATGATAATACGTTTGTCTATTATCCGACGACGACGGACGCAATCATTGCGCTGCAGAAAGACCGGGTGGACACTGTATGTGTGGATGAGCCGGTTGCGCGTCTGGCGGTCAGCGCAAACGAGGGGCTCTGTATCATGCCGGAAACTGTCGCCGAGGCGGAATACGGAATTGTTTTTCCCAAAAACAGCCCGTTTCTGGCCTCTTTTGACAGTGTGATAAAGCAGTTTTGGGAAGACGGTACGATAGAGGCTCTGGAAAAGAAATGGATGGATGGTGACGAAGAGGGAAAAGTGCTGATTCCCCGGGACTGGGAGGGGAAAAGCGGCACGGTGCGCTATTACCACGACGCCACCTACAATCCGATGTGCTATATCGGCAAAGGCGGGGAGAGCGCAGGTTACGACCTGGACCTTGTGCTTATGGCGGCAAGAGAGCTGGACCTGAAGGTGGAAATGACGGTCTGCGATTACGACGCCCTTGTCCCGGCCATTCAAAGCGGAAAAGCGGATATTGCCAGCGGGTGTATGGATATCACAGAGGAAAAGAAACAATATGTGGATTTTTCCGAGCCGTATTGCAGGAGCGCTGTGGTTCTGCTCACACGCGACAAAAATGCCGTAAAATCGACGGAGAGTTTCGGGGCGCGGCTGCAGCAGAGTTTTTACAGTACCTTTATCGAGGAAAAACGCTGGCGGATGATTTTAGACGGGCTTGGCATTACCGTGCTGATTTCGGTGCTGTCCGGAATTTTCGGGCTGCTTATGGGGTTTGGCATATGTATGTTAAGGCGCATGAAGCCAAAACCCGCCAGACTGGGAGCCGCCGCGTATATCCGGCTGGTTCAGGGTATGCCTATCGTTGTGTTTTTGATGATTCTGTTTTACGTCATTTTCGGTTCGGTGGACATTTCCGGAATTGTGGTTGCGGTTATCGGTTTCTCAATCAATTTCAGCGCCTATACGTCGGAAATGATGCGGAACGGTCTGGAAACGGTGGAGAAGGGGCAGTCGGAAGCCGCTTTTGCGCTGGGGTACACAAGGTACCAGACTTTCTGGAAAATTGTGTTTCCGCAGGCGGCAATGCGTTTCCTTCCTGTATTAAAGGGAGAATTTATCTCGATGGTAAAAATGACCTCTGTCGTCGGCTATGTTGCGGTGCAGGACCTGACAAAGGCATCCGACATTATCCGTTCCCGTACGATGGACGCATTCTTCCCGCTGATTGCCACGGCGGTGATTTATTTTATGGTCGCAAACCTTATGACCGGCATACTTACCTGCGCGGAGCGCAGGATTGACCCGAAACGCAGAAAGCGCGAGGTAAAGGGGGTGGAACCGCAGTGATACGTGTCACACATTTACGGAAAGAGTACGGGTCGGTGACGCCGTTAAAGGATATCAACACCGAAATCAAAAAAGGAGAAGTCATATCCATTATCGGCCCTTCCGGAACGGGCAAGTCCACGTTTCTGCGCTGCCTCAACCTGCTGGAGACGCCTACAGGCGGAGAGATTGTCATTGACGGGGAAAGGATTACGGATAAAGCATGTAAGATACATCTGGTCAGGCGGAAGATGGGGATGGTGTTTCAGGGGTTCCATCTGTTTTCCCATATGACGATGATTGAAAATATCATGGCGGGTCCGGTGGACCTGCTGCACAGGCCGCGCCGGGAAGCGTATGAGCGGGGCATGGAGCTGCTGCGTATGGTGGGGCTTGCGGACAAAGCGCAGGCTTTTGCCGACGAACTCTCCGGCGGGCAGAAGCAGCGGGCGGCCATTGCGCGTACCCTGTCCATGGAGCCTGAAATCATCCTGTTCGACGAACCCACCAGCGCCCTGGACCCGACCATGGTGGGAGAAGTGCTTGCCGTTATACGTTCGCTGGCAGGGCAGGGGATGACCATGCTGATTGTGACCCATGAAATGAAATTTGCAAGGGACGTGTCCACGCGCATCTTTTATATGGACCAGGGGGAGATTTACGAAGACGGGACGCCGGAACAGATTTTTGAACATCCCCGGCGGGAGCGCACAAAGCAGTTTATTCAGCGGCTGAAAGTATTTACCGCGTCGATAGACTCGAGGGATTTTGATTTTATCGGCATGAACAGCCGGATAGAAGAGTACGGGCGCAGGCATCTGATTCCGCAGAAAATCATTTACCGTTTTCAGGAAATATTTGAAGAGCTGTGCGTGCAGATACTGCTGCCCTTACTGCCGGAGGAGGTTTCGGTACAGATGACGGCCGCATACTCGCAGGAACAGTCCTGTATGCAATTAAAGGTGCAGTATAACGGTCCTGCGTTCGACCCGGTGGATAGCGACAACACGACGGCTCTGGCTCTTGTAAGACACGCGTCCATGAAAATGGAATATCTCGGGTATTCCGGGGCGGAGGGGACGAATACGGTGGTTCTGGAGATTGAGGAATAGCCGCAATTCGCGGCGGCCCTTTGAGAACCGTCAGTCTGAACAGGGAGCGAAGACATAGTAATGGGTTTGGAACTTAAGCAGAACGAACTATTCCTCAAAAAAGCGTATAACAAGGCGCTGCTGCCCTGCGTGTTATCCGTTTTGAGCGGCAGCATCAACATACTTGCGGACGGTATTCTGGTAGGGCAAAAGCTGGGCACGAACGCTCTGGCGGCAATCAATTTCAGTCTGCCCGTGTATCTGGTATTGTGTATCGCGGGTTCGTTTATCGTGTCGGGAACGGCTGTCCGCGCCTCGGACGCCATCGGGAAAAACCGGAGCGGGCAGGCGCAGGAGCTCTACGGCATGGCGGTTTTCTGGTGTACAGCGGCAGCGGTTCTTATTACGGTTTCGGGGCTCGTCTTTCTAAAGCCCCTGTCGCTGGCGTTATGCTCTGACGAAAACGTAAGGCCGTTGGTGGCGGAGTATTCGGGGGTGACGATAGCGGGGGCGCTGCCGAAAATTCTCATCTACATACCGTTCTGGTTTTTGCGGCTGGACGGACGGAACGGTCAGGTCACGCTGATGATGCTTATCATGGGAGCCGGCAATGTGATTCTGGACGCGTTGTTTTTATATACTTTCGATATGGGAGTGTCCGGCGCGGCGCTGGCGAGCGTTTTAGCCACAGCCGCCGCGTGTGTTTCCGGATTTGCAAGGCTGTGCGATAAAAAGAGCGGATTTCAATTCGGATTCCGCATAAAAGCGAAGGGCGCGGCATTTTCGGAGGTTGCCAGAGCGGGAAGCCCGTCGGCGGCGAACAATCTTTTCCAGACGCTGCGCGTGACGGTCATAAACGCGCTGCTGCTTAGTTACTGCGGCAGTGAAACGGTAGCGGCTTTCACGGCGGTGAACTGTATCTGCGCTTTTGCGGAAAGCGTAACGGGCGGCGTTCCTCAGGCGGCTTCAGCCATGCTCGGCATCTACAGCGGCGAACATGATAACGAGAGCGCGCGTCTTTTGATAAAACGGCAGCTGAAAAGCGGAATCCCGTGGGTCGCCGCCTTTTCCGCAGTGATTATCTCCGGCGCGGATTTGATTTCGAGGGCTTACGGACTGAATATTTCCCTGAGATTTGCCTTTATCTGTCTGTCGTTTGGAATGATACCGGCGCTTATCAACTGTATTCTGTCAGGATTTTACAATGTTTCCGGGCGAAATATCTGGGCGAACTTCATCATATTCCTGCGCGTCTTTTCGGCCTCTTGCGCCAGCCTTTTTCTGCTTTTGGACTTCGGGCATAGTCCCTGGCTGTTTCTGTTTTTCGGGGAAATGGCAACGCTGATTTTCTGGTTCGCCGCGACGGGGATTTTTCACAGGCAGTCATCCCGTTTCCTGCTGCTGGACACTTCCCTCGAGCATTCGGGAAAGGTTATCAATTTCTCGGTAAACGGCGACGCGGAGAGCATTTGCAACGCTTCGGGAAAGATAACGGATTTTTGCGCGGACAACGGAATGTCGCCGAAGCAGACAATGAGAATCAGTCTTGCCCTTGAGGAAATTATGACCCTTATTTCAGTGAAAAACAAGAGCGCGGCCGGGTTCGACCTGCGCGTTTATTCCCTGCAGGGCGTTATCGGAATACGAATCCGGTATGGCGGAAACGAGTTTAACCCGCTTTTGTACGCGGACAACGACGAAGAGTATCTGGGCATCCGCCTGATAGAGGGTATGTGCGAGCAGACGCTTTATCAGCGCACCTTCGGCACGAATACCGTACAGATTTTTGTGGAGGGAGGCGTTTGCGCATAATGAAAACGGATTACGGAAGACTCGGCGGCGAAGCACTCAAACGTCTTGAAGAGTCGGCGCAAGGGGCGGACGCGGCGCAGACAAAATTCCTTCTTGACTGGCTTAACGAAAACAAAGACACCGAATTCGGCAAGCGGCATGGCTTTGCGCAGATAAATTCTCCCTGGGAATATCAGGACAAAGTGCCTCTTTTTAGCTACGAGGATTATGCCCGGGACATCGAGCGCATTATAGACGGTGAAAAAAATATTCTGACCGCGCGCGACGCCGTATATTTTTGCGTAAGCTCCGGTACTGTCAGCGATGAAAAATATATTCCCCTTACCGGATACGACCTCGAAGCCCATTATATTTTTATGTACG
>CAMSTM010000162.1 GCA_947063675.1 uncultured Lachnospiraceae bacterium | reverse complement strand
ATCATGATGAGAGACGGCTTCATAGCCCCCAACATCAATCTGGAGCAACCCTGCGTATGTGGAAGCTGATATTGACGTGTACCGTTTTTTCCAGAGTCAGGGCGCAAATATCCATAATCCGGCAAGTGATTTCACAGGTTACAATGGCTGTTATCTCTACAGGGGTACTGCTTCCTCTTCAAGAAAGCAAAGCGACCTTTCCGACAGGGAAATCGTGCTTGCGCCGCATAAAGGCTTTATCCCCTCCAGGACGTGGTTAGCCTGCCGCATACGGTGTCTGAACAACCGTCAGTCTGCAAAGACCTGTAAGCCAAAAAACTCATGGCTTGCAGGTAAGGTAAAATGCGGCAACTGCGGTTATGCGCTGACTGTCCGCAAGGCAAAGACAAAATGGGGACGGTACTTTGTCTGCAGCCGGGCGGGAAGCCGTGGAGGAGGCTGCACAGGGGCGGGCTGTACCGTTTATGCGGATGTTTTGGAAGAATATATGCTTGGCGCAATCAGGGAAAGGCTGTCGGAGTTTTCAGCCCTCAAAGAGGGAGCTTTCGAAGGAAGTCTGGCTTCCTGTATGGCTGATATGGAGGAAGAACAAAAGAATATGACGAGAAAAATCCGTCTTACACAGATTGAGGAGGAAATCGAAGTTCTTCTATCCAAAGTATCTGGGGCAGGCAGCGTTCTGATGAAGTACATAGACGAAAAAGTATCGGTACTGGACGCAGAACGAAAAGCCCTGCAGGAGGAAATCGCAACAGCCGGCGCAAAAGATACAGACGGAAGATTAAAGCAGATAACCAATCATATAAAATCCTGGGAAACGCTCTCTCCCCCGGGCAGGCAGGCGGTAGCCGATACCCTGATTAAGGTCATAAAAATTGCAGATGGCAACATGGAAATCACCTGGAACATTTGAGCTGTTTTTACTTCAATCCTCCCGTTTCGGTGAAGCCCTCCGCATCGTTCAGGATAAGCTGGATTCCAAGAACTTCTACGCTTTCAATCCTGAGTTCGACAAATGTAAATGTTAGAAAATATCCGAATTGGGCGGGGAATTTTTCCCTGCCCGGTTTGCAGTATTGCGCCTGTCTTATCAGACCTGCCGAAAAATTTTCAAATATCTGATTTCCTTATACTTTCCTTAGATATCCCTGATATCCTCTTTGCATAAGGAGGATATCACATATGAATCAATCAATAACACAAAAAGGCTTATCAGGTTTCTCGCTCAAATACCTGGCAATGGCGCTGATGGTTTTAGACCACATCCAATACTTTTTCGCTTACACGGGAAAAATCCCCGTGTTCTTTTCCATGCTTGGGCGGCTGGCGGCGCCCCTTTTCCTGTTCTGCATTATTGAAGGCTTCACTCACACCCATGACCGGAAAAAGTATTTTCTTCGCATCTATCTGCTGTCAATATTTATGGGGGCGGTGCAGTTTTCTTTCTACAATATAGGAAATGCCCTCGTGCGGCCCGACGGATTTTTCCCGCAAAATCAGATGCTTGCATCCTTTTCCATCCTCATCGTCATTCTTCAGGGGTTCGAATGGTGTTCAGGGAAAAAGTGGGGACGCGGTCTTGCCGCCATACTGATTCCGGTACTGCTCCCCTTTGCCATATCCGCGCTGATGATGGCGTTTCCAAATCCGACGCTGAATTTTTCCTTAAGCCTTCTGGCATTTACCGTGCTGCCGTGCCACTCTTTTATTATGGATGGCGGAACCTCCACCCTGATTTTCGGAGTCATTCTTTACCTGTGCCGGAAAAACAGGAGCATACAGGCGGTTGCTTTTGTCATAACCTGCCTGCTCTGGGATATTGTGCGGCTTCATTTCATGGCTCCGGCCCTTGGCGTTGCGGACTTTTTCACAGTGGCCTATGAATGGATGGAAGTTTTTGCAGTCGTTCCGATGCTGTGCTACAATGGAACGCGGGGACAGGGCTCCAAACGGCTCTTTTACTGGTTTTATCCTGTTCATGTTTATGTGCTGTACGCGCTGTCCTGTATCCTTTACCGGTTTATTGTCTGACCGATAACCAAAACAAATACCAAATCGCAGGGGCGGCGGGATATCCGCTCTCCTGTGAAAGGGAAAGGAGTTTTCCAATGGCGCATATTCTTGCGATTGACGACGACGAGGCTATGCTTATTCTGATTAAAAACGCGCTGAGAAAAGACGGACACGAAGTAACCGGCGTTACGCAGGTCACGGAAAAGCTTAAAAACAACCTTTTCCCCTACGACCTTATCCTGCTGGACGTCATGATGCCGGACGTGGACGGCTACACCTTCTGCCGGGAAATCCGCGGTCTCACGGACTGCCCTATTCTTTTTCTCACCGCGAAAGGCCTTGAGGTGGATGTGGACTTCGGTTTTTCCGTGGGCGCAGACGATTATATCAAAAAGCCCTTTTCCATTCTGGAACTGCGCGCCCGTGTCAATGCACATTTAAGGCGGGAGCAGCGTGAAAAAACCAGCTGTTTTTCTGTCGGGCGCGTCCGTTTTTTCCTGACCAAAAAAGAGGTCTTTGCCGGGGAGGAAAAGCTTCCCTTTACCAGAAGCGAATATGAAATCAGCCTTCTTCTGGCAAAAAATCACGGTCAGATATACTCCAGGGAACAGATTTTTGAAAATGTTTTCGGCTATGACAGGGAAAGCGACATTTCCGCTATCACTGAACACATTAAAAATATTCGGAAAAAGCTTACCGCCACAGGCGTATCTCCGATTGAAACAGTCTGGGGGATTGGATACCGATGGAACGGAGACGGAAAATGAAAAAAGAAATCAGCCTGAATCGTTATTTTATGATATTTTTAGCCCATGCCGTCTTTTCGCTGGTCTGCACGGGAATCCTTTGGGCAGGGATTTTGTATGCCGCCTCTCTTTTAAATATTATCATTCCGGCAAATACCGTGGAACGCTCCGTTTCTACCTGGCGCGCCACACTCGACGGCCACAGTGCTATAAGGCCGGAAGATATTCCGTCCGGGGCGGATTATGCTTTCTTTGATAAGGACGGCATGATTTTACAGTCCACCTTGGATGAAGACGGCTTAAAAACCGCCGGAGGGCTTGCGTCTTCCGCTGAAAAAGATTACATCAGACGGGCGGGTACTGATATTTTTCTCCGCATAGACACCGATACCCAGTGCCTCGTCGTATCCTACCGGCTCATTGCCCGGTTTGCTTCTCCCGTCTTGCAGCATATTTTTCCGAACGCCGAGCTTTCCTTTCTGATACTGTTTCTTTTCCTGCTTATTGCGGATATCGTTTTTATTTCCCTGAAATATGCCCGCAGATTAAACAGGGAACTGCAGAAGCTGGCTGACGCCGCCCGAAGGGTCGGGGAGCAAACCCTTGATTTTGATGTGCAAAGGACAGGACTTTTAGAATTCAACCGGATTTTGGATTCCTTGGAACACTTAAAGACTGATTTGCAGTCCTCGCTGACAGAGCAATGGGCAATGGAACAGCAGAAAAAACAACAGCTCACCGCTCTTGCCCACGATGTCAAAACCCCTCTGACCATCGTGAGGGGAAATGCGGAGCTTTTACTGGAAACCGGGCTGACAGAAGAACAGCATGAATACGCAGCGTTTATTTTGGAGCACTCCGGTCAGATTCAGCGTTATGTGACTGGAATGATGGAAATTTCAAGACCCGTGAATACTTCCGGCGATGTCTGTGAGCTTCGAAAACTTCTGGATATAATGGCTGAAAATATCGAAAGCCTTGGCAAAAGGAAACATCTCTCCTGCCGCCTGCTTACCCGGAACCTGCCGGATTCTCTGCCTGTTCCCAGGGAAGAATTTCAGAGAATCCTTGACAATTTAACCGACAATGCCGTGCAGTACTCTCCCGAAGGCGGCACCGTTTTTCTGTACGCAGAGCTTTCAGAAGAACATCTCCTGCTTCGCATACGTGATGAAGGAAAGGGCTTTTCCGGGGAGGCTCTCTCTCTTGCCGCCACTGAATTTTATCGTTCCGACCAAAGCCGGGGAAGCCGGGAGCATTTCGGGCTGGGACTGTCCATTGTAAAGCAGATAGCCACAGCCCTTGGCGGAACTCTCACTCTGGCGAATGCCCCGGAGGGCGGCGCGCTTGTCACGGTATGCTTTCCTCTTGATATGTTCCCCAAAAAACCGCCCCTGCCATAAAGACAGGGGCACGCCAGGACTATTAATAATTTTCCGCATGGACTTCAAAATAACTCTGAGGGTGGCTGCAGACCGGGCAAAGCTCAGGTGCTTTGGTTCCCACTACAATATGTCCGCAGTTTCTGCATTCCCATACCTTCACTTCGCTCTTTTCAAAAACTGCCGCGGTTTCAATATTTTTAAGGAGCGCACGGTATCTCTCCTCATGGTGCTTTTCGATTGCGCCGACCATACGGAATTTAGCTGCCAGTTCAGGAAAACCTTCTTCCTGTGCCGTTTTGGCAAATCCCTCATACATATCGGTCCACTCAAAATTTTCTCCGTCCGCCGCCGCAGCCAGATTTTCGGAAGTATTGCCGATTCCCTGCAATTCCTTAAACCACATTTTTGCGTGTTCTTTCTCATTGTCCGCAGTTTTTAAAAAGAGGGAGGAAATCTGCTCATAGCCTTCTTTTTTGGCTACGGAAGCAAAATAGGTGTACTTATTCCTCGCCTGAGATTCCCCTGCAAAAGCCGCCTCAAGATTTTTTTCCGTCTGTGTTCCGGTATACTTACTCATTTTCTTTCTCCTTTGTAATCTGCTGATAGCTAAAGTAAATCATCTTTAACTATCTTACTTTAAAAGAAACAAAATAGCAATCATTATTCTCTTATGGTGATAATTTTATCAATCAATCCGTATTTCAGCGCTTCCTCCGCCGACATATAATTGTCGCGTTCCGTATCCAGCCTTATTTTCTCCACGGTTTTTCCGGTATTTTCCGCCAGAATACGGTTAAGCCTATCTTTGCTTTTCTGAATATGGTCGGACATAATCTGAATATCCGTTGCCTGCCCGCTGACTCCCTTTCCGCCGATAGCAGGCTGATGTATCATAATCTCCGCATTGGGAAGGGCAATCCGCTTTCCCTTCGTTCCGCCGGCAAGCAAAAAAGCCCCGAAGCTGGCGGCAAGCCCCATACAAATCGTTGACACGTCGCATTTAATATACTGCATGGTATCATAAATTGCCAGCCCGGCGCTGATAGAACCTCCCGGGCTGTTGATATACAACTGAATATCTTTATCCGGTTCCGCCGCTTCTAAAAAGAGCAGCTGCGCAATTATCAGGCTTGCGGAAGCATCGCTTACTTCCTCCCCGAGGAAAATAATCCTGTCGGATAAAAGCCGTGAAAAAATATCATAGCTCCTCTCGCCTCTGCCTGTCTGTTCGATTACATAAGGAATCGTACTCATGCCGCCATTTTACCTCCGCAGAAATATTTTCTTCCCACTCTCATACCAGGCTTTTCCTGCTTCGGATAAAATACGCCTCTCTTTCGATATTCCAGGGGCGTACATAAATATACCTGACGGAAAGCCAGCGTAAATGCCTGCTGGGAGGCATAGCCGGCCTCGTAAGCAATTTCCACTATGGGTTTTTTCGTTTCCGCCAGCTTCCTGGCCGCTAAAGTCAGCCTTCTCCCCTGAATATACTTGTAAATCGTACAGCCGGCTTTTTCTGCAAAGAGCCTTGAAATATAAAACTTGGAATAGTGCAGTTCACTGGAGATTTTGTCAAGGGACAAATCCTCATCCAGATGCGCTTCTATATATGACGTAATCTTTTCAACAATCCTGTTATCATTCATAACCTATACCCCTTTCCAGGCATAAGTATAACATAGCGGTTCCCTGACGTCTTAATAGAAATTGCCCTGATTGCAGACTTTTACCTTGAACTTCCCTCAAAAAACAACGCAATGGTTCCCGGTCCTGAGTGAGCGCCGATAGTCGGGCCGATATGGTTGATTTTGAAGTCTTTAATTCCGAACCTCTTTTCAATTTCAGCCTTTACATACTCCGCATCCTCCAGCGCATCGCCGTGGCTGATAAAAACAATATCGTTTTCACCGTGATACCCTTTTGTCTTTTCTTCCATATAATCAACCAGCGCGTTAAGAGATTTCTTTCTCCCCCGCACCTTGCTTATGGGAATCAGATGCCCTTCGTCATCCACGTGAAGAATCGGCTTGATTGCGGCAATCGTCCCCACAATCGCGGCGGCCTTGCTGACACGCCCGCCCCGGTAAAGATGATTTAAATCGTCCACCGTAAAAACATGGGTCAGATGCGGCGCCAGTTCATTCAGATATCTGGCAGTCTCCTCCATACTCTTTCCCTGAGCCTGCATCTTGAGCGCCTTGTGTACAAAAAGGCCTTCCCCCATGGACGCGCACTTTGAGTCTACCACAATAATCCTGCACTCGTCGTCTTCCTCCATCAGCTCATTGGCCGCAAGAACAGAATTACCGCAGGAACCGCTCAGGCCGGAAGAAAAGGAAATATATAACAAATTTTTGTTTTCCTTCAAAAACTCCGAAAAATATTCCTTGTACTGCTGAGGATTTACCTGAGAGGTGGTCGGCATCTTGCCTTCCTCGCGCATGAGACGGTAAAATTCCTTCCAGTCAAGCTCGCGGTCCTTCCCATAAGAAACCCCGTCCATAATATAGTTAAAATAAATTAAACCAAGCCCGTTTTCCTCAATATAATCCATGGGCAAATCGGCTGTGGTATTGGTTATGATTTTAAATGATGCCAATGTAATTTCCTCCTGTTCAGATATCAACTGCCATAGGGCAGCCTGTCAATGAACTTCATTGTAACATCTTTCCCCGCATATTTCCATTCTTTTTTCAAAGAGCACAAATCAAGAGCACAAATCCCAGAGCGTTTCAAAGAGCACAAATATCTCAATTTTGCATTGCACCCGCTTATTTCTAAATTTTCTATCCACGGATTTGAACCGCCAGAAAAATACTGCAGATAAGAATACACAGAATAAGGAAAGAACACTTTAACAGGATACTAAAACCAAGAGACCTATCCCTGACGGCGTATTTCCAGGGGCGCGCGTCATTATAACGCACAGTAACCTGCGAGCCGGCATTCCATTTTCTGGCGTAAGGGTAATGCGCTCTCCAGGTATTTCTTTCCGTTCCCCACTCTAAGGTTGGAAAAGCCGCTTTCTCTCTGTACATCCAGTAACCCGGAGAAAAAATATAAGGATAATTGGAATTTTTATCCTGTGTCACGCGAACCGGAAGATATCCTTTGTGGTCTTCATTCTGTTCCACCAGTCTTTTAGAACGGGAAACAGCGAACGGCTCTTTTCCAACAACGCTGGCTGTGGAACTCCCTTTGTAGAGGAAATACCTAATTGCGTCAGCTACCTCTGTTGCACATTCAATAATCAGAAAGACCATCGCCAGTGAAATCAAAGTCAATAATAAAATTTCATTCGTCATAACAGTCGTTTTAACATCTGTCATAAAAAATCCCTCCTTTGCCTGGAAATATTTATCATGCTGCTCCTTATATTATAATTATATTAAATTGATATCAAAAAGCAACAAATTTATATAAACTAAATCAGCAAAATCAGGATAAATGACCTCCGTGAAAAAGACAGAAATATACCTTTTCCTGCTTGCAATAAATGATTTCTTCTCCATGGAAACAATCAGTTTCCTTTAGAAAATCCAGATTGAAATCGAAAATATAAAAGCGGCAGATTTGCATATTTCCTTTTATCAATAAGAGCTGCTACACAATGTTCTCACCCAATAGAATTTTGGGCATTGTAGTTAAGCAGCGATTCCATCTTTTATAAAACAGCTCTAATCCAAGCTTTGAAACACGAGCGTGAGCTTCTTCGTCCTCAAGCGTCCAGTGTAAAATATATGTAACTTTACCTACCCATTTTGTCAGACGAATAGGTGGTTTTCCTTCCCTGACAGCGTTGAAATCCTCTTGCCGGTGTGTGCGTTTGATATATTTCACATCAACAACGCCTGGCTGCGAAAGATAGAACTCGGCAACCTCTTTCATTAAAGATTCAATTTCTTCCTGTTTGTTAATTTTTGCTTCATAAATACAGATTTCGTTAAACACTTTAATCCCCCTAATCTACCTTGTCTTTATTGTATATGCATCTTAACTCTAAGACACAGAAAAAGCAAGTCTTACGCCGACTTGCTTTCCAGTCCGTTCTGTCTGAATCTTAACCCCCAATACGGGCTTTTCTTAGAACTTATCTTCCTTAGCGGCTTCCTCAACCGACACAGGAATCCTTGATTTTACGGTACTTTAGACACCTTTTGGTTGCTATACGATTACTATCAACTCAAATTATCTTGAATTAACTCGAATTATCTTTCATAACTGTAGGTTTGTCAAACATTTGTTACATTGATGAATGATCTGACCCCAAAAAGTTAGACAAAAATTTATGGTTATGCA
>CAMSTM010000161.1 GCA_947063675.1 uncultured Lachnospiraceae bacterium | reverse complement strand
GCGGAGAAAATTATTATGTGGGCGTGGACTATTACCGGAGCGGCCGGCTTGCGGCTTCCCTGCTTTTCCAGATTATTTTCGGCGGAAAGGTAGGCGTGATTAATCAGGTTCTTGGAACGGAAATCCCGTTTCTGACAGACCTCCGGTATATGAAATGGCCGGTGTCCACACTTATTACCTGGCGGGGAATCGGGTGGTACTTTGTGATTTTCCTTGCCGGACTTACCGGTATTTCTGAGGAGGTGGAGGAAGCGGCTATGGTGGACGGAGCCACGCCTTTTCAGAAACTTGTAAAAATCATTATCCCCCTGATGAAGCCGACCTTTATGCTGACCTCTGTTACATATGCCATCGGTTCCCTTAAGCTGTATACGGAACCTAATGTACTGCTGAGCAGAGAGGAAGCGCCTTTGCAGGTGGCGCCTTACATCAATATTGTGACGACAAATGTAAACGGAGGGAACTTCGGAATGGCGGCAGCAGCCGGATGGCTTCTGGTTCTGCTTATTTTAGGCTGCACCCTTTTGCAGATGAAAGCGTTTGGAGGTGAGGACTGATGAAAAATAAAACAAGACTGTTTTATAACATTTTTTGCCATGGAATTATGCTGTTGATGGCTTTTATCAGTCTGTTTCCAATTTATATTATGGTGATGGGCTCTTTCAAGTCCTCCTCGGAGCTTTTGCTTAATTCCGTGGGTCTGCCCCGTTCTTTTGACCCAATCAATTATGTCAGACTGTGGAATTATAATTCGGGAACCATTTTAAGAACCTACTTAAATTCCCTGTTCGTGGGCGGTGTCTATACTGTGATTGCCATTGTCTTTGCTTCCATGGCGGGCTATGCCTTTGCAAAATATAAATTCCGGGGAAAGGAAGTTCTTTTTGTGATGTTTCTGCTCACCATGATGGTGCCTCAGGAGCTGAACCTGACGCCTCTTTATCTGATTTATTCCAAGCTGGGACTTTTGAATACCTACACCGTGCAGATTATTACGGGTATTGCCAACGTGTTTGCCATGTTCATGTTCCGCAAAAATATGGAAACCATACCGGATTCCCTGATTGAATCCGCAAAGATTGAGGGGGCGGGCCACTTTAAGATTTTTACAAAAATTATTGTTCCTGTGTCGAAGCCGGTTTTCGGCGCCCTTGCAATTCTGGTGTACTTAAGCAAATGGAACGAATTTCTGCTGCCTAAAATGTTTATCAGCAAGACAGAGCTTTTGCCGATTATGGTAATTCTTCCTACCTTAAGCGTGGGGGATAATCTGTACGCCGTACCATGGGAGCTGGTGCTTACAGGCTGTACGTTAGTGATTATTCCGCTGGTGATTATCTTTTTAATGTTTCAGGATAAATTTTTAGCCAGTGTAACTATTGGCGCGGTGAAAGGATGAGTGTATAATGAATAAGAAAGAAAACGCAGACAGCAAAAGTCTCCAAAGCATGGCAGGGGAAATTCCGCCTGAGACTGATTCCGCGAGCTGTGAGATTGCATGCTGCCGAAATAAGCTGTGGGAAAAGCTAAAGACAGGGAAGAAGGTTTATGGATTTTCCGTGAATTTCCCAAGTCAGCCAATGATTGAGTGCATTGCGCCGGGGTGGGATTATGTGTGGCTTGACGGTCAGCACGGACTTATGGGTTATCAGGAGCTGCTTTCCTTAAGCATTGCGGCAAGAGCCGCACAGGTAAGCGCCATTATCCGTGCTCCGGGCCATGACTTTTCCGTACTGGGGCCGCTTATGGATTTGTGCCCGCAGGGGCTGATGGTTCCCATGGTGAATAATGCGGAAGAAGCGAAGGAAATAGCGGCGTGCCTGCAGTTTCCGCCGAAGGGCCGCCGTTCTTTCTGGAACACCCGGATGATTCAGCTTGCCGGGGACGCTTATTATAAGGAAAAGACCACGTTGGTAATTGCCCAGATTGAGACGGCAGAGGGCGTTCGGAATGTGGACAGCATCATCGGCACAGAAGGGATTGACGTCCTTATGTACGGCCCGGCTGATTTGGGGCTTTCCTATGGTTTAAAGCCCGGCAGCAGCAGGAAGGAGTATGCATGTATGGCACATGCGGCTGAGGAAGTGGTGCGGGCGGCAAGGTCGGCGGGAAAATATTCCATGTTTATTGCGGGAGACGTACAGGAAGCACGGGAATTGGAGGAAATGGGAGCGGATATTATTGTCTGCGGCAGTGACTACGGATTTTTGAAAGAAAGCGCAGGCAGAACGCTTGCGGAACTGGAAACCAGCAAGAGCTGACAGAGCGCACGAAAGGATTGACGGATGCGGAAAGCAGCCGGAAATCGTTTCAGACGAGTGTGAGCTGGAAAGGGCTTGCGGAACTGGAATAGGAGGAACAAATGTACAAAGCAAAGGAAGAACGATACGAAAACATGAAGTATGTAAGGTGCGGCAAAAGCGGCGTCCTGATTCCCAGAATTGCGCTGGGATTCTGGCACAATTTCGGCTCTGTTGACAATTTTGAAAATCAGAAAGCCATGGTGCGCAAAGCCTTTGATTTGGGAATTACCCATTTTGATTTAGCGAACAATTACGGCCCGGTTTACGGTTCGGCGGAGGAAAACTTCGGAAGAATCATGGATTCGGACATGCGCCCCTACCGGGATGAAATGCTGATTGCCACCAAGGCGGGATACGATATGTGGAAAGGACCCTATGGGGACGGCGGCAGCAGGAAATATCTGATGGCGAGTCTCGACCAGAGCCTTAAGAGGATGCGGCTCGACTATGTGGATATTTTTTATCATCACAGACCGGACCCGGACACGCCTTTAGAGGAAACCATGGAGGCTTTGTCGGACATTGTGCGTCAGGGAAAGGCCCTTTATGTGGGGATTTCCAATTACAATGCGGAGCAGACAAGGAAAGCGGCCGGGATTCTTTCCAGGAACCATACGCCCCTTTTGATTCATCAGTTCCGCTACAACATGATGGACAGGAAATATGAAACCGAGGGGTTAAAAGATGCGCTGAAAGAACTGGGCGTCGGCAGTATTTCTTTCTCGCCTCTTGCGCAGGGGATTCTGACTGACCGCTACCTTCACGGGATTCCCGAGGGCAGCAGGGCAACAAGGAATCATTTCCTCAAGGAAAAGGATATTCAGGCCGCTTTGGTGGAAAAGGTAGAACGGCTGAATCAGATGGCGGTGGAAAGAGGGCAGACCCTTGCGGAGATGGCTCTTTGCTGGAATCTGCGCGGAGATAATCTGAATACCGTCTTAATCGGAGCAAGCAGGCCGGAGCAGATTGAAAATAATGTGAAGATTCTTGCCGGAACAGATTTTTCAGAGGAAGAGCTGAAAAAGATAGATGAAATTTTAGCAAAATAAGACTTGAAGAGAAAGGGCTGTTGTCGAAAGACACGGCTCTTTTGCTAAATATTTTCCGGCTCACTGGAATCTGAAAATTGAATTCCGTGTCTTCCGACTTTATTTTTGTTGAAAAATATTTGTAATTATGATATGCTTTTTGCAAAGCAAATGATTTCTGAAAGCGAAAGCTTGTATGGCAGCTATGCTGCGTCTTATGAACTATCTGTTCTTATATTCTTGAAATCCTGCTTTTATACCCTTGATATATCAGAATAGAGCAGGAAAATCATTTAAGGCAGAGAAACAGGCGCGGAGGGATTCTGCAATAGTGTTTTTACAGAATGTATTTTCCTGTACAAAGGAGGAAAATGCATGACAGAAAAGGCAGTAACGAAATTGGAAGAACTGAATCTGGCAGACAGATTTCTGTTCAGTGAAACGATGGAAGATGAGGAAGCTTATCAGGCCGCGGTCAGTATTCTGCTTGAGAATGAAATCCACTTAAAAGACAGGCCGGAGACAGAAAAGGAACTGAGAGTATCGCCGCAGCTTCGGCAAATCAGGCTTGACGTGGTGAGCATGGACAGAAGCGGGACTCTTTACTGTACAGAGATGCAGAAAAGGAATACCGGAAATCTGCAGAAAAGAAGCCGGTATTATCAGGCGCAGTTGGATGTATCTTTGTTAGAACCGGGCAGCAAGGATTTTAATCTGCTGAATGACAGTTGTTTTATATTAATAGCGCCCTTTGATTTGTTTGGATACGGACTATACAGATACACTTTTGAGGGAACCTGCCGGGAATGTCCTGATTTGAAAATAGGAGACGGGGCAATTCGTGTCTTTATCAATACAAAAGGGGAAAACGGACAGGAATTTTCCCGGGAGTTTCTGGATTTTATGGAATACATAACAGAATCCACAGACGAAGCGGCCAATAAAACCGACAGCAGACGGATAAAGCTGATTCACGAGAGGGTCAGGGAAATCAGAAAATCGGAAAAAACGGGGGTGAAATATATGCAGCTTTGGGAAGAAATGGCATATGTAAGAGAGGAAGGGGAAAATAAAAAACTGATTCAGATTGTATGCAGAATGCTGCAAAAGGGCAACGGACCGGAGAAAATTGCGGATAGTCTTGAAGAAAGCATCGATTATATAAAGAAAATTGACCGGGCGGCACAGGAGTGTGCGTATGACTGTGATAAAATATATGCAAAATTAGCGGGCGAACAGGTATATGGTTAAGATTCGGATTTTTCCGGTAGGAGAAAGCGGCCTTTATATTGTTATGCAGCGGGCAAAGCTTCCGGCGAAAGAAAGCGGGAGGCTTTGCCCGATCTGTGTCCGCTGCCGATAAAAATCAGGCATCTTTTCCCTCTGATGTCGTCCCGCCATAGGCGTAGGAGACGGGAAGGCAGACCAGAGGCGGTCTGGCGCGCATGTTTTCCTGCGTGAGTAGTTCCACGCACATTTCGGCGATTTCCGGTACCGGTTGTACGATTGTGGAGCATGTGTAGGCCTTATTGCCGAAATGCCGTGTCCCGTCGAAGCCGATTACCTGGACGTCTCCGGGAACCTTCTGCCCGAGTTTTTCCAGTGATTTTAAAATATCGTGGGCAAGGGTATCCGTTACGCAGAAAATCCCGTCAAAGTCCAGTTTTCCGTTCTTCATATGCGCGGTAAGAAAATCTTCAAATTCTTTATAGGGCTCTCCGTCGTTTATAATTTTCATTTCACAGGAAAGGCCTCTGGCAAGGCAGCCGTTTTCAAAACCGGCTTTTCTCTTGTTCGGCTCATTGGTCAGAGAAGAACCCCATCTCAAAAAAGCAACTCTCCGGCAGCCGAAGTCGGCCAGTTTTTCGGCTGCAAGCTGGCCGCCGGCAAAATTGTCGCTGGTGACGCAGGGGATTTTAGGACCCATGGAGCGGTCGATGGCAATAAAGGGAGTGGCCTCGTCGATGATTAAATCGGGATTGTAGGTCAGTCCGATGATTCCGTCCACCTTGTTCTGCTTTGCCATCGCCACGTATTCCTGCTCCAGATTGGAATCATAATCCGTTGAGCAAAGCAGCATACGGTATTTCCTTTTTAAAAGCGCAAGATTGATATGGTAGACAAGGGAGGCGTAAAAGGGCTCTAAGGTGTTGGGGATAAGGAGCGCCACGGTATGCGTTTTGCTGGCCTTAAGCCCCTGGGCATAACTGTTCACCTGATAGTTTAATTTCCTGATAGCTTCCTCCACGCGGGCTTTGTAGGTCTCGCCCACAGGAAGGCCGTTGACCACTTTAGAGACAGTGCCAAGGGCCACGCCGGCTTCCCTGGCGACGTCTTTCATGGTAGGAGCGGAATTTTCTTTCTTCATGGCAACCTCTGTCATTCTAAAAAGTTTCGTGCGCCTGCAAACAATGTATTTACAGGGCGTGATGAGTTCCCCGGCAAAGGGTTTTCCAGATATAAACAATGAATTAATTATAAAGGAAATAAGTCCGTTTGTAAAGTAAACGGCATAAATTTGTGTGAAACGTTATATGAAATATATATGTAAATTTCACCAAAAATCCAGGAATATAATTGTGAAAAACCACGAAATCAATGTAAAACAGGTAAAATATCTAAATTGATATTGATTTTGTTAAAATAAAGTGATATTTTTATAAACAAGATATAAATAACGTTTCACGAACGGCAAAAGTCCCAGCGGTGCACGAAATGATTCGCGGATAAAAGTGACGGAAATTGTTTCCGGACCAGGTGTACCGAAAGGGCTTTAGCGGAACCCACATTATAAAAGGAGATGGTAATATGAGCAAGAGCAAGTCGGCAGCGGTAAGGCCGGGAATAATGGTAAAAAGGCCGCTGAAAAAACGAATCACGGACAACTGGCAGTTGTACGCCATGCTGCTTATTCCGGTGGTTCTGACAATTATTTACAAGTATATACCCATGTACGGTATCCAGATTGCTTTCAGGGATTATAAGGCAAGCAAGGGGTTTTCCGGCAGCGAATGGGTGGGACTGGAATGGTTCTGGCGTTTTTTCAGCGCCCCTACCTTTGGAAGAATGATTAAAAACACGGTGCTTCTGAGTTTATTCAGCCTTTTGTGGAGTTTTCCGATTCCCATCATTCTGGCGTTGATGCTGAATCAGCTCAGGTTCCAACGTTTTAAGAGGCTGACCCAGACGGTTCTCTACGCGCCGCATTTTATCTCTACTATGGTCATCTGCGGTATGATTAAAATCTTTTTAAGCCCCTCCGGCGGTCTGATTAATCTGATTGCGGGAACCTCCATAGATTTCCTTACGGAATCCGCCGCTTTCCGCACAATCTATATCGCATCGGGAATCTGGCAGGATGCGGGCTGGGGAATCATTGTCTATATGGCGACTTTGTCGGGAATTGATACGGCTCTTTACGAGGCAGCCAGGGTGGACGGCGCGTCCCTGTTCCAGAGAATCCTTCACATCGACATACCGGGGCTGCGCTCCATTATGGTGCTGAACCTGATTATGAGCGCGGGAAGTCTGATGAATGTAGGATTTGAGAAGGTATGGCTTTTACAGACGGATTTAAACAAAGCGGTGAGCGACGTGATTTCGGTTTACGTTTACCAAAAGGGTATTGAGAGCGCCAAGTACAGCTATTCCACGGCGGTGGGTCTGTTTAATACGGTGATTAACATTATACTGCTGATTGTGGTCAACAAGATGGCGAGCAGGATATCCGATGATACCAGCTTTATATAGGAGGTGCGGCATGAGAGCAAATACAAAAACGGGAAAGCTTTCAGGACTTTCCGAAAAAACCAGCGATATTATTCTGGCGGTAATTTGCGCCATTATTCTGTTCATAGTGGCTTATCCCCTGTATTACATACTGATTGCGTCCGTATCCAATCCCTATGACGTGTATGCGGGGAAGACATTTCTACTGCCGAGCCAGTTTACCCTTGACGGGTACAAAGCGGTATTTTCCGACAGTAGCGTGGTGACGGGGATTTTCAACAGCTTCAAGTATACGATAATCGGCACGGTGTTTTCGGTTGTGGTGCTCTATCTTTCGGCCTATCCTTTAAGCGTAAGGGATTTGCCGGGAAGAAAATTTTTCAGCATTTTCTTCATTATTACCATGTATTTCGGGGGCGGCATGGTTCCCACTTATCTGGTGGTAAAGGAAACGGGACTGATTAACAATATGTGGGCACTGTTTCTTCCGGGCGGCGTTGCCGTAGGAAATCTGATTATTGTGAGGAATTTCTTTGAAAACAGCATTCCAAAGGAAATGACGGAAGCGGCGCAAATAGACGGCGCATCCAAATGGACAACATTTATACAGATTGTTGTGCCGCTTTCCCGCTCCATCATGGCGGTTATGGTGGTGTTCAGCATGGTGGCCTATTGGAACGACTGGTTTACTTCCATGATATACCTGCCGTCTCCCGATAAGGCACCTCTGCCGCTGGTGCTTCGGAATATCCTGATTAAGAGTTCGGCAAGCGCCAGCCAGGCCAGCACCATATCCGGCGGCTTTGCGGAATTAAACAAGATGACGGAGATGATTAAGTTTTCATCCATTATTGTTGCGGCGGTTCCCATGCTGGTTATCTACCCCTTTGTGCAGAAGTATTTTGAAAAAGGCTTTATGGCCGGCGCGGTTAAAGGCTGACCTCGGAAAGGAAATCTTACTATGAAAAAGCGGAAAGAATTTAAGACTTTAAAATGGTTTACAGGATTTGCCCTTGCAGCATTTTTAACGCTGTCCGTGACAGCGTGCGGGGGAAAAGACTATGGCAATCACGAAAAAGGCGTTGCAAGTACGGACAGGTTGCAGACAAAATTTTCCATTATGGGAGCGCAGAGCGCCTTAAGTCCGGGCTATACCGACAATGTGGTTTTGAATCAGCTTCAGCAGGATACGGGAATTTCCGTTGACTGGACCACCATGAGCGAGTCTCTGGCAGAGCAGGTCAATATCCGCATTGCCGGCGACGAGCTGCCGGACGCTTTTATGGGAGTGGGGTTCAGCAATTATGACATTTCCCGTTACGGGGACGACGGAACCTTTATTGATTTGACCCCTTATCTGACAGAGGAGTATATGCCCAGGCGGCTCTGGCTGGCGGGAGCGTGGATGCAGCCCTTCTGGCCGGCCC
>CAMSTM010000160.1 GCA_947063675.1 uncultured Lachnospiraceae bacterium | reverse complement strand
CAATAAGCTAAATACCAGAGATGGTAAGATGACATTGAACGCATATTTTGATTTACGGCCCTGTGGACCGTTATCTCCGGGTCCACCTCGTTTACAATTCTTGCCAGCATTTCCATACTGGTAGGGTTGTCCTCAATGATTAAGACAGCTTTCATAAATTTTTCCTTCCTTTCGTCTCTGTAATATTGAACTTCTGTAATACATTTTAATATATACAGGAACGATTGCGGGAAAAAAATGAGAGCGGAACTGCCAATAGTTCCGCTCTCTGTGGTTCTTTATGAATCAACTACCCCGGTGCAAGCACTCAAGCACTGTGCTCGGGCTCCTACGTCGCCCGCTCACAGCACTTGCCTTTTGCTCTTGCTTCGCAAGACCAAAAGCGGGGTATGCTGGCATCACGGTTTCTCCCTCTACATATAATCAAATATGCTTATCTGTCCCTCTGGCTCTTTGTTCCGAAATAGCTTCTTATACTCATTCCCCTGATTTTTTACATAATTTGCTATCACTTCTTCATTCCCATGTTCGCTCACTGTCGACACATAATAGCCCGCTGTCCAGAAATTTCCTCCCCATAATTGTTTCTTCACTTCCGGGCAGCGTGCACACACTTCTTTGGCCGTTATACTTTTTACTATCTTTATTATTTGTGTCGGACTATAGTTTGGCACTGACTGTATGAGAAAGTGTACATGATCTTTATCCGCTCCTATCTCCAGAAAATACATGTCATATCTTTTGCTGATTTCTATACAGGTTTCTTTTATTACATTTTCCACTTCATCACTAACTACCACTCTCCGGTATTTTGTCGGCAATACAAAATGATACATAAGCTTTGATACGTTGTGGGATTTGTGTATGTTCTCACTCATCTACAACTTCTCCTTTCCGCTTACATTATATCACCCTTTTGTCTCTGATAAAGCAAGTTACGATGCAGAGCATCGGGGAATGTACCCTCCTATGATTCAAAATTCAATTTCCTTTAAATATCGGGCAAGGGCGTCCTGCCAGGTGGGGAGAGGAAGGAAACCGTTTTGGATAAGCTTCTCCCTGGCAAGGCGGGAATTGAAGGGACGTCTTGCTTTGGATATGCCGTATTCTTCGGTTGTTACCGGCGTTACGGTGAGACGCTCCGGGCTGTATTCAGGGTGTCCCAATTCTTGCGCCTGACGGAAAATTTCTCTGGTAAAATCGTACCAGCTGATGTAACCGCCCTCGTTGGTGGCATGATAGTAGCCGTACTTGTCGGTTTCAATCATATCCACCAGAAGCCTTGCCAGATCATAGGTGTAGGTGGGCGTTCCAATCTGGTCGCTGACCACCTTAATCTGGTCGTGAGTCTTGCCGAGGTTCAGCATGGTTTTGATAAAATTTTTCCCGTTGACGCCGAACACCCAGGCAATGCGGACGATAAAATACTTTTCCAGATTGCCGGAAACCGCCAGCTCCCCCTCCAGCTTTGTCTGCCCATAAACGCTAAGGGGCCTGTAATCCTTGCAGTCCGGCTCCCACGGCTCGGTTCCCTGTCCGTCGAACACATAGTCCGTGGAGAGGTAAACCATCTTACAGTCCGCCTTTTTACAGGCCAACGCCACATTTTCCGTGCCCGTGGCATTGACCATGTGAACCTTTTCCCTCTTATCCTCGTCCTCCGCCAAATCCACCGCCGTCCATGCGGCGCAGTGAACCACCGCGTCCGGCTTTTCTGCGGCAATTACCGTTTCCACACAGTTGCTGTCCGTGATATCCATCTGCACATAAGGCATTCCGGTAACTTCCGTTCCATCCGAAATACCGCTGTACTGCGGCGCAAGGTCGCTTCCTACGCCTTCATAGCCTCTCTTTGCAAGCTCGTTCATCACATCATGGCCAAGCTGGCCGCCTACGCCTGTCACTAAAACTTTCATTTTATTTTTTACCCTTTCCTTTACTTTGTCTTTACAAACTGCCACAGCACACGGCATGTCCGCAGAACATCAATCAGCGCCGCGCCTTTTACGCCATTGTCCTTAAGCGCCTTATGCCCTTCCTTTAAGGATAACAGATAGCTTCCGGTGCTTGAGGTGCTGGCGCCGCCGTAATACATGCGGATAATCGTTTCCGGCAGATATGCCAGCCGGTTTTCCTTATCCTTTAAGAATCGTACCATAAACTCATAATCCGCCGCAATCCTGTATTCGGGATTGTAGAGCCCGTATTTTTCGTAAATCTCCCTTTTCAGAAAAAGGGTGGGGTGCCCCGGCATCCAGCCAAGGTGAAGGTTTTTCTGCGGCCCCATTTTCCAGTATCTCACAACCTTTTCATCCGTGGCATAGACCAGGTCCGCGTGGGCTCCTATACATTCAGAATTTGTGTTAAGGCAGTTTACCATTTTGGATATGGCGTCTTTTTGCAAAAATAAATCGTTAAAAAATACGATGATATCGCCGGTACAAAGCTGATAGCCCTGATTCATGGCGTCGTAAATACCATTGTCGCTGCTGCTTGTCCAGTTGACTGTGTTATGGCTGGCGCTTTTGTACTCTTTTATGATTTTCAGCGTGCCGTCTGTGGAACCGCCGTCTTTGATATTTACTTCTATTTGGGGGTAATCCTGCCGCTCAATGCCCTCAAGCGTGCGGGCAAGCAGCGCGGAGCTGTTGTAGGTGGTGAGGATTAGGGATACTGTTTTCATCCGATTATCTTCGCTTTCTGTTTTTGCCACTGGAAATCAATTGCTCAGCAGCAGATTTTCTATCCGGGACACCATGGTTTCCCATGAAAACTCTCCGGCTGCGTTTCTTATATTTTGCTTCCAGTCAATCTCCGACTGATTTTCATAGAACTTCATCACTGCATCTGCTATTGCCGCTTCATTTTGGCTTTCCACGACATAACCTGTCTTTCCGTCCTCCACCACGTCCGGCAGTCCGCCTACGTCCGTAACAATTACCGGCTTTTCAAAGCCGTAGGCAATCTGCGCGATTCCGCTCTGAGTAGCGGAAATATAAGGGAGCACCACCAAATCTGCTGCCGCAAAATATTGTTCCACATCCCTGTCCGGTATATACCCCTCTACCAGCCTGACATTTTCCCCGATTCCTTCTCCTTCGATTATCTCCATATATTCTTCCCTGCCGCCGCCAAAATCCCCTACTACCCATAACTGCAGATGGGAAAATCTTTTTTTAATCACAGGCATCGCCCTTAAAAGATATTTCAATCCCTTGTATTCTCTCACAAATCCGAAAAACAAAATAACCCGATCAGACGCGGTGATTCCCAGCTGTTCCCTGGCCTTTTCCATGCTTAAGTTCTGCATCTTAAAGGCATTATAAGTGGGATGAGGCGTCACAACATATTTTGCATCCTTTTTGATACTCAGCAGGTCTTTTTCATCCAGATGGGACTGGACCACAAAGTAATTTCCCTGCTTCATTACCATTTTACATAATATTCTGTCAAAAGGAAAGCGTTCATGAGGAAATACATTGTGGCAGAGAAACAGAATTTTCGTCTTTTTCAGTAATTTGCACATTACATAATAGCAGGGTGCAAAATAAGGATGCCACCACTCGATAATAATGACATCCGCATTCATTTTTTTCAGTTTAAAGGCAGAGCTCAGCCAGTTAAAGGGGTTGGCTGTGTGGATAAGGTATTGTGTTTCTTCTATGCAAAAGCTTTTGTTGCTGTAGTCCTTCTGCTCCTTTTTAAAGAGGAATTTCGGGTACTGCAGCTTGTAGGAAACCATGGTTACCTCATGCCGCGCTTTTAATGCGCGGTACATGAGGGTGGTGTAATGGGCGATGCCGCCTTTGTAGGGGTATGTGGGGCCGATGAGGGTTATTTTCATTTTGGGGATCCTTATTTATTGTAAAACTTCAGTGAGTGTTGATAATTTTTATATTACCATGGGGCGGGGGAATTATCCAGAGGGAAACTTATTTTAAAAGCTTCCCTTTACTGTTATAATAAAGCCTCTTTGTACAATTGCCCGATGCATCATATACATATTCTATTTTTGCATAGGCCTTATCTCCATTCATCACATCAATTAACTTCCCTTTTGCATCATGATATTCCTTCCTTTTAAGAAGCCCACAATTATTATACTCCTGTTTTAAGATGGCATACCCATCTTCCGGACTAACAGTATAATTACTCTTAACATTTTTATATGCTTTCTCAATAAGCTTCGAATTTTCATAACTGTAACTGATTCCAAAGTACCCCAAATTCTTAAAATCCTTACGTTGATATTCATTTCCATCATAGACAAAATAGGCATCCCATATCAAATTGTCAAATTCATCAAAAATCCTATATTGTATTTCGCCGCCTTTGCCCCCTTGCCGCACGCTCGTTCCATTCGTATCCAAACGCCAGATATAAGTTTGGTTCCCCCGCTCGTCATAATTATACCAGTACCCTGCGCATTGCTCTTTTCCTTCAATGTACTGCCCATCTAAACCATAATAATAGCGCGCCTGCTCCTGTAGCAAATCATTATATTGATACCTGACCATTGCATATCCCTCATCTTTTCTCAGTACCAGTTCCCCATTGGTATCGTAATAGCGTTCCTCCATACAATTTCCATTTTTATACTTTTTCTCCCGGGAAGCATAACCTCCTTTTATATATACTGCCGGTTTTTCTTCCTCATCAAAATAGGAAGTTCTTATTTCCATCCCTCTTTCGTCATAATCAGAATGTATGTGCGCATACCCATAGTCATCATCCACAAGTAATTTCCCGTCCAGCCCTACATACCAGGTATCCGTCTGATTTCCTTTTTTGTCATAAGCATACCGGAATCCGGCGCAATTGTACTTATTGCTGATAACCGGATGTTCACCCGTAGCATCATAATAAAAACTTAAAATACATTGCCCGAATGCATTATATTTCTTTTTTATAACAGCATAGCCCAAATCGGTTCTTTGAACAAGATTATCGCCTTCATCATAATACCTCCCCTCCACCCAGTTTCCATTTTCATAAACATCTATGTAATAAGCATAGCCTGTGTCATTTCTGCGCATAAGTTTTCCGCTTTTGTCATAATATCGCTGAGCAACTACTTTTCCATTCAAATATGTTTTCAAGGAATAGCTGTAGCCCCCGTCTTTTACAACCGCCGGAAAGTCATCCTTATCCAGGTAAGATACCTTAACTTCCTGCCCCATCTCATCATATTCAGATTTGATATGCGCATACCCTACATCAGTGCGGACCATAGGCCGTCCATTCAGACCTAAATACCATGTGTCTGTCTGCTCTCCTTTCTCATTAAAATTATATTTGAATCCGGCACAGGATTCATTTGAAAGAACCGGCTGCCTGCCTGTTCCTTTATAATATATTGCCTTTAATTGCCCAAACTCATCATATTCCTTTACCTCTATTGCGTAGCCCTTTTCCTGGCTCAACACGAAATTGTCTTTAACTTTATAGTGAGTTTCTATACATTTCCCGCTTATAGCATCGTATTGATTCGTAAAAGATGAATACCCTTTTCCCTTCCAGACTGCCGGTTTCCACTGATTATCTTCTTTTCCAGCGGCCTCTTCGTCCACAATAAAGTAATCTTCTCCTTCCAGATTACCGAAAGAATCATATCTCTTATGTACACGGGCAACTCCGCAATCGCTTCTAATCATCGGTTTTTCCCATGCATCCAAGTATATCATTTCAGTCCAGTTTCCTTTTTTATCATACTTATATTCGAATCCATAACAATGATATTTGGTGCTGATAACTGGTTCTTTCCATATGTCATAATATTGCTCCTTAACACACCGGCCAAGCGCATCATATTCGAGGCTTACTAATGCATATCCTGTATCTTTCCTCAATACCGGATACCCGCTTGTATCATAATAGCGTTTCTCACTGCAATCGCCCTCCTCATTATAATCGTATTGGCAAGATGCATATCCGCCCTCTAAACATGCAGTCCGTTCCCCTGCTATGTCATAATAAGCTTCTTCCGTCATTCTCCCTTCATCATCATAAACATATTCTACATGCGCATATCCTAAATCCTGGCGAAGCATGATACCGCCATCTGCTCCTATATACCATGTATCGGTCTGATTTCCTCTTTCATCATATGCATAGCGAATCCCTGCACAATTATACTCTGTACGAAAAACAGGTTTCTCGTCAGAACCGTAATATAATCTGGCTATACAACGTCCGCTTTCATCATATTCTGCTTTTTCTATTGCATAGCCTGTATCTTTTCTCTGCACCAGATTATGCTGAATATCATAAAACCTTGTTTCTACGCTATTTCCATTTTCAAGCGTATACTCAAACGACGCATACCCCTTCCCCCTCCATATTGCCGGATTGCCATCCTTATCATAATATGCCTCTCCTAAAAGCCTTCCGGCGTCATCATATCTTTTACAAACCTGCGCATTTCCGTAATCCCTTCGAACCATCATCTTTTCTTTTAAGCCAATATAAATAACCCGTTTTTCATTCCCTCTTTCATCGTACTCATAATCAAAACCCGCACAATGATACATAGTACTGATAATCAGCTGTTCTTTTGTAGCATCATAATACCTGCTTGCCGTGCGGAAACCTCTGTCATCATATTCATACTCTACAAGTGCAAATCCCCTGTCTCCACGTATAAACGTTTTCCCATCTTCGCCCACATATTCGATAGATATCTGTCTTCCTTTTTCGTCATAATCATATAAAAATCCGGCGCACTTATACTCAGGACTGATTGTAAGCTTTTCATCTCCATCTGTACCATAAAACAGTTCGGAGATACATTGTCCAAATTCGTTATACTCATATTCAATTCTCGCATAACCTTTATCTTTTATTAATACCAACTCATCCTCTGTGTCATAATAGCGTCTTTCCCTGCACTTCCCGTTTTCATAAAACTCTTCAAACCAGGCATACCCATAATCCTTCCGCAATACAGGTTCTTCCTCATTAATAAAATACCTCCCTGTCCTCTTCTCATTTTCTTTATCATATTCATATGTATATAATGCAAAGCCTCCCTCTTTCCAGAGCGCAGGCTCCTCATCAGCATCCAGGTAAGCCTCACTTTTTATATTTCCATCACTATCATATTCATAGTGTACATGAGCATATCCCAAATCCTGGCGAACCATTACATTGCCGTCTGTGCCTATATACCATATATCAGCTTCGTTTCCGCTTACTTCATCATAATTATAATGAAAACCGGCACATTTATATTTTGTGCTAATCACAGGCAGCTCGTCTATGCCATAGTATTGAGTAAAGGTATTTCTTCCGGCATCATCATATTCATATTGGATTATTGCAACCCCCAGGTCTTTTCGCAAAGTCAGATTATCTGACTCGTCATAAAAGCTTTGCCTGCAGACTTTTCCATTTGCATATTCATATTTACGCTTTGCACATCCCAAATCGCTTCGCAGCACCGGTCTTCGGTTTATGTCATAATAAGATTCTTCAACCATCTGACCATTATTATAATTATATTCTATGACAGCCGCCCCTGTCTGTTTGTCTGAGACAGCACAGAGCATATTCTCCTGACAGCCTTCATAATATTCTTTCTTCTTTTGCCCCATTTTAAATTCACGATAAATACGCGCATATCCTGTATCTATACGATTAACAGGTGCCCCGGTTTTGTCAAAATACTGGTCACAAACTCTGTTTCCGATTTCCGAATATTCATACAGTATTTTGGCCACTCCATAATCTGTACGATAGGTTGGTTCTCCTTTCTTATCATAATATGCTTCTCCAATAAGAAATCCATTTTCATTATAAAGACGTTTTACTCCGGCATATCCCTCCTCATATGACAAAACAGGATTTTCATCTTTATCAAGATAATATTCGGCAATACACCTTTCTTTTTCGGCATACTGGTTCTGCCCCGTCTTTTCACGCCATAGCGCACTAATCACAGAATTACCGGTTTCTTCCCACATTGACCGGCCGCCATACTTGTATCTGATAATTGCATATCCTGTTTTCTTCTTATTAACTGGTTCTCCATTGGCATCCAGGTATTTTACATATTTTATCTGCTCGCCTTCACCGTCCATATAGGCAGTTTCGATTGCAGTATATCCTTCGTCAACTATACATTCATTCCCTTCCGCATTAAAAAATTCTTCTCTGATTATGCGCTGTTTACAATCATATGCAAATTTTCTCATTGAACATCCCTGCTCATTATCCGTAAAGTTCCCGTCCTTATCACGATAACTCATCTCCTCAATACATCCGTTTACAACTTTATAATAAATAGATGTATAATTGGTTTTCACATTTACTACTTCTTCCGCTCCGTGTAAATCCAGATAAAATTCAGCATCCTCCTGGAATTTCACCTTATCCGGCTTATTATTTGCATCTGTATTAACATCAGGCTCTGTCTTCAATTCATAAACATTATATGCTCTGCTATCGTTAGTTTTTTCTTTCTTTTCGGGGGTTTCGGTTTTTGAATCCTCCTGAGCCTTCTCCTTAGTATCAGATATCTCACTCTTTTCAGTGTCTTCACTGTTTTGAGCTTCAATGCTTTCTCCCGGCAAATCCTGATTGAACAAAATCGCTGCGCGATGGCCTGCCAGGGCTGTGGCGCAGTTTTTAC
>CAMSTM010000159.1 GCA_947063675.1 uncultured Lachnospiraceae bacterium | reverse complement strand
ATATTTTAGTAAGAGTTCTGCTGTATTTGGCGCAAAGCTATCACGAATATTTTCAGCGCACCAGCCAAAACTATTACAAAAGTAAGAAAGTGAAAATGCCGAAACCTGAACTTTATGTGATATTCACAGGAAACAAAGGGCGGAAACCCGATAAAATATTTTTGTCAAAAGAATTTTTTGAGAGTGCTGATATTGACATTGAAGTAAAAGCAAATGTTATCTATGAGAGTGATAAAGATGACATCATCAATCAGTACATTATTTTCTGTAAAGTTTTTAACGAGCAGACAAGACAGTATGGAATGACACAAAAGGCGGTTACGGAAACAATTCGCATATGCAAGGACAGGAATGTTTTAAGGGAATATTTGCTTGGCAGGGAAATGGAGGTTGTTACGATTATGATGAGCTTATTTGATGAAGAACAGATAATGCGGTCATTTATCAAGAGTGAACGTTATGAAGCGGCACAGGATAAGGTAAAAGAAAAGGCAATTCTTATGTTGCAAAAAGGAAAAATTTCTATAGATGAAATTCAGACATTTTTTCCGGAATTATCTGATGAGGAGATTGAGGAAGTTATAGGCGGGGGGATGCAGTTAGTTTAATCAGTAAAAATTCAATATTAAAATTACAACATAAAGGCACATGGAACAGTAAATATAAACCATGTGTCTTTTTTGTGACGTTTCCCAAACATAATACCGGTAACAAAATTATTTTAACATTGTGCATTTGGTATGTAAATAAGATTTAGAATCCCCAAATTTAATAAAAAAAGATATTGACAAAATATTCCTCCGGTCATATACTTTGAGAATCAAATAATTTGATAGTCAAAAAGTTTGATTTGCAAATAAATTTATATTCAAATAATTTGATTTTCAAAATATTTGAAATTCAAAGCAAATAAGACAAAAAAGTTATAGGCAGGGAGCAAAGGAGAGGAAAAATTATGTTAGAGAAAATAAGGATAATGATTGCGGAGCAGCTTGGAATCGACGCGGAGGAGGTAAAGGTGGAAAGCAGTCTGCAGGACGATTTGAACGCGGATTCACTGGATTTATTTGAACTGGTGGTGAGTCTGGAGGAGGAGTACGGAATTGAAATTCCCTCCGGCGATTTGGAGAAGGTGGAAACCGTAAACGACATTGTGGAATATCTGGAAGCAAAGGGACTGTAAGACCGGTAATGGAGGAAATGCATGAAAACAGAAATTACGGAACTGCTTGGAATTGAGGAGCCGATTATTCAGGGCGGCATGGCGTGGGTTGCGGAATACCATCTGGCGGCGGCCGTGTCCGAGGCCGGCGGTTTCGGCATCATCGGAGCGGCCAACGCACCGCCGGAGGTGGTAAGAGAGCAGATTCATAAAGTGAGGGAGCTGACGGATAAGCCCTTTGGCGTCAATGTAATGCTGATGAGTCCCAGCGCGCCGGAGGTTGCAAAGGTAGTTGCCGAGGAGAAGGTAAAGGCGGTTACTACAGGAGCCGGTAACCCGGCGGCTTATATGGAGATGTGGAAAGAAGCCGGCATCAGGGTAATTCCAGTGGTGGCAAGCGTGGCGATGGCAAGGATGATGGAAAAGGCCGGGGCGGATGCCGTGGTTGCGGAGGGAACGGAATCTGGCGGCCATATCGGCAGCGCCACCACCATGACGCTGGTGCCACAGGTGGCGGACGCGGTAAAGATTCCCGTAATTGCAGCGGGGGGAATCGGCGACGGAAGAGGCTTTGCGGCGGCTTTGATGCTGGGAGCAAAGGCGGTTCAGATGGGAACCCGCTTTATTGTGGCAAAGGAATCCATTGTCCATGCCAATTATAAGGAACGGGTGATTAAGGCGAAGGATATCGATTCCGAGGTGACCGGAAGAAGCACAGGCCATCCAATCCGGGTACTCCGCAATAAGATGACCAGAGAGTATCTCCGCATGGAAGCGGAGGGCGTAGGGCTGGAAGAGCTTGAAATGCTGACCTTAGGCTCTCTGCGCAAGGCGGTGATGGAGGGCGACGTGGTCAACGGAAGCCTTATGGCGGGTCAGATTGCGGGAATGGTGAAAAAAGAGCAGACCTGCCGGGAAATCATAGAGGAAATTATGACGGAGGCGGAGAAACTGTTATGTCAAAAGTAGTTTTTATGTTCCCGGGACAGGGTTCGCAGTACATAGGAATGGGTAAGGAGTTTTACGAGAAGTTTCCGGTATGCCGGCAGGTTTACGAGTTGGCCGGGGAAGCGGCGGGGCTTAATGTGGCGGAGATTTGTTTTGAAGAAAACGACAAGCTGCCGGTTACGGAATACACACAGATTGCCATGCTGGCAACGGAAGCGGCAATTTACGCGCTGCTTAAGGAAAACGGTTTTACGCCGGACGTGACGGCGGGGTTAAGCCTTGGGGAATACGGCGCGCTGATTGCCTCCGGCGTCATGGGCATGAGAGACGCGTTTTCGGTGGTGCGCAAAAGAGGAATCTATATGCAGAACGCCGTGCCCACAGGGGGAGCCATGAGCGCGGTGCTGGGGCTTGAGGCCGCCGCCATCGAGAAGGTCTGTGAGGAAACGCAGGGAATGGTTTCCGTTGCCAATTACAACTGCCCGGGCCAGATTGTCATTACGGGGGAAAAGACGGCTGTGGACGCGGCGGGGCTTGCCTTAAAGGAGGCCGGGGCAAAGCGCATCATTCCCCTTAACGTGAGCGGCCCTTTTCATTCCCCGATGCTTGCCCATGCGGGAGAACAGCTTGGGGAAGCGCTTAGGGAGGTTGAAATTGCCGGGGAGTTTCTTCCCTATGTGGCAAATGTGACCGCCGGCTATGTGACAGAGGCATGTGAAGTAAAGCCCCTGCTTGAGCGGCAGATTGCTTCCAGCGTCCGCTGGCAGCAGAGTATCGAACGGCTGATTGCAGACGGAGCGGATACCTTCGTGGAAATCGGACCGGGGAAAAGCCTTTCGGGATTTATGCGCAAGATTAACAGGGAAGTATCGGTATTTAACATTGACAAGCTGGAGGATTTTGAAAAATATGCTGACAGGTAAGGTTGCCCTTGTGACAGGGGCCGGACGGGGAATCGGCGCGGAGATAGCCAGAACTCTTGCAAAAGAGGGCGCGGCAGTCATTGTAAATTACTGCGGCTCAAAAGAAAAAGCAGAGGCGCTGGCGGAAGAAATAAACGCCGGCGGAGGAAGCGGGGAAGCTTACAGGTGCGATGTCTCCGATTTTGCCGCCTGCGGGGAAATGATACAGGAACTGATTCAAAAATACGGACGGATTGATATTCTGGTAAACAACGCGGGCATTACCCGGGACGGACTTCTGGCAAAAATGTCGGAGGAGGATTTTGACAGGGTGATAGACACGAATCTGAAAGGCGCGTTTAACACGATTCGCCATATGACCCGCTGGTTTTTAAAACAGAGAAGCGGTAAGATTATCAATTTATCCTCGGTTTCCGGCATTATGGGAAATCCGGGACAGGCAAATTATTCCGCCAGCAAGGCGGGCGTAATCGGCCTTACAAAGAGCGCGGCCAGAGAGCTGGCGTCCCGTGGGATTTGCGTCAACGCAATCGCGCCCGGATTTGTCGACACGGATATGACGGCGTCTCTGCCCGGGACGGCAAGGGAAAAGCTGCAGGAAAATATTCCGATGAAAAGAATCGGCGAGCCAAAGGATATTGCCAATATGGCGGTTTTTCTGGCCTCCGGCAAATCGGATTATATCACCGGGCAGGTTTTTGCGGTGGACGGCGGGATGACAATCTAGCGCGGTTAAAGAGCGGCATAATGTTGGGATGAAGGAAGAGTTTGGCGGCATGTGAAAAGGCAGGCTGCGGGAAAGGCATGGTCTTATATGAGCAGGAGAGTGGTTGTAACGGGAATGGGTGCGATTACGCCGGTTGGGCTTGGCACAGCGGAATTTTGGAACGCCGTAAAGGAAGGAAAGCACGGGTTTGCACCGATTACAAAGTTTGATGTATCTGAATATAAATGTAAAATTGCCGCGGAGGTAAAGGGCTTTGACGCCAGAGAATATATGGATTTTAAGGCCGCAAAGCGTATGGAGGTTTTTTCCCAGTATGCGGTGGCGGCAGCGGCGGAGGCTCTTGCGGATTCCGGCCTTTCCATGGAAAAGGAAGACCCCTATCTCGTGGGCTGCGCCATCGGCTCCGGCATCGGAAGCTTACAGGCAATGGAGCGGGAGCATACAAAGCTTCTTGAAAAGGGGCCGAACCGGATTAATCCGCTGATGGTTCCCCTTATGATTAGCAATATGGCGGCGGGAAACGTATCCATTCAGTTCGGGCTGAAAGGAAAAAGCATTAACTCCGTGACGGCCTGCGCCACAGGAACCAACACCATCGGGGAAGCATACCGCGCCATCCAGTACGGGGAAGCGGACGTCATGGTAGCGGGGGGAACGGAAGGCTGTATCACACCGGTTGGAATTGCCGGATTTACGGCTCTTACAGCGCTTTCTACCGTAGACAACCCGGACGAGTGTTCCCTTCCTTTTGACAAAAGAAGAAGCGGGTTTGTGATGGGCGAGGGCGCGGCGGTTGTGGTTCTGGAAGAGCTGTCCCACGCCCTTGCGCGGGGAGCCAAAATCTACGGGGAAATCGCAGGCTACGGCTGCGCCTCCGACGCGTATCACATTACCTCTCCTGAGGAATCAGGAGCAGGGGCGGCAAGGGCTATGGAAAACGCAATAAAGGACGCCGGGCTTAAGCCGGAGGATATTCTTTATATCAATGCCCATGGCACCGGCACCCACCACAACGATTTGTTTGAGACAAGGGCCATTAAGCTTGCTTTCGGTTCTCATGCAAAGAATCTCAAAATCAATTCCACCAAATCCATGGTGGGGCACCTGCTGGGCGCGGCGGGAGCCATTGAGTTTGTAACCTGCGTAAAAGAACTGGAGGAAGGCTTTTTGCATCAGACGGTGGGTTATACCACGCCGGACGAGGAGCTTGACCTTGATTACCTGAAAGAGCCGGTAAAGGGAGACTTCCGGTACGCGCTGAGCAATTCCCTGGGATTCGGCGGACATAACGCAAGCCTGGTTCTTGCGAAGTATACCGGGGAACAGGGCGGAAAATAAGCGCATCAACGGAAACATAAGGAAGAAACGGGGCGTAAAGCAATGTCATATATGGATATAAAACAGATTATGGAAATCATACCTCACAGGCAGCCTTTTCTTTTGATTGACGCCATTGAGGAGTTGGAGCCGGGCGTAAGAGCCGTCGCAAAAAAGTGCGTCAGCTATAACGAACCTTACTTTGCCGGCCATTTTCCCGGCGAGCCGGTGATGCCGGGTGTGCTGATTATCGAAGCCATGGCGCAGGCGGGAGCGGCGGCGATTTTAAGCAGGCCGGAAAACAAGGGCAAAACGGCATATTTTGCCGGAATCAATAATGCAAAATTCAAACGCAAAGTAGTTCCCGGCGACGTCCTTATCTTAGAGCTTGAAATTATCAAAGAAAAAGGACCGATAGGAATCGGCAAGGGAACGGCGAAGGTGGACGGAAAACCGGTAGCGTTCGCAGAGCTGACATTTGCAGTCGGAAGCGGGGAATAAGTTATGGCGCCTATATTTGTAAAGAAGAAATTCATTACCTCAGACAGCGAAAACGAAAGAGGCGCAAGGAAACGCTTTAACGGCCGGTTTTACATAAATCTCCGGGAAATGCGGCAAAGCCGGGAAGCGTCGGAGGATTTAAGCGGGCGGAGCGAAAAAGAAGAGTCCCCGGAGCCATCCGGCGCGCCGGAGACGATGGAATGCCCTTTCTGTAAAAAAAGACAGGTAAAATCCGAAGTAGTGGAAAATAAATATGTCTGCGGGGATTGCGGCGGTTATTTCCGGGTGCGTACCGGCAACCGGATTAAGATGGTGGCGGACAAATGGAGCTTCACGCCATGGTTCCAGAATACGGAGGCGGAAAATCCGCTGGACTTTCCGGGCTACATGGAGAAGCTGAAAGCTGTCAGGGAAAAGACCGGCCTGTCCGAAGGCGTAACCATAGGCAGAGCCAGAATCTACGGGGAAGCGGCGGTGCTCGGCGTCTGTGACGCCAGATTCCTTATGGGCAGCATGGGCCATGTGGTGGGAGAGCGGATTGCGGCCGCGGTGGAAAAAGCCACGCAGATGCGGCTTCCGGTTATCCTGTTTTGCTGTTCCGGCGGCGCGAGAATGCAGGAGGGGATGATTTCCCTGATGCAGATGGCCAAAACCGCAGCCGCGTTAAAGAAGCATTCCGAAGCGGGGCTTTTGTATGTGCCGGTTCTGACCGACCCCACCACGGGGGGAGTGACGGCAAGCTTTGCCATGTTAGGCGACATCATTCTGGCGGAGCCGGGGGCGCTGATTGGCTTTGCGGGGCCAAGGGTGATTGAGCAGACCATCGGGCAAAAACTGCCGGAGGGATTTCAGAGAGCGGAGTTCCAGCTTTCTCACGGCTTTGTGGACGCTATCGTGGAGAGAGCGGATTTAAAGAGAACCTTATATAAAATACTGAGAATGCACCGAAATAAAGGCGGATATGCGGGCTTTCTTCCGGGAACGGACTTTAGTTTCCAGCCCAGCGAGCTGATGCGGGAGAGGGAAGTGAAGGGAAAAACCCTGACCGCATGGGAAAAGGTGAAAGCCGCGAGGAGCGCCCAGCGACCCTCCTGCATGGATTATATCCAAAAAATATTCGACGATTTTTTAGAACTCCACGGCGACAGGTGTCATGGGGACGATTCGGCGGTGGTGGGCGGTGTGGCAAGTTTAAGCGGCCAGCCCGTCACGGTAATCGGGATTCATAAAGGGAGCGATATGAAGGACTGCGTCCGGCGCAATTACGGAATGCCCTCTCCCGAGGGATACCGGAAAGCCCTCCGCCTGATGAAGCAGGCGGAAAAATTCGGCCGGCCGATTATTACCTTTGTCAACACCTCCGGCGCGTTCTGCGGACTGGAAGCGGAAGAAGAAGGACAGGGAGAGGCCATTGCCCGGAACCTGTTTGAAATGTCGGCGCTTAAGGTGCCGGTGCTGTGTCTGATGATTGGCGAGGGAGGAAGCGGCGGCGCGCTGGCGCTGGCCGTGGGAAACCAGGTTTGGATGATGGAAAACGCCACCTATTCGGTTCTTTCCCCGGAAGGCTTTGCCTCAATTCTGTGGAAGGACGGAAAGCGTGCCAGGGAGGCCGCCGGGATTATGAAAATCACGGCGCAGGATTTGCTGGGACTTAAGGTGGTGGAAAAGGTGATTCCCGAATACGGGCAGGCGGATGGCAAATCGCTGCATGATATTTCCATGTTTATGAAGTACCACATGCGGGAATTTCTGAAAAGCTGCGAGGGTATGAACGGGGAAGAGCTGGCCCGGCAGCGTTACGAAAGGTTCCGCCGCTTTTAAGGCGGGAGTTTCGGATAAAGGCAGTGCAAAAAGGTGAAAGCGCAGAAGGCGGCGCGGAAATGAGGAGAGGAATGAGAGCCAGAATATGCGGTACCGGAAGTGCGCTTCCGAGACGGGAAGTGACCAACGACGAATTAAGTAAAATTATGGATACCTCGGACGAATGGATAAGGAGCCGGACGGGAATCTGTTCCAGGCACCTTGCCGTGGAGGAGAGCCTTACCGCCCTTGCGGCCAGGGCGGCAAGGCAGGCTCTTTCAGAAGCCGGGATGGAGGCTGCGGAGCTGGATATGATTCTGGCGGCCACCCTTTCGGCGGATAAACTGCTGCCATCCCTTGCCTGCGAACTGCAGCGGGAACTTTCGGCGGAAAGGGCGGTGGCTTTCGATATCAACGCTGCCTGCTCGGGTTTTATTTTTGCGCTGCAGACAGCGGACGCTTATATAAAAAGCGGGCAGTACGGGAAAATCCTTGTGGTGGGCGGAGAAATCCTGTCAAAACTCATGGACTGGAACGACCGTTCCACCTGCGTGCTCTTTGGCGACGGAGCCGGGGCCGCGGTGGTGAGAGCCGACAGCGAGTTCGGGATTCTGGGCAGTGTGCAGGGCTCCGACGGGGCGAGGGGAGAGGTTCTTATGTGCGAGGACAGAAAGAACAACAACCCTTACGTGAGCAATACAAAGGATTTGTCCTATGTGTCCATGGACGGGCAGGAGGTTTATAAATTTGCCGTGCGGACAGTGCCGGAGGCCATTTTAAAGGCCACGGAGCGGGCGGGAATTTCAGTGGACGAGGTTGACCTTTTCATTCTTCATCAGGCGAATATCCGCATTCTACAGTCTGTTTCGAAACGCCTCAAAATCCCCATGGAAAAGATTCCCATGAATTTGCAGACGTGCGGAAATATTTCCGCGGGAAGCATTCCGATTTTGTTGGATTTCGTCAATCGCCGTGGTATGATACAAAGAGGAAATAAAATCGTGCTTGCAGGATTTGGAGCGGGACTGACCTGGGGGGCGTCGGCGCTTACCTGGTAAAGAAAAACGCCGGCTTTGGCGTATCGCCATTTCGGCGCGCTGGCGGCAGGAAGCCGGAGGCGGCGCTTCGCAAGTATCCGGGTCAGATTTGTCCGCATAAGGCAGGAATGGAGCAGAAAATGGAAAAAAAGGATATTACGGAGCAGACGCTGAATCAGCTTCTGGTTAAGCATTTCAAAAATATTATGGAGATTGAGGAAAAG
>CAMSTM010000158.1 GCA_947063675.1 uncultured Lachnospiraceae bacterium | reverse complement strand
GAGATGCCTAAGTGACTGGAGTTCAGACGTGTGCTCTTCCGATCTCCTTTAATAAGAGCCCCAGAACATGCCGGACTGCGGGTAAATGAGATGCAGTATAAAAGAAACTGCCATCACAAGGCATACGAACAGGAGGCTGCCTATAAAAAACCATTTTATGCCTTTAAAGAAGCTCGCAGCGCCGCCGCTTCGGAACTTCCGGTATACGGAATCCGCATCCTGGGAAACCCGGTAGATGGCGTCTATCTTCTCGTTGATAAGAGAATTTTCCCGCACCTCCTGCACGTCAATATCCTTCACCAGTTCATCCAGCGTCATGTCAAAAAAATCGCTCAGCATGACCAGCCGGGTAAAATCCGGGTACGACTGACCCGCTTCCCATTTCGAAATTGTCTGCCGTGACACCTGCAGCTCCATTCCCATCTCTTCCTGAGACAGTCCCTTTTCTTTTCTGAGTTTTAATATTTTTTCATTAAATTTCATTTCGTCTTACCTCCTTTTTTCACAGCCTATACCGGAATTTCTTTTGATTCAAGCAATCATGGTTGTCAATTTGTCAACGCCGGCCGACATTTTTAAAAGGAAAGTAATATTTACATCATGCAGGAGCGTTTTCAGTCCAGCGACAGGCCCGCAAAAAAATCCTCTTCCCCCATATTTTCCGCCCGGTAGCGCATCAGACAGGCTTTCATTTCCGGAAAGTTCTCTCCCATTTCCGTTAAAATGTCGTCGCAGTTTTCCTTTGTCAGACACCCCGCTTTTGTAAAAGCCGTGTAATAAGCCTGTTCGTTCCCATGCTCCCCGAAAACCACTTCCCAGGCCGCCTCCGAGTCACAGCCTTTTGTGTGGGCCGTCAGATAGTCCGTAAGATACGCCCGGAATTCCTCCGAAATCCCCCTGTCGTTTATCAGCCGAAGAAGGCACAGCCGCGCCTTTTCTCTCTTCCGCTCCAGAAGATAATACTCCACATTGGCGACAATATCCTCCTCGCCGCAGTAGACCATTTTCACAAAGCCTTCCTCGTCCGGCCGGGCCAGAAACTCCCGCAGCTTATCGTCGAACCGAAGCAGCCACTGTCCTGTTCCCGCCTGCTTTGGCGCAAAAAGATAATCCGCCTCCAGCTTTACGGGCACCGCTCCCAAAAGCATGCCTGCCTGCGCGTCAAAAGAGCCGTCCGCCCTCACGGGATAAACGGCGGACAACAGATAACAATCCTTAAAAACGCCTCTCCCCATGGAAATTTCATCGGCGGGAATCCAGAGCTTTTCCAGACTGCTGCAGTAGGCAAAAGCAAAATCCCCGATTTCCCTAAGGCTCCCGGGAAGCCAAAGCTCCTTAAGGGCCTTGGCGCTCAGAAACGCCTTCTTATCCAGCTTTTCCACCTTGAAGCCTTCAATGGTCTCCGGTACGGTAATTCTGCTCCCGTAAACCTTACAGGAACAGACTGTCACCCTGCTTCTATCGACCAGATAAGTCAATATTCCGTTTTCTATTTCCAGTTCTTTTTCCATCCTGCCCTTCCCCTGCAGTTCGTTATTTATTATTTCAAAATATCTTTCAAATCACCTGCTGCCGGCTTACAGCCGCGCGCTCATAGCAACTCGTCCAGATGAAGCCCTTCAATCTCCTTTTGCAAATCGCCGCCCCGCTCCGACAGCATCAGCTCGCTGTTGTGTCGTTCATAGGACGGGCAGCCGAACTGGCCGATGAAACGGGCGCTGTCATTGTTTACCGTAAGCTCCGTCACCAGTATCAGCATTTCATTCCCCTCCACAAAGGCGTTCTCCACAAAAGTGAAAAGATTCTCAAGCCGCTTTTTCGTTCTTGCGGCCCTTACTCTGAAATCTGCGGTTTCGCTGTCAAAGGCGTTTTTCAAAAGGACAAATGCCTCCCCGCCCTCCGTTTTACCGGTAAGAAGCAGATTTTTCTGCTCTCCCTCCATAAAGCGGAGAATCCGCCTGCCGCACCGCTTCTCCCTTTCGGAAAGGCTTCCCGCCATACGGGCGCTTTCCATCTGCTTTTTCCGGCCGTTTATCTGGTTTTCCAGCATTTCGCGGACAGAGGGCGCCTTTTCCATTTTAACCGCAGTCCCTATGGCTTTTAAATTTTTAAACAGCTCCACCAGATAATCGCCCGTTTCCATATCTTCCCGGATTTCCGTAAGAACCTTGTCGATAAGCATGCCAAGAAGCGATAACCGCTCGTCAAAAGCCGCCAGCCTCGCCCGCTCCGCAGTCTGCGCCCCTGCTGTCCCTGCCAGAATTTCCTCCGTCTGATATTCCTTTTTGTACTTATTAAAAAGGTCATAGTAGGCGGTAAATTCTTTTACCACCCGCTCGTTACGGATATACTGCCCCACCAGCCCTTCGTCTGCCTTCATTCCCTCTTCCTCGTACAGATAAAGAATTTCCGACAAGTCCTCCCAGCCTCTGGCCGTCACATAGCTTCTGCCGTTTACCGTGGTTTCTATTTTATAGAAGTATTCTTTTTTCAGCTCAAGGAAATTCAAAATCGCCGCATGAAGCCCCCGCCGCCAGGCATAATCCTTCCACACCCGATAATCCGCCTCCACGTCCAGCACCTTCAGGCGGTCAAGGGTCACCACGTCAAACTCTCTCACCGATTTGTTGTATTCCGGGGGATTGCCTGCCGTCACAATCACCCAGCCCTCCGGCACCTTATGCCGTCCGAACACCTTGTACTGCAAAAACTGCAGCATGGAGGGCGCGAGGGTTTCCGACACACAGTTGATTTCGTCCAGAAAAAGAATCCCCTCCCGGATGCCGCTTTTTTCCATCACCTCGTATATGGATGCGATAATTTCACTCATGGTATACTCCGACACGTCATACTTCATGCCCTGATATTCCCTGTGGGAAATAAAGGGAAGCCCTAAAGCCGACTGTCTGGTGTGGTGGGTCATGGAATAGGACACCAGTGCAATCTGCAGTTCCTGGGCAATCTGCTCCATCACTGCCGTCTTTCCGATTCCCGGCGCGCCCAGCAAAAAAATGGGGCGCTGACGCACCACCGGAATCCTGTATTCGCCAAACTCGTCCTTTTTCAGGTACAGACGAACCGTGTTTTCAATATCGTCCTTTGCCTGCTTTATATTCATAATTCCGTCTCCTTTATTCCAATTCCTCGTCGTCAAGCATCACCCGGACGGCCCAGGGCGGCACTTCCGGCCCCTCGTCCCCGTTGTCCGGAAAAACAAACATCACGTCGTAAGGCGGCATTGCGCCGGGATAAACCCCGTAGCCGTCCGTAAAATATAAAAGCCCTTTCAGCTTTTCAAACTCCCCTGCTTTTAAGAGCTCATCCACATAGGAAAAAACCGGCCGGAAATCCGTGGAGCCAAAGCCGGTCAGCTTTTCGTTGGCAAGGAAATATTCCAAATCGTCCCTGCTGGTGATTTTGGTATCCTTTCTCACCTCATGGTCGCACTGAATAATGTGCACGTTCATTTTCCTGAAAAACGTCTCCTCGCCGGTAAGGACGGCGTACGTGCTGCGCACAAAGGATTTCACCAGCTCTCCCCGGCAGGAGGCCGAGGTATCGATAGCGATTACAAATTCCTTTATCTTCCTGCTGTCCTTGTATTCAAGAGGCTCCACCAGCGGCATGTTTCCGTATCTGGAAAGCCCGTAGGTGTAGTAAATATAATCAAATTCATCGTCGTTTACCTGCATATCCTCGTTCATCACGGTAAACTTCCGAAGCAGCTCCCGGTAGGGCTTCCTGTCCCTTACAGCCTCCATAAGGCTTTTTTCCAGACTCTCCGATTTGCTTCCTCCCCTAGTCTTTCCCCTGGAAAAGGATTTCAAATCCGCCTGTACCCGCTCGCTTAACTTCTTCCACTGTTCCATGGAAATTACCAGCTTTTCCTTTTCCGCCCAGAGTTCGTGGGAATCCATAAAAAAGAGTTCCGAAAGCTCTTTTTGCCACTTGCAGCCAGCTCCGGAATTTCTGATATATCTGTAAATTTTTTCCGCAGTCAGCGCGCCCGCCTCTTCCTTTACTGCCCGCAGCTTTCGCAGCTTTTCCTCGTCCCTTATAAGGCCGGTTCCCGGTATTGCAAGCTCCAGAACCGCCGCCTCCGCAGCCATATCCGACGCCAGCAAAAAAGCCTCCTTATCCAGCCTGTCGAACCGGAAGCTGTGGGAGAAAATCAGATGGAACAATATATGAAGATACATCCTGACCGCAAAAGCCGGCTCTTCCTTATATCTCTTTAAAAGAAACAGCGGATTATAGTATATCTTCGCGCCGTCGCTGGCAAAACCCTCTATATCCATTCTCTGCACAGGAATAAGCCCTGACAGCGCTACGTCCAGGAAACGCATATTTACCAGAATGCTGTCCCTTGAATAGTTCATCACCTTTTCCGCAAGGCGTTCCGCCCTCTGCTGCATCTCCTCCCCGGCCGCCCCCCGGAAGGACGGCGGTGCAGAGCTTTTGTTCACTTCTTCCGGCGAATTTTTTTTCTGTAAATTGCTCATAATGACTTAATATCCTCTGGTTCCGTTAATGGATTCGTCGTTATCCACCCATTCCTGCACGGAAATCACACGGTATTCGTCCTTGCTGTCCCTGATATAAACCTTTTCAATCCCGGCGTTAATCATCACCCGCTTGCAGAGCGAGCAACTGTTGGAATTTGGAATGTATTTGCCGGTCTGTGCATCCGCCCCCGCAAGGTACATGGAGCTCCCAATCATTTTATCTCTTGACGCACTGATGATGGCGTTCATCTCCGCATGAACGCTGCGGCACAGCTCGTACCGCTCCCCCCGGGGAATGTTCATCTCCTGCCGGATGCATCTGCCCGTGTCCGTACAGTTTTTGCGACCTCTGGGCGCCCCTACATAGCCGGTGGAAATCACCTCATCATTTTTGACAATCACCGCGCCGTACCGCCGCCTAAGGCAGGTACTGCGCCTGGATACCGTCTCCGCCAGGTCAAGATAATAGTTTATTTTATCACGCCGTTCCATATTGAATGTTCCCCCTGTATTTCGATTTTGCAGACATATTCCGGCTACTTTTACAGTAACAGCACCGACACAATCGCCACCGACACCACAATCTGTATGATGGAAAACCGTACCATCGTCTGGGTGTTGGACCAGCCCATCTTTTTTCTTACATGGTCGTGAAGCGGCGTCCGTATATTGGTCAGAATGTGAATATGGCAGACCTTAATCAGCGAAACCTTCAAAAGCCCCAGTCCGCCGTCTAAAATAATCACAATCGCCACCGGAATATATAAAAGAGGGCAACCGCTCTTTAACGCCGTGATGCTGATAAAAATTCCCATGGCACGGCTTCCCGCGTCTCCCATAAGAAGCCGGCTGGGCGTGGCGTTGTACCACAGATACCCTAAAATGCAGATAATCATAAACAGTATCAATACCGTAAAGCCATCCTTATTCTCCATGATATTGTCAACCACATAAAAAGTTGCCAGAGTGATAATGGTAAGCGTTCCCGAAAGCCCGTCCACTCCGTCCGTACAGTTCGTCACATTGATGGAGCCCCATACCAGGGCAACTGTCAGTATGCCGAATAAAACCGGCGGAATCGTCACCCGAAGTCCCAACGTGGCAATCTGAATGGTATTGGAATTAAAATTCAGGTAGGTATAAGCCGCCACCGAAGCAATGACCAAATCCATAATTCCCTTTTTCAGCCCGCTCCAGGGGTGGGCTGAAGCGTCGTCCAGATAGCCGGTCACCATCTCCGCCGTGATAAGCAGCAGATAAATAATGCTCTCCACATCTATGGGCGCAAAAAGAAAGGATGAGGCTACAAATACGAGAATAAAAATGATTCCTGCTCCGCGGGGCTTCCCGGCGGAAAGCTTTCCCTCAAGCGCAAATTCCCTCCCCGCATCCCTGGGAAGCAGATAGCTGCATTTGTCCGTCAGAATACAGGTTCCCGCAAATGCAATCAAAAGCCCCAGAGCCGCGACAAGCGGCTGATTTTCCTTTAATAAAAAATAAATCACCGGTATCTTCCTCCATCTCTACAGCCCCAGAGCCTCTTTCGCCAGCCCGTCCGCCATATCGTTATACTTGTCATTGGAATGCCCCGCCACCTTTACAAAGCTGATTTTTACTTTTTTACATGCCCTGTCGTAAAAATCTTTATAGGCTCTGGTGCCCTCCCTGTTCGTTTTCCATTCTCCCAGACACCACCTGGCGATTCCCTCATAATCGTGGTAAATCTCAATTTCCGCAAGATTCCTGTCAAGGGCATACTGCATGGCCGCCTCGGCTCCCTTGATTTCCCCTGCCACATTGTGCATGGCGGCAAGCTCTTTGTCGTTAAATTTGCAGTTAAACTTTTCCTCCCTGCCCCCGGAAAGCACTACCATGCCATAGGAAAACTCCCCCGTGACCCTGTTATAGCTTCCGTCTACATATATTTTAACACAATTCCGCCCTTTCAAACCCTCCCCCGGGTCTTCCCCCAGAAAAGCCAGCGCTTCCTCTCTGTTCTTAAAGCTCTTATAGACCGCGCCGGGATATCCGTACACATTGGCTCTGCATTCCTCCCAGGAATAAAAAATCCCTGTCTTCATTCCTTTTTTTACCGCATAATACTTCTCTGCCATACCTCTCCTTTTCCGCGAAACAGCGTATGGTTTCACCAGGCCTCATTCCCCGGCTGCTTGCTTTCCCCCGTCAATCATATCATATACAGGCAATGTTTCCCATAGGATTTAAAAAATTTTTTAAGAATTTCTATTTACATCCAGCTGTCAATATGATATGATTTTGATATCAAATAAATCCAACAAATGGAAATACTATAGAAAAGAGGAAAACATATGGAAGAAAAACTTTTAACCCAAAAAAAACACGGCATGCTGGTTCTCCTTGCCACTCTTTTGCTCTATCTGCTGATAATTGCGCTCTTTGTGTGGAATGTGCAGCGTGAGAATCCCAGCGGAATCCCCCTTGCCATCTGTATCGTCATTGCGGTCATCGGCTGGTTCCCTCTCACCGGCCTTCATGTTTTGAAGCCTCAGGAAGCGCTGGTTCTCACCCTGTTCGGCAAGTATGTCGGTACCCTCAAGGGCGACGGATTTTACTTTGTAAATCCCTTCTGCTCCAGCGTGAACCCGGCTGCCAGAACCAGACTCAGCCAGAGCGGCGACGTGGGCTCTCCTCACAGCCTTACCATAGGAAATACGTCAACTCAGGGAAATACCATCTCCAACAAAATTTCCCTGAAAATCATGACCCTGAACAACAGCCGCCAGAAAATCAACGACTGCCTCGGCAATCCCGTGGATATCGGTATCGCGGTTACATGGCGGGTGACCGATACTGCAAAGGCCGTGTTCAACGTGGATAACTATAAGGAATACCTTTCCCTCCAGTGCGACAGCGCCCTGCGCGACATCGTCCGCCTTTATCCTTACGACATGGCTCCCAACGTGGATACCACAGGCGACGGCGTGGCCGACGACGGTAGCCTTCGGGGCTCCAGCGATGTAGTGGCGGCAAGAATCCGTGATGAAATTCAGAAGAGAGTAGATGAAGCCGGAATGGAAATTATTGAAGCCAGAATCACCTATCTTGCCTACGCTACGGAAATCGCCGCTGTCATGCTGCAAAGGCAGCAGGCGTCCGCCATCATTGACGCACGGAAAATGATTGTTGACGGCGCCGTAGGAATGGTTGAAATGGCACTGGAGCGCTTAAACGAGAATCACATCGTAGAGCTGGATGAGGAACGCAAGGCGGCAATGGTTTCCAATCTTCTGGTGGTTCTCTGCGGAAATCACGACGCACAGCCGGTGGTAAATTCCGGCAGCCTCTACTGATATGGCTGATTCAGGCAAAAAACAGATTCCGCTGCGGCTTTCAACCAAACTCTATAATGCCATTGCAGCCTGGGCGGAAGATGATTTCCGTTCCGTCAACGGACAAATTGAATACCTTTTATCTGAGTGCGTCCGTCAGCGCAAGAAGGACGGCAAATATGTTCCGACGCAGCTGGATGTTCCGCCGGAACTGGATATAAAATAAGGAGGAGATAGTAATGATTTTAGTAAACACCGATTACATCACAGGAAAAGAGCTGGAAATGCTGGGACTGGTTAAGGGCAGCACCATCCAGTCCAAAAACATCGGACGGGATATCACTCAGGGATTAAAGACTCTGGTGGGCGGCGAGCTGGGCTCCTATACGGAAATGATGAACGAAGCCCGAGCGCTGGCCACAAAGCGAATGGAAAACGAAGCGGCCGGACTGGGCGCCGATGCGGTTATCAATATCCGCTACGCTTCCGCCGCCGTAATGCAGGGCGCCGCCGAGGTGATGGCCTACGGAACCGCTGTGAAATTTAAATAATCACCCGGGGGTTGTGCCTGATGGAGCGTTGTCTCCCGGCTTGCGGAAATTTGCAGGCAAACAGTAGGCAGAACGCTTCGCTTACTGCCCTTAAATTGAAAAGTCAGGATGCATCATTTCAAATGCTCCTGACTTTTTCTTTTCTGTATTTGATGGATGCCTGTGCCGCTGTTAGATTATGATGACTTTTACCCCACCCAATTCGACATTCGACAAACGGGATTTGACAAAAAACCTTTGGTTTTATGTGGAATCCGCTATAAAATGATTTCAGCGGAATTTTTCATTTTTATTGACATATTTCCCGCAAAAA